>NZ_JBHXDN010000020.1:106312-140422 GCF_042726075.1 Kitasatospora sp. NPDC127035 | reverse complement strand
TTGGGCTGTCTTTTTTTTAAATATTGTGTGTGTTGGGTCCCCCCCCACCGCGGTTTGCAACCCCAGCTCCCACGTCCGACCGCTCAGTCCTGCTGCTCGGCGGCGGCGGCCTCCGCGAAGGCCGTGGCCAGCGCGGGCGCGACCAGGTCCACCTGCCACTGGCGGGCGCCCAGCCGGCGCAGCGCCGCGGCCACCTCCCCGGCGCCGGCGCCGGCCGGCGGCTCCCACGCGACCCGGCGGACGAGGTCCGGCGTGATCAGGTTCTCGGCGGGGAGGTTGTGCGACTCGGCCAGATCGGTGACGGCGGCCCGCGCGCCGGTCAGCCGGGCGGCGGCCACCGGGTCCTTCTCGGCCCAGGCCCGCGGCGGCGGGGGGCCGTCGTGCGGCGCCGCGGACGGCGGCAGCTGGTTCTCCGGCACCTCCCGGCCGCGCTGGACGGCGGCCAGCCACTGCTCCAGCTGGCGCCGGTGCACCCGCGGGCCGAAGCCCTGGACGCCCTGGAGCGCGGCGATGTTCAGGGGCATGGCGAGCGCGGCGTTGACGATCGCCGCGTCCGAGAGCACCCGGCCCGGCGAGACGTCCCGTTCCTGGGCCATCCGGTCGCGGGCCAGCCAGAGCTCGCGCACCACGGCCAGCTGGCGCCGCCGGCGCACCTTGTGCAGCTGCGAGGTGCGGCGCCACGGGTCGGTCCGCGGGGCGGGGCGGGGCGCCGCGGCGATCGCGGCGAACTCCTCCAGGGCCCAGTCGAGCTTGCCCTGGGCGTCCAGCTCCCGTTCGAGCGCGTCGCGCAGCTCGACCAGCACCTCGACGTCCAGAGCGGCGTAGCGGAGCCACGGTTCGGGCAGCGGCCGGGTGGACCAGTCGACCGCGGAGTGCTCCTTGGCCAGGCTCAGCCCGAGCACGCTCTCGGTCATCGGCCCGAGTCCGACCCGCGCGAAGCCGGCGATCCGCCCGGCCAGCTCGGTGTCGAACAGCCGCCGGGGTCTCATGCCGACCTCGGCCAGGCAGGGCAGGTCCTGGGTGGCGGCGTGCACCACCCATTCGGTGTCCGCGAGGGCCTCGCCCAGCCCGCTGAGGTCGGGGCAGGCGATGGGGTCGATCAGCGCGGTACCGGCGCCCGCGCGGCGCAGCTGGATGAGGTACGCCCGTTGGCCGTAGCGGTAGCCGGAGGCCCGCTCGGCATCGACGGCGACCGGTCCGGTTCCCGCGGCGAAGGCGGCGACGGTGGCGGCAAGCGCCTGCTCGTCCGCCACGACCGGAGGGATCCCCTCCTTCGGCTCCAGGAGCGGGACCGGGGCTGCTTCTTCTGGGATGGCTGCTACGGCGTCGGTCACCTACCAAGGGTACGACGGTCCCCGCAGCCGGGAGTGTTGTCGGACTGGTCAGACCGCTTTGTGACCTGCCCGTGCGCCTCCGGGGCGCCCTGATCGGGTGTCGACGGCCGCCGATCCGGAGCGGGGCCGTCCACGGCTCCGCCCCGGGGAGACATCTCCCCGGGGCGGAGCCGTGGATCACGAGCGGCCCGGAGACGGGCGGGCGACGGTACAGAAACGTTCCTCCAGGCCGCCGCGGCGGTCCACCAGGGTCAGTGGATGATGCCGGTGCGCAGGGCGACCGCGACCATCCCGGCGCGGTCCCCGGTGCCCAGCTTGCGGGCGATCCGGGCGAGGTGGCTCTTCACCGTGAGCGCGGAGAGGCCCATCGCCACGCCGATCGCCTTGTTCGACTGGCCCTCGGCGACCAGCCGCAGCACCTCCACCTCCCGGCCGGAGAGCTCGCGGTAGGCGGCCTGCTGGGCTCCCGGCGCACCGGGGGCCCCGGGCGCGCCGCCCGGAGCGCCGGCCGCACCGGGCATGCCCGGCATGCCGGGGCGCCGCATCCGTCCGGCGAGGCCGCCGGCGCCGAGGGGGAGGCCGGGGCGACCCGGCATCGCGACGTTGGTGCGGGTGCCGGTGACGACGTAGCCCTTCACACCGCCGGCCAGCGCGCTGCGGACCGCGCCGATGTCGTCGGCGGCGGACAGCGCGAGCCCGTTGGGCCAGCCCGCGGCGCGGGTCTCGGCGAGGATGGTGAGTCCGGAGCCGTCGGGGAGGTGGACGTCGGCGACGCAGATGTCGCGGGGGGTGGAGACCCGGGGGCGGGCCTCGGCGATCGAGGACACCTCGATCACGTCCCGGACGCCGAGCGCCCAGAGGTGGCGGGTGACGGTGTTTCGGACGCGGGGATCGGCGATGACCACCATGGCGGTGGGCTTGGTCGGCCGGTAGGCGACCACGTTTGCGGGGTGCTCAAGAAGGACCGACACCAGGCCTCCTGCGGGGAGTGGCGGACGGAACCCCGAGGGGGCGGTCGGAGTGTTCCGCGTTCGGAAAGGGTCACAGTCTGCTTCGGCATCATCCGTGCCCGGCTTTAGCGAAAGATCACGATCTAGTGAGTAACAATACGGACAAATCGCGCAAGTGACTGATACGAGGTGCCTGGAAATCGCACAAAATCGATCAGATCGATCGCGGAGTGGTCAGGTTCGAGCGGTTCGTTGACGGAGGGCCCGCGTGGGATCACACGTCGTCAGCCCTGGAGGACATGCCGGGCACGGCGGCGCCGGGCATCCCGGGCGCCACTCGTCAGTGCGAGCGCGGGCGCCGTCGCGCGGGCATCGGGACCACTCCACCGAGTGACGCGACGTCGGCCGGTGACTGCGGGGCCGGGGCGACCGGCGGCAGACCCGCGCTGATGCAGAGCAGGTCCCCCCAGGCCGCGAGGTGCCGTTCGAAACGGCCGTCGGCCGGCGTCCAGGACGCCCGGATCTCGATCTCGGTGCTGGACTCGCGGTCCGCCAGCCCGCCGAAGTACTGCGAGGCGCACCGGGTCACCGTGCCGGAGGCCTCCGCGTACCCGGCGCCGTGCGCCTGCAACGCGTCGAGCAGCCAGGCCCAGCCGACCTCGGAGAGCATCGGGTCGCCGGCCATCTCCGGTTCCAGCTCCGCCCGGGTCATGGTGACCACGCGGAAGTCCCCGTTCCAGGCCTCCTGGCCGGCGGGGTCGTGCAGCAGCACCAGCCGGCCGTCGGCGAGCTCCTCGCCGTCGACCTCGACGGCGGCGGTCACCGCGAACGCGAACGGGGCGAGCCGGCGCGGCGCGGGGGCGGGGGAGAGGACGACCTCGGGGCGGAGCCGAGCTCCGGAGAACGCCTCCACGGCGGCCCGGAACTCGCTCGGCGCCGCCTCCCGACCCGTTCCGCCACCTGCTCCGCCACCCTGTGCGGGGTGCCCTCCGACCGCTGCCATGACCCGAAGACTAGGTCGAAAACTCGGTTAATCGCCGCAACTTCTTTCCGCGCGGCGCGCCGGGAGGGCAATCCGGCCAGATCTTGGAGGAACCGACGAGACCGGGCGAGGGGGCCGGTCCGGGCCGCGTGCGAAGATTTGGGGCGTGAGCGAGACAACGGCAGACACCACGGCAGCCGCCCAGGCAGGCGCCGCCCCCGGCCAGCAGCCCCCCGCGCGCCGCGGCGCCGCGTACGACTCCGCGTTCCTGCGGGCCTGCCGGCACGAGCCGGTACCGCACACCCCGGTGTGGTTCATGCGCCAGGCCGGCCGCTCGCTGCCCGAGTACCTGAAGGTCCGCGAGGGCATCCCCATGCTGGAGTCCTGCATGCGGCCCGAGCTGGTCAAGGAGATCACCCTCCAGCCGGTGCGCCGGCACCAGGTGGACGCGGCGATCTTCTTCAGCGACATCGTGGTGCCGCTCAAGGCGGTCGGCATCGACGTCGACATCAAGCCCGGCATCGGTCCGGTCATCGCCGACCCGATCCGTACCTTCGAGGACCTCCGGCGGCTGCGCCCGCTGGAGCCGGACGACGTCCCCTACATCACCGAGGCGATCGGCCTGCTCGTCGACGAGCTCGGCTCCACCCCGCTGATCGGCTTCGCCGGCGCGCCCTACACGCTGGCCAGCTACCTGGTCGAGGGCGGCCCGTCCAAGAACCACGAGAACACCAAGGCCATGATGTACGGCGAGCCCGAGCTGTGGGCCGCCCTGGTCGACCGGCTGGCCGACATCACCTCGGCCTTCCTCAAGGTGCAGATCGAGGCGGGCGTCTCCGCGGTCCAGCTCTTCGACTCCTGGGTCGGCGCGCTCGCTCCGGACGACTACCGGCGCTCGGTCATGCCGGCCAGCACCAAGGTGTTCGACGCCGTCGCCGGCTACGGCGTCCCGCGGATCCACTTCGGCGTCGGCACCGGCGAGCTGCTCGGCCTGATGGGCGAGGCCGGCGCGGACGTGGTCGGCGTCGACTGGCGGGTCCCGCTGGACGTCGCCGCCGAGCGGGTCGGCCCCGGCAAGGCCCTGCAGGGCAACCTCGACCCGGCCGTGCTGTTCGCTCCGACCCGGGCCGTCGAGGCCAAGGCGCGCGAGGTGCTGCAGGCCGCCCGGGCGCTCGGCACCAGCGGCCACATCTTCAACCTCGGCCACGGCGTGCTGCCCAGCATGGACCCGGACGCGCTCAGCCGCCTCGTCGCCTTCGTCCACGAGTCCAGCGCCCGCTGAGGTCTGCGGGCCGGCGCGCGCCGGTACGGCGGCGGGACCTCCCGGAGGGGTCCCGCCGCCGTACCGGCGGTTGCGCTGCTGAGCTACTCCTCCCCGCCCTCCCCGGGAGCGCCCGGGCGCCCGGGCGGGACGGCCGGGACCTTCGGGCTCTCGACGGGGGCGGCGGGGACCTCGGGTGCCGCCGGCCGATCGCCCTGACCGCCCTGCCCGCCCTGACCGCCCTGCCCACCTTGACCGTCCGGGGTGACCGGGGTGACCGGTGCCGTCCCCGCTCCGGCCCGCCGCCGCCGGCGCAGCACCCAGAGCACCAGCGCCACCGGTCCGGCGACCAGCAGGAACGGCGCCGCCGCGGCCACCGCGACCGCGACGCCGCGCACGATCGCCGCCAGCACGTCCCAGCCGCCGCCCAGCGCGTCACCGACCGAGGTCCAGAAGCCGTCGTCGTCCTCGGCATCCGGCTCGTCCGGCGCCGGGGTGTCCGCCCGCTGCCGGACGTCCAGCGTGATGGTGGACAGCGAGGTCTTCGCCGACAGCTCCTTCAGCTGCTTCTGCAGGGACTCCAGGTCCGCCTCGCGGCGGCTCAACTCGCCCTCCAGGCTGGTGATCTCGGCCAGCGTCTTCGCCTGCGCCATCAGCGCCCGGACCCGGTCCACGCTCACCTGCTGGGTCTGCACCCGGCTGCCGACGTCCGCGACCTGCTGGGTCAGGTCGTCCGCCTGGCTGCGGCGGGACAACACCTCGCCCAGCCCGGCCAGCTGGTCCAGCGTCTGCTGGAACGCCGCCGACGGCACCTTCACCGTCAGCTGCCCGCTCTGCGGGCCGGGCGGATCCATGTCGACCGGGCGCTTGCCACCCCCTCCGCCGCCGGGGACCCCGGCGGAACCGCTCACCGTCTCGCTCGCCACGTAGCCGCCCGCCCCGACCGCCAGGTCGCGGGCCCGCGCCAGCGCGGCGTCCGCCTTCGCCACCCGGACGGACAACTGCGCGCTGTAGGCGATCTGACGGGTGTCCGCCACCGGCACCGCGTTCGGCTTGCCGGCACCCGCCTCCGGCGCGGCCTTCTGAGCGGCCGAGGCCGCACCCGCCGCACCGGGTGCGGCCGGCGCGGCCGGCGCGGCTGCCGGTGCCGCCGCGTCACCGGCGACCGCCGGCGCCGCGTTGCCGCTCATGCTGCTGTCCCTCTTGTCGGACGCGCTGCACCCCCCGGCCAGTACCGCCGCCACGGCCACCGCCGCCAGCGCCCCCGCTCTCCGCCGTCCTCGTTCCACGATCGAGTCCTCCCCGCGTCCACAGTTCCGGCGCCGATTCCTTCCGGCACCCGGACCATTCGACGGGCGCGGAGCCGGATCGGACCCGCTCCGGAGGTCGCAGCTCGATCACAGCTCGGCTGCGGCCCGGACAAGGCGTCGGACCGTCTCCACCACGCTCCCCGCCCGCCGCAGCAGTGCCGCCGTCACCCCGCCGCACCGCCCCGCCGGACATCCGGGCGCCGACCTCCCGTACGACCCCGACCGGACGTGGCGCGCGCGGATGTCGCGCCCGCCCCCGCCCCCGGGGCCTCGAACGGGCGGAAGCGGGCGGATTGAGGCAAAGGTGTAAAGACCTGCAAGACTGCGAGGCATGTCGCAAGCACATGTCGTCGTGATCGGCGGCGGGATCGCGGGGCTGACCGCGGCCGCCGTGCTCAGCGGGGCCGCCGGGGGAGCGGCCCGGGCGCGGGTGACGCTGCTGGAGGCGTCCGACCGGCTGGGCGGGAAGCTCTGGGGCGGCGAGGTGGGCGGGGTCCGGGTGGACCTCGGGGCCGAGTCGATGCTGGCCCGGCGGCCCGAGGCGGTCGACCTGGCGCGCGCGGTCGGACTGGACGGGGAACTGGAACCGCCGACCACCGCCAGGGCCGCGATCTGGACGAGGGGCGCGCTGCGGCCCCTGCCCGGCGGACAGGTGATGGGCGTTCCGGGAGACCTCGCCGCGCTGGAGGCCTCCGGGGTACTGAGCGCCGAGGGCCTGGAACGGGCCCGGCACGAGGGGGCCGGCGAGGCCGTCACGGACGACGTCGCGATCGGGCGGTACGTCGCCGACCGGCTCGGCCGCGAGGTGGTGGACCGGCTGGTCGAGCCGCTGCTCGGAGGTGTCTACGCCGGCCGCGCCGACGAGATCTCGCTGCGTGCCGCCGTCCCCGCCCTGCTGCCCGTCGCCCGCGGCGGCGGCTCGCTGGTCGCCGGCGTGCACGAACTGGCCACCCGGCCGCAGACCGCCGGGACCCCCGTCTTCCAGGGTCTGCGCGGCGGCCTCGGCACCCTGCCGACGGCGGTCGCCGCCGCCTGCGCCGGAGCCGGCGTCGACCTGCGCACCCGCACCGCCGTGACCGGGCTGCGCCGCACCCCGGACGGCTGGCGGGTCGCGACCGGCGACGGCGGGGAACTGCACGCCACCGCCGTGGTGCTGGCCGTGCCCGCGCCCGCCGCCGCCCGGCTGCTGCGCGCCGACGCACCGGCCGCGGCCGTCGAGCTGGACGCCGTCGAGTACGCGGGGATGGCCCTGGTCACCCTGGCGTTCCGGCGTTCCGACCTGCCGGAGCCGCCGGCCGGCAGCGGCTTCCTGGTGCCGCCGGTGGACGGCCGCCGGATCAAGGCGTCGACCTTCTCCTCCAACAAGTGGGGCTGGCTGGAGCGCTCCGCCCCGGACGCGTTCGTGCTGCGCACCTCGCTGGGCCGGCTGCGCGAGGAGGAGCCGCTGGAACTGCCGGACGAGGAACTGGTCGCCGGATCGCTGGCCGACCTGGGCGAGGCGATCGGACTGACCGCCCGCCCGTACGACACCGCCGTCACCCGTTGGCGGGCCGGCCTGCCGCAGTACCCGGTCGGCCACCTGGACAGGGTGGCCCGGATCCGGGCTGCCGCGGACCGGGTCGGCGCGCTGGCGCTGTGCGGGGCCGCGTACGACGGGGTGGGCATCCCGGCGTGCATCGCGAGCGCCCGGACGGCCGTCGCCGGGCTCGACGGAGTGCTGACCCCGCTGACCGGGGAGAACGTCACCGAGAGGACAATGGGCGCATGACTGAGACCGTTGAGCAGCAGCCGGAGAAGAAGAAGGCACGGGACCTGAACCAGGTCATCCGCTACACCATGTGGTCGGTGTTCAAGCTCAAGGGCGCACTGCCCGAGGACCGCACCGGCCTGGCCGCCGAGGTGGACGAGCTGTTCGCCCAGCTCGACGCCAAGGACGTCACGGTGCGCGGTACCTACGACGTGTCCGGTCTGCGCGCCGACGCCGACATCCTGGTCTGGTGGCACGCCGCCGACTCCGACGACCTCCAGGAGGCGTACAACCGCTTCCGCCGCACCGGCCTGGGCCGGGAGCTGGAGCCGGTCTGGTCGAACATGGCGCTGCACCGCCCGGCCGAGTTCAACAAGTCGCACATCCCGGCGTTCCTCGCCGACGAACGCCCGCGCGACTACGTGTGCGTCTACCCGTTCGTCCGCTCCTACGAGTGGTACCTGCTGCCGGACGCCGAGCGGCGCGCGATGCTCGCCGAGCACGGCCAGATGGCGCGCGGCTACCCGGACGTGCGGGCCAACACGGTCGCCTCGTTCGCGCTGGGCGACTACGAGTGGCTGCTCGCCTTCGAGGCGGACGAGCTGCACCGCATCGTGGACCTGATGCGCGACCTGCGCCCCTCCCGGGCCCGGCTGCACGTCCGCGAGGAGGTGCCGTTCTTCACCGGGCGCCGCAAGCCGGTCAGCGAGCTGCTCAACGGCCTCGTCTGAGGCCACCGGCCGTCGAACGCGGCCGAGGACGCCGGTCTGCGGGGCTCGTCCCGGCAGGCCGGCATCGCTGCGTCCGGGCGTCGTGGCGTGGTCGGGGCCGCCGGTCCGGCCGGACCCTCAGTGCCGGCGGAGGGCCGCGCGGAGGCGGGCGTCGGGGTGGGCGTCGGTGCCGTTCATGGCGACGGCGGTGAACAGTTCGCGCTCGTCGTCGTCGGTGAGGCCGTGCTGGCGCGGTGGGCGGACTTCGCGGAGCACCTCCTGGCCGACCGGCGAGGCCCAACCGGTGTACGGGTAGACGTCGACCCGGGCCATCAGCAGGGTCCCGGCGGTGAGCACCAGCGGCAGCGAGAACCAGGCCAGCGGTGCCAGCGCGTCACCGTCCACCAGGACGCCGGTGGCCAGCGCGGCGGCCAGCAGGACCAGCGAGAGCAACAGCGCCTGCCGGACCTGCCGGATCACCAGGACGGTGCGCCGCTGGACGGCCGCCGGGGTCGCCAGCCCGGCGAGCGAGAGCCGGCTGCCGATCTCCAGCACGGTGGGGTGGGCGCCCATCGCCTCGCGCAGGTCGTCCGTGCGGCACTGGCCCTCGGGGCCGACGGTGGCGAGCACCGCGCGTTCGAGCCGGCTGCGGCCGCGCGGGTCGACGACCGTCGTCCACCCGGTGTGGGCCAGGTGCAGCCGGCCCCGGGACGCCATCAGGACGAGTGCCAGCTCCACCACCCGGTCCGGGCCGCCGGCCAGGTAGGCCGTCTCGTAGAGCCCGATCCCGACCGCCTCGGCCGGCCGTGGGCCCTCCTGCCCGGCCAGGGCGTCGGCGGTCGCGGCCGTCCGGACCAGCCGGATGCAGGAGAGGACCGCGGCGACGCAGGCCGGGAGCAGGAAGAGCAACCACATGGGGTTGTTGTAGACCCGCCGCCGTCGTGGGTGGAACGCATTCCCGGACCGCGATACCGAACTGTGACGTCCGGGGCGGGCGGTGGTCAGGAACCGCAGCCGCCTCCGCCTCCGCCGCAGCTGGAGGAGGAGCTGCAGGAGGACCCGGAGCTCGACCCGCAGCTCGACGAGGAGGACCCGCCGCTCGACGACCCGCAGCCGCTGCTTCCGCCGCAGCCCGAACCGGAGGAACCGGAGTCGGAGGAGGAGCCGCACCAGGTGCCCGCGGTGCCGCAGGACGAGGAGGACGAGCCGGACGAGGAGGACGAGGAGGAGCCGGCGCCGGTGTGGGCGGCGGACCGGGCGGCCTGGTCGGCCGCCGCCGAGGCGAGCATCGCCTCCCGCAGCTGCTCGTCGGCCAGCTCGGCGGTGGCGAGGCCGCCGAGCGCCACGGCACCGAGCAACGTGGCGTCGCGGGCGTGCAGGGGGGCCGGCCGGTCGGAGGGCTTCCACGGCTTGCCGGTGTTCATCAGAGTGAGCTGACGCCGCCCGGCGGGCGTGATCCGGCCCTTGAGCGGCCAGCTGGCCGGCAGCGAGAACAGGCCGAACCCGAGCATGACCAGCGGGGCCCAGAGCGCCGGGCGGTCGTAGCCGGGCTCGTCGGAGTCCAGCAGGTAGGCGGCGACGGCGAAGACCACCACGTCGAGCAGGGCTATCCAGAGCAGCCGGCGGGCGGACCTGGCCCGCCGCAGCCGCACGGGGTCGCGCAGCAGACCGCGGTCGGCGAGCCGGTCGCCGATCTCCTGGACGGCGGCGGAGCGCATCACCGCGCGGCGCAGGGCGCCGAGCTCGCCGCTCCGGGACGGGCCGGCCGCCTCGATGACGGCCTGGTCGACGGCGTCGAACGCCAGGGTGCCGGTGAGGGTGACGAGGCCGGCGCGGTTCAGGACGGCGCGGCCGTCCCGGTGCATCCGGACGAAGGCGGTGTCGAAGACCCGGCCGGGGCCGCCGGCGAGGAAGGCGGTGTCCAGCAGCGGCAGGCCGCGGCCGGGCAGGCCCTTGGGGGACGGCACGCGCTTGGCGGCCCGCTTGGCCTGCGCGGCGTACAGCGCGGCGGCGAACAGCAGGAGGGCGGGGACGAGGAAGTAGCTGTTGTGCCACATGGGCGGATTCCCCCCGGGACGTGAGCGTTCTGGTGCCGCTCGTTCTGGTGCGCGGGGCCTGGCGGCCCGGTGCGGGTTTCGGGTGCGCGGGGTCCGGCGCCCGGTGTGTGGTGGGTCGTTCGTGGGGTCCGGCGAACGGTGCGCGGACCCGGTGACGTGGTGCGAGCTCCGGTGCTCGCCTGCTGCGGCCGGGCCGCCGGGTGTCAGGTCCGGCTGCCGGGCCGCAGGGCGCGGCGCAGGCGGGCGAGCGGGCCGGGCGGTCGTTCGGGGGCCGGGCGGAGCCAGCGTTCCAGGGCCCGGCGCCGTTCGGCGTCGAGCGGGGCGGCTGCGGTGCCTTCCGTCGCCGGGTCGCGCTTCGCCGGGTCGTCCGTTGTCGGGTCGTCCGTTGCCCGGCGGGGCGGTTCGGCGAGCGCCCAGGCGGCGAAGGCGCGGGCGTCGGCGCGGTAGCCGCCGGTCTGCGGGTGCCGTCGGGCGTAGGCGAGGAAGAGCGGCCCGTACTGCGGCCCGAGCAGGCGCGGCAGTGCCGGTGCCACCTTGGCGGCGGTGTCACGGCGCTTGGCTGCCAGGGCGGCGGACTGGGCGCGGACCTGGGCCGGATCGAAGCCGGGCGGCACCGGCCCGCCGGCCACCAGGGCGGTGAGCAGGTCGGTCTGCCGGGCGGCCAGCCGCTCCCGGGCCTCGTCGGTGGCGGTCACCGTGGGCCACCGCCGTCCAGCACCCGGCGCACGGCGTCGAGTTCGGCGGCCAGTTCGGCGGGCGGCGGGAAGGCGGCGTCGCGCTCCAGCAGCACGCCGGGCGGGGCGACCCGGGCGCAGAGCTCGGCCAGCACCTCCAGCACCGGCTCGGTGACCGGGTGGGCGTGGGTGTCGTGCCAGACCCCGTCGATCATGGTGCCGCCCGCGACGTGCACGTAGGCGAGGGCCTCCAGCGGCAGGCGGTCCAGCTCGGCGGCCGGGTCGATCCCGAGGTTGACCCGGTTGGTGTGCAGGTTGGCGACGTCGATCAGCAGCCGGACGCCGGTCCGTTCGACCAGCTCGGCGAGGAACTGCCCCTCGGTCAGCTCGTCGTCCGGCCAGGCCAGCTGGGCGGCGATGTTCTCCAGCGCCAGCGGGACCGGGAGCTGGTCCTGGGCGATCCGGACGTTCTCGGCGATGACGTCCAGGGCGTCGCGGGTGCGCGGCACCGGCAGCAGGTGGCCGGCCTCCAGGCCACCGGCCCGGACGAAGGCCAGGTGCTCGGTGACCAGCGGGGACCCGAGGGCCCCGGCGGTCTCGGCGAGCCTGGCCAGGCGGGCCGGGTCGGGCCGGTCGGCGCCGCCGAGACCGAGCGAGACGCCGTGCGGGATCACGGTCAGGCCGCGGGCGAGGAGGACGGTCAGGGACTCGGGCAGGTGGTCGGCGCAGACGTTCTCGGCGACGACCTCGACCCAGTCCAGGCCGGGCTGCCGCTCCACCACGGTGTCGATCTCGCTGCGCCAGCCGAGGCCGATGCCGAGCCGGCCGGCGGCACGGGCCGTGCCGGCCGTGGCGGTGCTGCCGGCCGTGCCGGCGGTGGTCCCCGTCGTCGTCGCGGGCGCTCGCAGTGCAGGAGAGGTCATGGGTGCGCCCCCTTCTGAGGGCTGGTGGGGAGCCGTCGGTCGGCGCGGGCCTCGTCGCCAGGGCCACCGGGCTGTGCTGCTGAGGATGTCCCCGGACGGTACCGCTGCCAAGCCTCACCCGGACATCTCAGAGCATTATTTGAGCTTGGCGGCACGCGGGTGAGGGACTTTGGTCCCCTTCCCGTGACTTCTTCGCAGGTGGGGCCGGTGGGGCGGGCCTCGGGCCCGGAGATTAATCGGCTGCGTACGAGCCCGCCGCGGGTTAGCGTGACGCACCTATGACAACACTGATAATTCGTGACTTCCGCCCCGACGACGCCGAGGCCGCCGCGGCGGCCCACCGTGCCGGCCGCGACCACCTGGTGATGACGGCCGAGGCCTTCGCCTGGCACGCCGCCCACCAGGCCGAGGGTGCGCACTTCCGCACCTTCGTGGCGGAGCTGGACGGCCGGGTGGTCGGGTCGGTCCGTTGCGCGCTGGTCACCGGCACGACGACCAAGGGCATCGGCTACGCCAACGGCAGCGTGCTGCCCGAGTACCGGCGGCGCGGTGTCTTCACCGGCCTGCTGGCCGCCGCCGAGCGGCACCTGGCCGAGCACGGCGTGGTCGAGGTGCACAGCTGGGTGGACGAGGACGAGGACGCGTTGGCCTTCGCCCGGGCCCGCGGCTTCACCGAGGGCCGGGTGGCCCACTTCGGCGGTCGTGACCTGACGCTGCCGCTGCCGGAGGCCCCGCCGCTGCCGGCCGGCGTCGAGCTGCGCCCGGCGAGCGAGTGGGCGGCCGACCCGTACCCGATCTTCGTGATCGAGGCGGACGCCATCCGGGACGAGCCGGGCGAGATCGAGATGGACGCCGCCGACTTCGAGGAGTTCCTGAACGGCGACTGGATCCACCCGGACCACGACCGCGACCTGACCGTCGTGGCCGTGGTCGACGGTAAGCCGGCCGCGTTCAGCGCGGTGCACACGGACGGCGTGGACCGGTACTGGTCGGCGTTCACCGCCTGCCGCCGGGAGTACCGGGGCCGGGGCCTGAGCAAGCTGGCCAAGCTGGAGTCGCTGCGCCGGGCCCGCGAGGCCGGGTTGCTCCGGGCGTACACCTCCAACGACGCGACCAACGCGCCGATGCTGGCGATCAACGCCTGGCTCGGGTACGAGCAGTGCGCCAGCGAGCGGAAGTTCACCAAGAAGCTGGGCTGAGACGCCGGTCGGCGGCCGGCCCGACGGACGCCGCCGGCGAAGGCGGGCGGCGGTGAGGCCGGGCCGGTCGGCCGGAACCGCGGCAGGCGTGACTGGGTGTCACCCGAACGGGTGAAGTGGGCGCATTTCGCGTGGTCGGCGCCGGGTGGGCTGCAGTGTCGGGAGTTTCTGGTGTTCTACGGGGCATCACCTCAGCGCAGACAGTTCGTGCCCGAGTCGTTCGCGCGAGGGGTGCCATGGAGATCCTCCTGCAGATCCTGGTCGGGTTCTTCCCGGCCGTGATCGGCTTCGTCGCCGCCCGGTCCCTCGCCCGCACCCGCCTCTTCCTGCGCTACGGCTTCCTGCGCGCGCTGCTCGCGCCGTACGGGCGGGTGCAGATCGTCACCCCCAGCATCGAGGTGGCGGAGTTCGCCTACGCCAAGGACGGCTGCCGGCTCACCAGCCGGGGGCCGAAGAACGTGCTCTTCATGCCGATGGCCGAGGCCCGGGCGATCGCCGAACTCACCGACCTGCTGCGGAAGATCAACCGGAAGGCGACCATCGAGCTGGTCACCGCCGGCGCCCAGGACCCGCGGATGCCGACCTTCTCGATAGGTGGACCGAGCGTCAACGCCTACTCGGCCAGCGTGCTCGCCGGCGACTTCCCGGACTTCCGGCTGGAACACCCCCGGGCGGCCCGGGCCCGTTGGGGCGGCATGGCGTTCGAGGCCCAGTACAACGCCGCCGACGAGCTGGTCCGCGACCACGGCTTCGTCTTCGTCACCCGCACCTCCCGGCACGCCCCCTGCATCGTGCTCTGCGGCGTCTTCGCCTTCGGGTCCGCGATGGCCGTCGAGGCCCTGGGGGCCGCCGGCCGGCAGTCCCCGCTGGCCGCGCTCTTCCGTTCCGGGGAGAAAGGATTCGTCGCCGTCGAGGGCCGGGTCATCGGCCTCGACACCGTCGACGTCACCGTCGAGGTGTGCCGGCCCCTGCCTCTGGTCTGAGACGCCGACGGACCGTCCCCCGAGTGCCCTGCCCGACGGGACGGAACGGCCTGGACCGGGCGTGGTGCAAGGGGGGAGGAATCGGGACAGGACAGGATGGTCCGTGACAGGAATTGTCTTGAATTGCAGAGGCCTTGCTCCACTCCTGTCACATCATCGGCATAATCGCGCCCATGACGATCAACCGTGCGAACGTGAGCACGATTGCCGATGACCTGTACGTCTGGCTTCCCCCGAAGCGCGGATGGGGTCTCGCCAACTGCGGGCTGCTGGCTTCGCCGAGGACGGCGCTCTGGATCGACACGCCCTACGACCCCTCGCTCGCCGCGGAGTTCCTCACCGAGAGCCGCAAGCGGCTCGCCGACGGCGTCACCGTCGACCGGGTGATCGTCACACACGCCAACGGCGACCACCTCTGGGGCGCCGGCGTGCTCCCCGGGGCGGAGATCATCGCCACCCGCGAGGCGCTGGAGCACATCCACTACGAGCCGACGCCCAAGCAGCAGCACGCCCTGGTCGCGAGCAGCGACCCGGACTCGCTGCTCGGCGGCTACCTCCGGCGCCACTTCGGCCAGTTCGACTGGTCGCAGACCGAGCCCGTCCGGCCCGACACCGTCTTCCACGGCGAGCTGGAGCTGCGGGTGGGGGAGTACCCCGTGCAGATCACCGGGCTCCCGTCCGCGCACACCGGTGGCGACCTGATCGTCCACCTCCCGCACCAGCGGGCGGTGTTCACCGGTGACGTGATCTTCGGATCGAGCGCCGAACAGCCCGGCGACCACCCCTCGCACTGGGCGGGGCCGTTGGAGAACATCATCGCCGCCTGCGAGCGCATCCTGGCGACCGGTGCCGAGATCTTCGTCCCGGGACACGGACCGGTGCTCGGCCGTGCCGGCGTCCGGGAACACATCGCCTACCTCGGCCACCTGCGCGAGCGCGCGCACGCCCTGCACGCCGCCGGGATCCCCGCGCTGGACGCGGCCCGCCGGATCATCGCCGAGCAGCGCTACCCCGAACTCGGCCTGCCCGAGCGGCTGGTGCTCACCATCGGCGCCGAGTACCGGCACCTGGACGGCACGGAGGTGCCGAACGTCCTGGAGGCGATGAGCCAGGTGGCCCTGGTGGCGCGGGAGTTGGACGAGGACACTGATCGGCGCACGCCCCGGCCGCGGAACGGGACGGGCGGCACGACCACCCGGGCCTGAGCCGCCGGACACCCCCCGGGGCGACCCCGCCCCTCCGACCGAGGACCTCCGAGGACGTCGATGACGCAGCTCGTGTTGCCGGCCCTGGCACTGATCGCGGTCGCCGCGCTCGCGGCGACGGCCGTCCTGGCGCGCGCCCGCTCCCGGGCGCTGGTCCGGGCCGCCACCGCGGCGGCCGGGGCGGCCCGGACCGAGGAAGCCGCCCGCGCCGCCGAGAACCGGGCCCTCCTCGGCGAGGAGCGGGCCCGCGAGGCCCGGGCCGAGGCCCGGCGCTCGGCCGACGAGGCCCGGCAGGCGGCGGACCGCGCACTGGCCGCCGAGGACCGGGCGCACGAGGCGGAGCGCGGCACCGCGGAGGCCGTCCGCCGGGCCGTCGAGGCCGAACGCGCGACGGCCGGGGCCGAGCAGGCCGCGACCGTCGCCGGCCGCACGGCGTCGGAGGCCCGGCTCGCCGCCGAGACCGCCGAGGAGCGCGCCGCCGCCGCCGTGCGGCAGGCCGCGGCCCTGCTGGCCGAGATCGGCCACCTCGCCACCGAACGCGTGGCCGCCGCCGCCCTCCGGCTCAGCCACCCCAACGCGCCGGTCGCCGGACCGCTCGACCCGGCCGCCGTCGGCCCGGAGGCCGTCCAGACGCTCCAGGCCGTCCTCGACGCCGCGGCCGCCGCCGTGACCGACGAGCGCGAACGGGTCGACGCCGCCGCCCGCTCCGCGATGCGCGGAGCCACCTCCAAGATCCAGACCCTGCTCTACCAGATCCAGAGCCTGGTCCAGCAGCTCCAGCACGACAACGACGACCCCCGGCTGCTGGAGGTCGACTTCCGCAACGAGGTCGCGCTGCGCCGCATCCAGACCGTCGCCGTGCTCTGCGAGGCCTGGCCCGGCCTGGCCCGCACCGACTCGCCGCTCGCCGAGGTGGTGGTCGGCGCGCTCTCCCGGGTGCCCGGTTACGCCCGGATCAAGGTCGCCAACCACCTGCGGGAGAGCCGGCTGGCGGTGGTCGCCCGGGCCGCCGAGCCGCTGGCCATCGCCGTCGCCGAGCTCCTCGCCAACGCCACCGCGTACTCGCACCCGGAGACGGACGTCCCGGTGACCGTCCAGCAGGGCGGCCGGGGCGCGCTGGTGATCGTCGACGACAGCGGCATCGGGATGGAGGAGGACCAGCTGAGCCGGGCCCGCCGGCTGCTGTCAGGTCCCCCCGAGGTCCTGCTCACCGAGCTGGGCAACCCGCCGAAGACCGGCTTCGCCGTGGTCGGCAAGCTGGCCCGCCAGTACGGCTTCTCCTGCCACATCGAGCCCTCCCCGTACGGCGGCATGCGGACCATCGTGCGGGTCCCGGCCGGACTGCTGACCGTCATGGACGAGGGGCAGCAGCTCTCGGTGCTCACCCCGCTGCCGCTGCGGGCCGGGGCCGGGCCCGCCCCGGCGCCCACCGTGCAGGCGGTCCCGACGCCGTACACCCGCCGGTCCGGGGACCGCTCCGGTGCGGCAGGCGGGTCCGGTGCGTCCGGCGCCGATGCGCCGGACGCTTCGGAGCGGCCCGCGCCGCCGGCCATCCACGTCGTGCCCGCGGTGCACCTCGTCGCGGACGACGGCAGCGGGCTGCCCAGCCGTCGCCGGCGCCAGCCGCTGGCCGCGAGGCCGCAGCCGGCGGCACCGGGCGAGCCCGGGGAGCCGACGGCTGCGGGGGAGCGGCAGCCGGCCGGTCCGCCGGCCCGCACGCCCGAACAGGCCGCCGAGCGCTGGCAGGCCCTCCAGCACGGCACCGGCTCCGGCCGGGCCGCCGTGGCCCTCGCCGCCGTGACGGCCGCCGACGCCCGGGCCGAGCGTGACGGCGGTGACCCGGGCGGCGGTGACGGCGGTACTGCCGCGGCCACCGTCGCCGACGAGCCCGCCGCCACCGGCGACGCCACCACCGACCACCGTCCGTCCCCCGCGGCGACCGGCCCCGCCGGCGCCGACCGGGCGGCCCCGCCCCGCCCCGACGCCGACCACACCGGCGCCGGACCCGCGGGCGCGTCCGGCCGCTAGATCCCCAGCCCCCGAAGGAGTCGAGCCGTGAGCAGCACGCCCAGCCCCACCGCCGCAGGGACCACCACCGCAGGCACCGCCGCCGGTGCGGCCGCGGCCGGCACCGACGAGATCTCGTGGGTGCTGACCCCGCTGCTGGAGCTGCCGGGCGTCCTGCACGCGGTCGTCGCCACCGGTGACGGCCTCGTCGAGGCCGCGTCGGCGGGCCTCGGCCGCGCCTCCGCCGAGCGGGTCGCCGCGATGACCGCCACCGTGCACGCCGCCGCCCGCGCGTTCACCACCGCCTTCACCGACGTCGAGCAGCCCCGGCTGGCCCAGACCGTGGTCGAGTCCGAACTGGGCTTCGCCGTCGTCGTCCCGGCCGGGGAGAACACCTCGCTCGCCGTCTTCACCACGCCCGAGGCCCAGCTCGGCAACGTGGCCTACCAGATGCAGGTGCAGGTCGCCGCCCTGGGCCGCGCGCTGGCGAGCCCGGCCAGGCGGCAGGACGCGCCCGCCCGGTCATGACCGCCGTCCCCCGCAGGCGGATGGTCCCCGCCTACCTGGCCACCGGCGGCCGGTCCCGGCCCGGCACGGCCGGTTTCGACCGGCTCACCGTCCTGAGCGCCTCCGGCACCGAACCCCCGCCGGAGCTGGCGGAGTTGGGGGCCGAGCACGGTCGGCTCTGGGACCTGCTCCGCCCCGGCGCGCTCACCGTCGTGGAGGCCGCGGCCCATCTGCGGCTCCCGGTCAGCGCCACCGTCTTCCTCGCGGCCGACCTGGTCGAGGCGGGCTGCCTGCGCGCCCGCGCGCCGATCCCCCGCGCCCAGCAGACCGACCGCTCCATCGTCGAGAGGCTCCTCGTTGGACTCCGCACTCTCCGGTAACCCGGCCGCGCCGGGCGGGCCGGACCGGGTGGGCTACCTGCCCGACCGGGACCAGACGCTGATGAAGCTGGTGGTGGCCGGCCCGTTCGGGGTCGGCAAGACGACGCTGATCCGCACGCTCTCGGAGATCCCGACCCTGCACACCGAGGAGGCGATGACCGAGACCGGAGCCCCGGTGGACGACGTGGCCGGTCTGACCGGCAAGTCCACCACCACCGTCGCGGTCGACTTCGGCCGGCTCACCCTGCCCGGCCAGGTGGTGCTGTACATGTTCGGCACCCCGGGCCAGCGCCGGTTCTTCCCGCTCTGGCAGGACATCGCCCGCGGCGCGGTGGGCGCCCTGGTGCTGGCCGACACCCGCCGGCTGGCCGACTCCTTCGAGATCATGGACATGGTCGAGGAGCAGGGCCTGCCGTACGCGGTCGCCGTCAACTGCTTCCCCGACGCGCCCGTCCACCCGCCCGACGTGCTCCGGGCCCACCTGGACCTGCACGCGAGCACCCCGTTGGTGCTCTGTGACGCCCGCGAGCGCGACTCCGGTCTGGACGCCCTGATCGCGCTCACCGAACACGTCCTGCACGGCCTGCCCGCCGGTCACGACCCCGCCGGTTCCGATCCGGCCGGTTCCGATCCTGACGCGTCCGACCCCGCCGGTCCCGACCCCGCCGGTCCCGACCCCGCCGGTTCCGACCCCGCCGTGCCCGATCCCGCCCCGGAGCAGCCGTGACCAGCCCCGACGACGTACCCGCCGGCCCGACCGACGCCGAACCGGGCGACCCGGCTCCCCGGGCGGTCCCCCTCCACGGTCCGGCCTTCGCCGCCGACCCGCAGGCCGTCTACGAGCAGCTGCGCCGCCACGGCCCGGTCGCCCCGGTGGAGATCGCGCCCGGCGTCGAGGCCCTGCTGGTCACCGACTACCAGGCAGCCCTCGACCTGCTGCGCGACTCCGACACCTTCTCCAAGGACTCCCGGGCCTGGCAGCGGACCGTCCCGCCGGACTCCCCGCTGCTGCCGGTGCTCGGCTACCGCCCGACCGCCCTCTTCAGCGACGGCGCGACCCACGCCCGCTACCGCCAGGTGATCACCGACGGCCTGGCCCTGCTGGAACCGCACCTGCTCCAGCGCCGGGTGGCCGAGGTCGCCCACCGGCTGATCGGCACCTTCGAGGCCACCGGTTCCGCCGATCTGATCGCCGACTACGCGCGCCGCCTGCCGGTCCACGCCGTCACCACCTGGTTCGGGGTGCCGGAGGAGCACGCCGACCGTCTGGTGGCCGGGATCGTCGGCATGATCGAGTCGACCGAGAAGGCGGTGGCCGCGTACGGCGACGTTGTCGCGGTGGTCACCGCGATGGTCGCCGAGCGGCGCGAACGGCCCCGGCACGACCTGACCTCGTGGTTCCTCACCCACCCGGCGGGGCTGGACAACGAGGAGGTGGTCCGGCAGATCACGCTGACCATGATCGCCGGCAACGAGCCGACCACCAATCTGATCGGCAACGCCCTGCTCCGCCTCCTCACCGACGCCCGCTACGCCGGTTCGCTGTTCGGCGGCGCGATGACGGCGTTCCAGGCGATCGACGAGGTGCTCTGGCACGAGCCGCCGCTGGCCAACCTCTCCGCGCACTACCCGCGCTACGACGTGACCTTCCACGGCCGGGAGATCGCGGCCGGCTCCCTCGTCCTGGTCTCCTACGCGGCCGCCAACTCCCAGGCCGCCCCGCCCACCGGCGGCGGCGAGCTGGGCAGCGGCGAGTCCGCGCACCTGGCGTGGGCGGCCGGTCCGCACGCCTGCCCGGCCCGGGACCCGGCGCTGCTGATCGCCATCACCGCGATCGAGCAGCTCACCAGCCGCCTCAGCGAGCTGGAGCTCGCCACCCCGGCCGCCGGTCTCCGCTGGCGCCCGGGCCCGTTCCACCGGGCCCTGGTGGAGCTCCCGGTCCGCTTCGCCCCGGTCGCCGGATAGCGAACGGGCCCGGGAACCGAACCGGTTCCCGGGCCCGCCGCCCGCTGTCCGACGGCCGCCGAAACGGCCGCCGGTCCGGCTACTCCGCCGGCTTCAGCGTGAGCGAGACGCTGTTGATGCAGTACCGCTGGTCGGTCGGCGTGCCGTAGCCCTCGCCCTCGAAGACGTGTCCGAGGTGTCCGCCGCAGCGGGCGCAGCGGACCTCGACCCGGCGCATGCCGAGCGTGCTGTCCTCGATGTACTGGACGCGGTCACCGGCGAGCGGCGCGTAGTAGGACGGCCAGCCGCAGTGGCTGTCGAACTTGGTCTCCGAGCTGAACAGCTCGGCGCCGCAGGCCCGGCAGCCGTAGACGCCGACCGTCTTGGTGTCGGTGTACTCGCCGGTGAACGGGCGCTCGGTGCCGGCCTCCCGGAGGACGTGGTACTCCTCCGGCGAGAGCTCGGCGCGCCACTCGGCGTCGGTCTTCTCGATCTCGTAGCTCATGACGGCTCCAGGTCGGGGGACTCAGACGTTGGTGGCAACGTTCGCGAGGTGCTTCAGGATTTCCGGGCCGAGGTTGGTGACGTCGCCCGCACCCATGGTGAGCAGCAGGTCGCCCGGGCGGGCCAGGCCGGCCAGCAGGGCGGGGGCGGCGGCGAAGTCGTGCTCGGCGGTGACCTCGGCGCCCGCGGTCCGGGCCGCGTCGATGATCAGCTCGCTGGTGACGCCCGGGATCGGGTCCTCGCGGGCCGGGTAGATGTCGAGCACGACGGAGGAGTCGGCCAGGGCCAGGGCGGCGCCCATCTCCTCGGCGAGCTGCTGGGTGCGGCTGAACAGGTGCGGCTGGAAGACCACCAGGACGCGGCCGTCGGCGGCCTCCCGGATCGCCTCCAGGTCGGCGGTCATCTCGGTCGGGTGGTGCGCGTAGGAGTCGATCACCTGGACGCCGCCCGCCTCGCCCTTGAGCTGGAGGCGGCGGCGCACGCCGGTGTAGGCGGCGATGGCCTTGGCCAGGTCGGCGGCCGGGACGCCGAGCGCGACGCCGGCGGCCAGCGCGGCGACCGCGTTGTGGGCGTAGTGCCGGCCGGGCACCGAGACGGTGAAGGTGAGCTCGGCGCCGTCGAGCAGGACGGTGACCTCGCTGGTCATGCCGTGCGCGACCACCGACAGGACACGGAGGTCGGCGTCCTCGGCGGCGCCGACGGTGACCACCCGCAGGCCCTCGCGGCCGGCCACCCGGGCGGTCAGCTCGCGGGCGCCGTCGTGGTCGGCGGAGACGACCAGGGTGCCGCCGGGGGAGATCCGGCCGACGAAGGTCTCGAAGGACTCGTAGATCTCGTCGATCGAGGCGTAGTTGGCGTGGTGGTCCAGCTCCACGTTGAGCACGATCGCCACCTCGGGCGCGTACTTGTGGAAGCTGCGGTCGCTCTCGTCGGCCTCGGCGACGAAGATCTCGCCGTCGCCGTGCCGGGCGTTGGAGCCGGGCACGTCGAGGTCCCCGCCGATCGCGTAGGACGGGTCGAGGCCCAGCTCACCGAGCGCGACGGCGAGCATGCTGGTGGTGGTCGTCTTGCCGTGGGTGCCGGCGACGGCCAGCGCCCGGCGGCCGCCCATCAGCGCGGCCAGCGCGTCCGAGCGGTGCACCACCGGGATCCCGCGCTCGCGGGCGGCGGCCAGCTCCGGGTTGTCGGCGCGGATCGCGCTGGAGACCACGATGCTGCTGGCACCGTCCGGGACGTGCTCGGCGGCGTGGCCGATGTGCACGCCGGCACCCAGGGCGCGCAGGGCGAGGACGGTCTCGGACTCCTTGGAGTCGCTGCCGGAGACGCTGGCACCGCGCACCGCGAGGATCTTCGCCAGGCCGGACATCCCGGCGCCGCCGATACCGATGAAGTGCGGGGCGTGCAGGTCGTGCGCGGCGTCGTTCAAAACGGGACTCCGTACGGGCTGTGGGCCCCTCCTGCCCGACGGCGGGCGCGGAGGGAGGGACGGGTGTGGTGGAGGGCGGGCGGCAAGGGCGAATCGTCCTCGCGGACCGGACCGCAAGGACGATTCTGCACCACCGGAGGCCCCGGCCCCTGTGCCCGAGAGCGGGCGAGGAGGGCGTCAGGAGTCGCTGGCGAACAGCCGCAGCACCGGAACGCCCACCTTGTGCCGGGCCTGGGAGGCCCAGTCGCGGTGGAAGAACTCCTCCACGAAGTGCGGCGAGGTGAGCACCACCACCTCGTCGGCCCGGTGCTCCTCGACCACGGTGCGGAGCCGGTCGAGGGGCTTCTCCTCGACCAGCTCGCCGACCGCCTCGGCGCCGGCCTGCCGCAGGTGGCGCAGGCTGTGCTCCAGCGACTCGGTGGCCACCGTCGGCTCGCTCTCGGACTCGTCGTGCTCGTGGACCACCTTGTCGAGGTGGCCGAGGGCGACGTCGTCCAGCGCCCGCAGCAGCTCGTCCTGCTTGCCGCGCGGTTGCATCAGGACGACGAAGGACACCGTCTCGTCGCTGTGGAGCGTGGTGACCAGCTCCACGTCGGCGTCGGAGAGTGCCTTTTCGATCATCAGTACCGTCTTGAACACGTGAGTCCCTTCCAGTCGCCGGCCCCCGGGCTCCGGCATCGGATCCCATACTGCCCCGGCGGAAGCTTTCCGCACCTTGCTCACCCGACAGACGGGCCACGCGGAGGGAACGTCCCAAGTGGGAGCGGGATCACTTTCCGGGGGTCACGGGGTCGGCGGACGCAGGTAACGGGTGAAGAGGAATCCTTTCTGCTCGATCAATGAGACCAGTCGCATCCGCTGCACGTCCGGCATTTCCGCATCGTGGATGATCCGCGGCGCGTCGCCGGCCGTGATCAGCGGTGCCAGCGACAGGCACAGCTCGTCGAGCAGGCCGGCGGCGGCCAGCTGTCCCAGCAGCCGCGGTCCGCCCTCGGTCAGCATCCGCGTCCAGCCCCGGTCGGCCAGGGCCGCGACCGCCGCCCGCAGGTCCACCGAGCCCCGGCCCGCGACGATCACGTCCGCCACCTCGGCCACCGCCGCGCGGCTCTCCCCGGGTGCGTCCTCGGTGGTGATCACCACCGTCCGCACCAGCGGCTCGGTGAACAGCGGCGCCGCCAGGTCCAGGCCCAGCGAGCGGGTGACGACCGCGATCGCCGGCGCCGGGGCCTGCCCGGCCGCCTGCCGCGCCCCGGCGAACTCGGCCCGGGCGCGGGCCGGCCGGTACCCCTCGGCACGGACCGTCTCGGCGCCCACCAGCACCACGTCCGACAGCGCCCGCAGCACACCGAAGATCCGCTTGTCCGCCGAACCCGAGAGCCCCTCGGAGAGCCCGTCCAGCCGGGCCCCGCCGTCCAGGCCGGCCACCATGTTGGCGCGCAGCCACGGGCGGCCGTGATTCACCTGGTCGGGGTACGCGTAGACGGCGGCGAGCGACTCCAGCGAGGCCGGATCGGCGAACTGCCCGCCCGGCGGGCTGATCAACTGATGCATGCCGCCAGTCTTCCACCGGCGCGCGCCGGCGGCCGGGGCCCGCCGCGTGTGCGGTCGGGCGTACCCTGTACTACCGTGCCAGCAGCCTCACACCCCGACTCCGTGATCGACGCCGTGATCGACCCCGAGCTGATAGCCACCACCGGCCCCGCCGGACCGGTCGCGCTCACCGACCGGCGCCCCGTCGTCCCCGCCGAGCGGCTGGTCGCCGAGATGGTGCCACCGCCGCGTTTCTCCGACGTGAGCTTCGGGACGTACCTCCCGGACCCGACGCAGCCCAGCCAGTACGAGGCCGTCCAGGTCCTGGAGCAGTTCGCCGGCACGCTCGCCGCCGGGAAGGGCTCCGCCCCGAAGCGCAGCTGGTTCCGCCGCAGTGCCCCCGTGCCCACCGGTCCGGCCGGCGTCTACCTGGACGGCGGCTACGGCGTCGGCAAGACCCACCTGCTCGCCTCGCTCTGGCACGCCGCGCCGGGCCCCAAGGCCTTCGGCACCTTCGTCGAGCTGACCAACCTGGTCGGCGCGCTCGGCTTCCAGCAGGCCGTGACCACCCTCTCCGGCCACACGCTGCTCTGCATCGACGAGTTCGAACTGGACGACCCCGGCGACACCGTGCTGGTCTCCACCCTGCTCGGCCGGCTGGTCGACAACGGCGTCAAGCTCTGCGCCACCTCCAACACCCTGCCCGAGAAGCTCGGCGAGGGCCGGTTCGCCGCCGCCGACTTCCTCCGCGAGATCCAGGGCCTGTCCGCGCACTTCCGCCCGATGCGGATCGACGGCCAGGACTACCGCCACCGCGGCCTGCCGGACGCCCCGCCGCCGTACTCCGACGCCCAGGTGGACGCCGCCGCGGCCCGCACCCCGGGCGCCTCGCTGGACGACTTCGACGCCCTGCTCGGCCACCTCTCGGCCGTCCACCCCAGCCGCTACGGCGCCCTGCTGGACGACGTGACGGCGGTCTGCCTGCGCGGCGTGCGACAGGTCGACGACCAGTCCACCGCGCTGCGCCTGGTCGTCCTCGCCGACCGGATGTACGACCGCGAGCTGCCGGTCACGGCCTCCGGGATCCCCTTCGACCGGGTCTTCCCGGAGGAGATGCTGCGCGGCGGCTACCGCAAGAAGTACCTGCGGGCCGTCTCCCGCCTGGTCGCGCTCGCCCGCGACAGCGCCCGCTAGGGCTCGTCCGACGGACGGGCTCCGGGCCCTGCCCGGGCCTTCCCGGCCTCCCCGGGCTCCCCGCGGGTTTCCCGGCCGGGGCCGCAATGTCGGTGGCGGGTCGTACGGTGGACACGTGCGACCCATCACGAGTATTGAGCGGTCAGAGACGCCCTTCGAGGTCGTCAGTCCCTACCAGCCCAACGGCGACCAGCCCGCGGCCATCGCCGAGCTGGAGCGCCGGGTCCGGGCCGGGGAGAAGGACGTCGTCCTGCTCGGCGCCACCGGTACCGGCAAGTCGGCCACCACGGCCTGGATGATCGAGAAGCTCCAGCGTCCCACCCTGGTGATGGCGCCGAACAAGACCCTGGCCGCCCAGCTCGCGAACGAGTTCCGCGAGCTGCTGCCGAACAACGCGGTCGAGTACTTCGTCTCGTACTACGACTACTACCAGCCCGAGGCGTACGTCCCGCAGACGGACACCTACATCGAGAAGGACTCCTCGATCAACGAGGAGGTCGAGCGGCTGCGCCACTCCGCCACCAACTCGCTGCTCACCCGCCGGGACGTCGTCGTGGTCGCCTCGGTCTCCTGCATCTACGGCCTCGGCACCCCGCAGGAGTACGTGGACCGGATGGTGAGGCTCAAGGTCGGCGAGGAGATCGACCGCGACGTCCTGCTCCGCCGCTTCGTCGACATCCAGTACACCCGCAACGACCTCGCCTTCACCCGCGGCACCTTCCGGGTCCGCGGCGACACCATCGAGATCTTCCCGGTCTACGAGGAGCTCGCCCTCCGGATCGAGATGTTCGGCGACGAGATCGAGGCGCTGTACACCCTGCACCCGCTCACCGGCGAGATCATCAGCCAGGACGACTCCGTCCACGTCTTCCCGGCCTCGCACTACGTCGCCGGCCCGGAGCGGATGGAGCGCGCGGTCGGCGACATCGAGAAGGAGCTGGAGGGGGCCCTCGCGCGGATGGAGAAGCAGGGCAAGCTGCTGGAGGCCCAGCGGCTGCGGATGCGCACCACGTACGACCTGGAGATGCTCCGCCAGATCGGCACCTGCTCCGGCGTCGAGAACTACTCGATGCACTTCGACGGCCGTGAGCCCGGCTCCCCGCCGAACACCCTGCTCGACTACTTCCCGGACGACTTCCTCCTGGTCATCGACGAGTCGCACGTCACCGTCCCGCAGATCGGCGCGATGTACGAGGGCGACGCCTCGCGCAAGCGCACGCTGGTCGAGCACGGGTTCCGGCTCCCGTCGGCGATGGACAACCGCCCGCTGAAGTGGGAGGAGTTCCAGAAGAGGATCGGCCAGACCGTCTACCTCTCGGCGACCCCCGGCCAGTACGAGCTGTCCCGCGGCGACGGTCAGGTCGAGCAGATCATCCGCCCGACCGGCCTGATCGACCCCGAGGTGATCGTCAAGCCCACCGAGGGCCAGATCGACGACCTGGTGCACGAGGTCCGCAAGCGGGTGGAGAAGGACGAGCGCGTCCTGGTCACCACCCTCACCAAGAAGATGTCCGAGGACCTCACCGACTACATGCTCGGCCTGGACATCCGGGTCCGGTACCTGCACAGCGACATCGACACGCTGCGCCGGGTCGAGCTGCTGCGCGAGCTGCGGGCCGGCGAGTACGACGTGCTGGTCGGCATCAACCTGCTCCGTGAGGGCCTGGACCTCCCCGAGGTCTCCCTGGTGGCGATCCTGGACGCCGACAAGGAGGGCTTCCTGCGGTCCGGCACCTCGCTGATCCAGACCATCGGCCGCGCCGCCCGCAACGTCTCCGGCCAGGTCCACATGTACGCGGACCGGATCACCCCGGCGATGGAGAAGGCCATCGACGAGACCAACCGCCGCCGCGAGGTCCAGCAGGCGTACAACAAGAAGCACGGGATCGACCCGCAGCCGCTGCGGAAGAAGATCGGCGACATCCTGGACACCCTCACCCGTGAGGAGGTCGACACCGACCAGCTGCTCTCGACCGGCTACCGCGGTGCCGGCGCCAAGGGCGCCAAGGCCCCGGTGCCGGCGCTGGGCGCCACCCGCAAGCCGGCCAAGTCCTTGCCGGCGGCCGAGCTGGCCGACCTGATCCAGTCGATGACCGAGCGGATGCACGCCGCCGCGACGGACCTCCAGTTCGAGGTCGCGGCCCGGCTGCGCGACGAGGTGAAGGAACTGAAGAAGGAGCTGCGGCAGATGCGGGAGGCCGGCATCGCGTAGCGGCCCCGCGCAGGCTCCTCGACGCCCCGCCGGGCGTGGCCGGTTCCGTTCCCGGTCGTGCCCGGCGGTGTCTAGCCCCGCCACGAAGGGGTACACGGCGATCGAAGCGTTCTGCCGCAGGGCCTAGGCTGGCCTGCGGTGCCGCCACGCGAGGGGGCGGCCGAAACAGGGGGCCTCAGCCGGGGGACGGCAACGGGGTGTTCCACCGTGGAGCCTGCGCGGGGATCGACCGCGGGGCTGGGCAGAGAGGACACATCGCCGTGTCGGTGACACTTGCCAAGGGGCAGCGGGTCAGCCTCCAGAAGGGTTCGGGCGAGACGCTGACCGTCGTCCGGATGGGCCTCGGTTGGAAGGCTGCGCCCCGGCGCGGTCTCTTCGGCAGCCGGACCAGGCAGATCGACCTGGACGCCTCGGCCCTGCTGTACGCCGAGCGGACCCCGTCGGACGTGGTGTTCTTCCAGCACCTGGAGAGCGCCGACGGCTCGGTCAGGCACACCGGGGACAACCTGGTCGGCGGAGCCGGCGCGGGGGAGGACGACGAGGCGATCCTGGTCGACCTGGCGCACGTGCCGCCGCACATCACCCAGGTGGTGTTCACGGTGAGCTCGTACACCGGGCAGACCTTCGCCGAGGTCCAGAACGCGCACTGCCGGCTGGTGGACGAGTCGACCGGGTTGGAGCTGGCCCGGTACGAGCTGACCGGCGGCGGTCCGCACACCGGGCAGGTCATGGCGAAGGTGTTCCGCGAGGAGGACGGCGGCTGGGGGATGCAGGCGATCGGCGCTCCGGCCCGCGGCCGGACCTTCCAGGACCTGCTTCCGGCCATCGAGCCGTACCTGTAGCGGCGGGCCCCGAGCGGCCCCGGCGTGGGCCCGGAGCGGCCCGGGAGCGGCCCGGTCCCCGGGGTCCTTTACCTTCTTTACCTTTCCTTGGGACTGCTGTTACCCTGGTTGGCAGCGGAGGGGAGTATTCCCCCGCAGTTGCCCCGTCATCACGGGCGTCCCCAGCGGCGTCCCGGGGCGCTGGTCCGCGGGCGCGCAGCAGCGCGTCCGACGGGCGGAAGAGACCTCCGGCAGTGACGATGACTGTCTCGCCTACCTGCCGGAGGAGCAGTAGTGGACGTTTCCGTAAGTTTGTGGGTCGGCACGATCGTGGTGCTTCTGGCACTGATCGTGGCCGACTTCTTCATCGGCGGTCGCAAGCCGCACGAGGTGTCGATCAAGGAAGCCGGCATCTGGACCACGGTCTGGGTCGTGCTCGCGGCACTCTTCGGTGGATTCCTCTGGTGGCACTCCGGCGCCCAGCCGGCCGGTGAGTTCTTCGCCGGGTACATCACCGAGAAGTCGCTCAGTGTCGACAACCTGTTCGTGTTCATCCTGATCATGGGCAAGTTCGCGGTGCCCCGGATCTACCAGCAGCGCGTGCTGATGTTCGGTGTGATCATCGCGCTGGTGCTCCGGGCGGTCTTCATCGCCGGTGGCGCGGCCCTGGTCGCGCAGTTCTCCTGGGTGTTCTTCATCTTCGGCGCCTTCCTGATCTGGACGGCGTGGAAGCTGATCAAGGAGGCCCGGTCCGACGAGGAGGACGAGGAGTTCGAGGAGAACCGCCTGCTCAAGTCGATCGAGCAGCGCTTCCCGTCGACCGACAAGTACCACGGCACCAAGCTCTTCATCCGGGAGAACGGCCGCCGGCTGATGACCCCGATGCTGATCGTCATGCTGGCGATCGGCACCACCGACGTCCTGTTCGCGCTGGACTCGATCCCGGCGATCTTCGGTCTGACCCAGGACCCGTACATCGTCTTCACCGCCAACGCCTTCGCCCTGATGGGTCTGCGGCAGCTGTACTTCCTGATCGGCGGGCTGCTGAAGAAGCTGGTCCACCTCTCGTACGGCCTGTCGGTGATCCTCGGCTTCATCGGCGTGAAGCTGGTGCTGCACGCGGCGCACGAGCAGGGCGCGAACGTGCCGGAGATCGGCATCCCGCTCTCGCTGGGCTTCATCGTGGTGGTGCTCGCCGTCACCACCGTGACCAGCCTGATGGCCTCGAAGAAGGCCGAGCGGGCCGAGGCGGAGAAGATCGACGCCTGAGCCCCGCCCCCCGGCCCGGCGGGCCCGCGACCGAGCAGTGGTCGCGGGCCCGCCGTCGTCGTGCAGTCCCGCACGGGCCCCCGCACGGGCCTCCGTGGGGTCCTCACGGGCCCGCGGGGGCCCGTCGCGCGCCTACCAGCCGCGCTCGCGCCAGGCGGCCAGGTTGGGGCGCTCGGCGCCCAGGGTGGTGTCGTTGCCGTGACCGGGGTAGACCCAGGCCTCGTCCGGCAGGACGTCGAAGAGCTTCTCGTTGACGTCCCGGAACAGGCTCCGGAAGGCCTCCGGGTCGCCCCAGGTGTTCCCCACCCCGCCCGGGAAGAGGCAGTCCCCGGTGAACACGTGCGGGTGGCCCTGCGGGTCGTCGTAGACCAGCACGATCGCCCCGGGGGTGTGGCCGACCAGGTGCCGCACGGTCAGCTCGCAGTGGCCCACCCGCAGGGTGTCGCCGTCGTCCAGCGGCAGGTCGGTCGGCACCTCGACGGCCTCGGCGTCGATCCGTCCGGCGGCGGTGCGGGCGCCGGTGGCGGCGACCACCTCGGCCAGCGCGCCCCAGTGGTCGTGGTGCCGGTGCGTGGTGACCACGGTGGCCAGGTTCTCGCCGACGGTCTCCAGCAGCGCCGGCGCGTCCGCCGCCGCGTCGATCAGCAGCTGCTCGTCGGTGTCGCGGCAGCGCAGCAGGTAGGCGTTGTTGTCGTAGGGGCCGACCGCCACCTTGGTGATGATCAGGTGGGCCAGGTCGCGCACGTCCGGCGGTCCGCCGACCTTGACCGCTCCGTGGTACGTCATCCGTCCGCTCCTCGTCATGGGGGTTCTGGGATCATCCTCGCGCCGAGCGGGCCGTCAGCCCAGTGGGGGGAGCGGGGGCAGGGCGGCCCGGCCGTCGGCGAGCGGGACGCCGTCCTCGCGGACCAGCAGGCCGTCGCCGTCCGAGCGGCCGGAGAGCCAGGCGGTGAGGGTCCGGACGGGGCCCTCGACGCTGAGCCGGGCCTCCCCGTCGGCGGAGCCGATCCGGGCCCGGTCCCCGGTGTCCCCGGCCACCAGCAGGGCCGCCGGGAGGGCTGTCGGGAGGTCCCCGGAGGCCCCGGCGCCCGCGGCGGCGTCCGCGCCGGCGAGCCTGGCCGCCAGCCGCCGGAACTCGGCCGTGGCGAAGGGCTCCGGCCAGTCCGCGGGGGAGTAGCCGGCGGCGAGGTCGACGTGGTGGTACTCGAGCTCCATCAGCCGCTTCCACGGGATGTCGTGGGCCGGGAAGAGGTAGCCGGAGCGGTGGCGCACCGAGGCCGCCCACGCCTCGGCGGGCAGCAGCGCGGCGGCGGCGGCGAAGCCGGCGTGGGAGTCCCGGACGTCGTCGGCCTGGACGTCGAGCGGGCGGGGCGCGCCCTGCTCGATGCCCAGGTCGCGGGCCTCGTCGCTCGCGTACTGCGGGACGTCGGTGCCGGTCCGGGCGCCGTCGAGCAGGTTGACCAGCGAGTCGGCGTTGCGGGCGACGTGGGCCAGCACGTGGCCCCTGGTCCAGCCCGGCAGGGCCGAGGGGCCTGAGACGGCCGCGGGCTCCAGCGCGGCGAGGGTCCGCAGCAGGCGGCCGGTGGCCTCGGCGACGTCGGTGAGCCGGGCCGCGGCGAGGTCGGCGGGGTTCTGGGGGGCGGTCATGGGTCGGTGGCCTCCGGTTCGGCTGCTCCACGGCGTTGCCCACCGGCCCCGCCGCTCGTTGACGTGGTGACGCTATCGCCGTTCTCCGGCGTTGAGCAGGGGCTTTTTCCGGACCTGCGTCAAGGCTGGCAGGGTGGCGGTCACTCATTCGGGTGGACCCGGCCGGACAGGCTCGTTAATCGAACGCGTGAGCTAGTAGGCTGACTGGCGCATCCTGGAGGAAGTACACACGACTTCCACCAGCCCTCCCGCCCCGGAGAAAGGCGCCAGAAGCAGTGGCCGACCGCCTCATCGTCCGCGGTGCTCGCGAGCACAATCTCAAGAACGTCTCGCTCGACCTGCCCCGCGACTCCCTCATCGTCTTCACGGGCCTCTCCGGGTCCGGCAAGTCCTCGCTCGCCTTCGACACGATCTTCGCCGAGGGGCAGCGCCGCTACGTCGAATCGCTGTCCTCCTACGCCCGCCAGTTCCTCGGGCAGATGGACAAGCCCGACGTCGACTTCATCGAGGGCCTCTCCCCGGCCGTCTCGATCGACCAGAAGTCCACCAACCGCAACCCGCGCTCGACCGTCGGCACCATCACCGAGGTCTACGACTACCTCCGCCTGCTGTTCGCCCGGATCGGCAAGCCGCACTGCCCGCACTGCTCCCGGCCGATCGCCAAGCAGTCGCCGCAGGCCGTCGTGGACAAGGTGCTGGCGCTCGCCGAGGGCACCCGCTTCCAGGTGCTCAGCCCGGTCGTGCGGGAGCGCAAGGGCGAGTTCGTCGACCTCTTCGCCGACCTCCAGTCCAAGGGCTACGCCCGCGCCCGGGTGGACGGCGAGACGATCCAGCTCGCCGAGCCCCCGAAGCTCAAGAAGCAGGAGAAGCACACCGTCGAGGTGGTCATCGACCGCCTCACCGTCAAGGGGAGCGCCAAGCGGCGCCTGACCGACTCGGTGGAGACGGCCCTGCGGCTCTCCGGCGGCATGGTCGTGCTCGACTTCGTCGACCTCCCGGAGGACGACCCCGAGCGCGAGCGGATGTACTCCGAGCACCTCTACTGCCCGTACGACGACGTGTCGTTCGAGGAGCTGGAGCCGCGCTCGTTCTCCTTCAACTCGCCCTTCGGCGCCTGCCCGGACTGCTCCGGCCTCGGCAACCGGATGGAGGTGGACCCGGAGCTGGTCGTCCCCGACGACGAGAAGTCGCTGGACGAGGGCGCCATCCACCCGTGGTCCGGCGGCCACACCAAGGAGTACTTCCAGCGCCTGATCGACGCGCTCGCCGGCGAGCTGGGCTTCCGCACCGACCTCCCCTGGGCCGGCCTCCCGGCCCGCGCCAAGAAGGCCCTGCTGTACGGGCACAAGCACCAGGTCGAGGTCCGCTACCGCAACCGGTACGGGCGCGACCGCTCGTACACCACCGGCTTCGAGGGCGCGGTGCCGTTCATCCAGCGCCGGCACACCGAGGCGGAGAGCGACTCCAGCCGCGAGCGCTTCGAGGGCTACATGCGCGAGGTGCCCTGCCCGACCTGCAAGGGGACCAGGCTCAAGCCGGTGGTGCTGGCCGTCACCGTCGAGGACCGCTCGATCGCCGACGTCTCGTCGATGTCGATCAGCGACTGCTCCGACTTCCTCGGCGCGATGAAGCTCAACGCCCGGGACAAGCAGATCGCCGAGCGCGTGCTCAAGGAGGTCAACGAGCGGCTCCGCTTCCTCGTCGACGTCGGCCTGGACTACCTCTCGCTCAACCGCGCGGCGGGCACCCTCTCCGGCGGCGAGGCCCAGCGGATCCGGCTCGCCACCCAGATCGGCTCCGGCCTGGTCGGCGTCCTCTACGTGCTGGACGAACCGTCCATCGGCCTGCACCAGCGCGACAACCACCGGCTGATCGAGACCCTCGTGCGGCTCCGCGACATCGGCAACACGCTGATCGTCGTCGAGCACGACGAGGACACCATCAAGATGGCCGACTGGGTGGTCGACATCGGCCCCGGCGCCGGCGAGCACGGCGGCAAGGTGGTCCACTCCGGCTCGCTGAAGCAGCTGCTCACCAACAAGGAGTCGCTGACCGGGCAGTACCTCTCCGGCAAGCGCTTCATCCCGATCCCGGAGGCCCGCCGCGACCGGGACAAGAAGCGCCAGCTGACCGTCCACGGCGCCCGTGAGCACAACCTCAAGGACGTCACGGTCGGCTTCCCGCTCGGCACCTTCACGGCGATCACCGGCGTCTCCGGCTCCGGCAAGTCCACCCTGGTCAACGACATCCTCTACACCCACCTCGCCCGGGAGCTGAACGGCGCCCGCACGGTCCCCGGCCGGCACACCCGGATCACCGGCACCGACCTGGTCGACAAGGTGGTCCACGTCGACCAGTCGCCGATCGGTCGCACCCCGCGCTCCAACCCGGCCACCTACACCGGCGTCTTCGACCACGTCCGGCGGCTCTTCGCGGAGACCCAGGAGGCCAAGGTCCGCGGCTACCTGCCCGGCCGGTTCTCGTTCAACGTCAAGGGCGGCCGCTGCGAGAACTGCTCCGGCGACGGCACCATCAAGATCGAGATGAACTTCCTGCCGGACGTCTACGTGCCGTGCGAGGTCTGCCACGGTGCCCGGTACAACCGGGAGACGCTGGAGGTGCACTACAAGGGCCGGTCCATCGCCGAGGTGCTGGACATGCCGATCGAGGAGGCGCTCGGCTTCTTCGAGGCCGTCCCGGCGATCGCCCGGCACCTGAGGACGCTCAACGACGTCGGCCTCGGCTACGTCCGGCTCGGCCAGTCCGCGCCGACCCTCTCCGGCGGCGAGGCGCAGCGCGTCAAGCTCGCCTCCGAGCTCCAGAAGCGCTCCACCGGCCGGACGGTCTACGTGCTCGACGAGCCGACCACCGGTCTGCACTTCGAGGACATCAGCAAGCTGATCAAGGTGCTCTCCGGGCTGGTGGACAAGGGCAACACGGTGATCGTCATCGAGCACAACCTCGATGTGATCAAGACCGCCGACTGGGTCGTCGACATGGGCCCCGAGGGCGGCTCCGGCGGCGGCACGGTGGTCGCCGAGGGCACCCCGGAGCAGATCGCGGCCGTCGCGGAGAGCCACACCGGCAAGTTCCTCCGGGACATCCTGCCGGGCGAGTTCGCCGACGCCCCGGTCGTCAAGGCCAAGGCACCGCGCAAGCGCGCCGCGGCCGCCCGGAAGTAGCCGGGCAGGAGACCCGAACCCGCCCCGGCCGCCCCCCGACGCAGGGGGAGCGGCCGGGTAAGGGTTGCATAGACTGCGCCCGGCCCGACCAGCAGCCGGGCCGGCGCGGCCCCCCCCGGGGCGCGGGGCCCCCACCCCCCACCACGGGCCCC
>NZ_JBHXDN010000020.1:129-106302 GCF_042726075.1 Kitasatospora sp. NPDC127035 | reverse complement strand
GCGCGGCGGGGTACGGGTTGCATCGCCGCCCCCCGCCCCCCCCCCCCGCCGGGCCCCCGCGCCCACCTGGGGGCCGCGGCGACACCAGCCAGACCAGGAGCACCCTCATGCCCGAGGCCCCCGACCGCCTGCCCTCCGGCAGCCCCGCCACGTCCCGCCGCACCCTGCTCTGCGGGGCCGCGGCCGTCCTCGCCGCCGGCGGCACCCTGGCCGTCTCCGGATGCTCCTCGTCCTCCTCCGACTCCGCCGCCCCCAAGACCCCGGTGGACGTCGGCCCGGCCTCCGCCGTGCCCGTCGGCGGCGGCACCGTCTACCGCGAGAAGAAGATCGTCGTCACCCAGCCGACCGAGGGCCAGTACCGGGCGTTCAGCGCCAAGTGCACCCACGCCGGCTGCATCGTCGACCAGGTCAAGAACCAGAAGATCCAGTGCCCCTGTCACGGCAGCTTCTTCGGCATCACCGACGGCGCCGTGCTGGACGGCCCGGCCCCCACCCCGCTGCCCGCGTACACCGTGGCCGTCGAGGGCGGCAACCTCAAGGTCACCCCGAGCTGAAGCAGTTGATCTCCCCTCCGCAGGCCCGGCCCGACTCGGTACGGTGGACCCATGGCTGACCCGTCCACTTACCGCCCGTCGCCGGGCGCGATCCCCGTCTCGCCAGGCGTCTACAAGTTCCGCGACGCCCACGGGCGGGTCATCTACGTCGGCAAGGCGAAGAGCCTGCGCCCGCGGCTCTCCTCCTACTTCCAGGACCTCGCCGGGCTGCACCCGCGCACCGCGACCATGGTCACCACCGCCGCCTCGGTGGAGTGGACCGTGGTCGCCACGGAGGTCGAGGCGCTCCAGCTGGAGTACTCCTGGATCAAGGAGTTCGACCCCCGCTTCAACGTCAAGTACCGCGACGACAAGAGCTATCCGGAGCTGGCGGTCACCCTCAACGAGGAGTACCCCCGGGTCCAGGTCATGCGCGGTTCGCACAAGAAGGGCGTCCGCTACTTCGGCCCGTACGGCCACGCCTGGGCGATCCGCGAGACCGTCGACCTGCTGCTGCGCGTCTTCCCCGTCCGCACCTGCTCCAACGGCGTCTTCAAGCGCGCCCGCCAGGTCGGCCGCCCCTGCCTGCTCGGCTACATCGGCAAGTGCGCCGCCCCCTGCGTCGGCAAGGTCTCGCCCGAGGAACACCGCGCCCTGGCCGAGGACTTCTGCGACTTCATGGCCGGGCGCACCGGCAACTACCTGCGCCGCCTGGAGGGCGAGATGCAGGAGGCCGCGGTCGAGATGGAGTACGAGAAGGCGGCCCGGCTGCGCGACGACATCGGCGCGCTCAAGCGGGCGATGGAGAAGAACGCCGTCGTCCTCGCCGACGCCACCGACGCGGACCTGCTGGCCGTCGCCGAGGACGAACTGGAGGCCGCCGTCCAGATCTTCCACGTCCGCGGCGGCCGGGTCCGCGGCCAGCGCGGCTGGGTCACCGACAAGGTCGAGGACGTCGACACCGCCGGCCTGGTGGAGCACGCCCTCCAACAGCTCTACGGCGGGACGGACGAGGACGAGCGCAGCGAGTCCGTCCCCCGCGAGGTCCTCGTCCCGGCGCTGCCCGAGCCGGTCGACCCGGTCCGCGACTGGCTGAGCGGCCTGCGCGGCAGCCAGGTCGACCTCCGGGTGCCGCAGCGCGGCGACAAGAAGGACCTGATGGCCACCGTGCAGCGCAACGCCCAACAGGCGCTCGCCCTGCACAAGACCAAGCGCGCCTCCGACCTCACCACCCGCAGCCGCGCCCTCCAGGAGATCGCCGACGCCCTGGAGCTGGACTCCGTCCCGCTGCGCATCGAGTGCTTCGACATCTCCCACCTCCAGGGCGAGGACGTGGTCGCCTCGATGGTCGTCTTCGAGGACGGCCTGGCCCGCAAGAGCGAGTACCGCCGCTTCCAGATCAAGGGCTTCGAGGGGCAGGACGACGTCCGCTCGATGCACGAGGTGATCAGCCGGCGGTTCCGCCGCTACCTCCAGGAGCGCGAGCGGACCGGCGAATGGGCCGTCCCCGAGGAGGGCCCGGACGACGAGCCCGGCGCCGCCGAGGTGCCGGGCGGTCCGGTCGACCCCGAGACGGGCCGCCCGCGCCGCTTCGCCTACCCCCCGCAGCTGATCGTCGTCGACGGCGGTCAGCCCCAGGTCGCCGCCGCCCGGCGGGCCCTGGACGAGCTCGGCATCGACGACGTCGCGCTCTGCGGCCTGGCCAAGCGCCTGGAGGAGGTCTGGCTGCCCGGCGACGACGACCCGGTCGTGCTCCCGCGCAGCAGCGAGGGCCTCTACCTGCTCCAGCGGGTCCGCGACGAGGCCCACCGCTTCGCCATCGCCTACCAGCGCGGCAAGCGTTCCAAGCGACTCACCGCCGGAGAACTGGACTCCGTCCCCGGCCTCGGCGAGACTCGCCGTCAGGCGCTGCTCAAGCACTTCGGCTCGCTGAAGAAGCTCCGGGCGGCCACCGTCGACGAACTCTGCGCAGTCCCCGGCATCGGCCGGCGGACGGCGGAGACAGTTGCGGCGGCGTTGTCGTCCCGTACACCTGCCGCACCAGCCGTGAACACGGCCACGGGCGAGATCATCGAGGACGGCGCCGACGATCCGGTGCCCGCGGCGCCCGAGACCGCACCCATCCAGGAGACGCCATGACGGCCGACGCCGCCCGTCAGCCTGCGCGCCCCGGATCACTCGCCCGAGTGGACCGGGGAAGCTTGCCCGCGCGTCGCGCGTTCTCCACATGCAGAACCACCGAGAGCGGGGAACCGAAGTGACCGTGTCCGATTACGGGGGCACCGCGCGGCCGGAGGCCGGCGGAGAGAACGCCCCGGAGCTGGTGATCATCTCCGGCATGTCCGGAGCCGGCCGCTCCACCGCGGCCAAGTGCCTGGAGGACCTGGGCTGGTTCGTGGTGGACAACCTGCCGCCGGCCCTCATCCCGACCATGGTCGACCTCGGAGCCCGCTCCCAGGGCAACGTCGCCCGGATCGGCGCCGTCGTGGACGTCCGCGGCCGGCAGTTCTTCGACGACCTGCTGACCTCCCTGGACGAACTGGAGAAGCGCGGCATCCGGCTGCGCGTGGTCTTCCTGGACTCGTCCGACGACGCACTGGTCCGCCGCTTCGAGGGCGTGCGCCGCCCGCACCCGCTCCAGGCCGACGGCCGGATCGTCGACGGCATCGCCCAGGAGCGCGACCTGCTGCGCGAGCTGCGCGGCGAGGCCGACCTGGTGATCGACACCTCCAACCTCAACGTCCACCAGCTGCGCGCCAAGCTCGACGCCCAGTTCGCCGACCACGACGAGCCCGAGCTGCGGGCCACCGTGATGTCGTTCGGCTTCAAGTACGGCCTGCCGGTCGACGCCGACCTCGTGGTGGACTGCCGCTTCCTGCCCAACCCGCACTGGGTGCCCGAGCTGCGGGCCCGTACCGGCACCGACGGGGACGTCGCCGACTACGTCTTCCAGCAGCCCGGTGCCAACGAGTTCCTCAACGGTTACGCGGAGCTGCTGCGCATCGTCACCGAGGGGTACCGGCGCGAGGGGAAGCGCTACATGACGCTTGCCGTAGGCTGCACCGGTGGCAAGCACCGCAGCGTCGCGATGTCCGAGCGCCTGACGAAACGTCTCATCTCGGACGGCGTCGAAACGGTGCTCGTCCACCGGGACATGGGACGGGAGTAGCCGCCGTACCCCCTGCCGGCCGCCGGCGGAGGCCGGCGGCGGGCAAGAGGAACGCGAGGTAGGTGTGACGGGATACGTGCCCGGGCGGCAGTTTCAGAACAAGACCGCCGACCGGAGTGGGCTCCCGGCCCGGTCCTTCGTGACCGGCCGGTCCCGCTCCGGGGCGGCCCGCACCGGCCCGGCCCGTCCCCACCAGGCGCCCCGGACCAACCAGGCGCCCCGGATCACCGCCCTCGGCGGCGGTCAGGGCCTGTCCGCCTCGCTCTCCGCGCTGCGCCGGCTCACCACCGACCTCACCGCGGTGGTCACCGTCGCGGACGACGGCGGCTCCAGCGGCCGGCTCCGTGAGGAGCTGGGCGTGCTGCCGCCGGGCGACCTCCGCAAGGCGCTGGCCGCGCTCTGCGGCGACGACGACTGGGGCCGCACCTGGTCCGAGGTGATCCAGCAGCGTTTCACCGGCAGCGGCGAGCTGGGCGGCCACGCCGTCGGCAACCTGCTGATCGTCGCGCTGTGGGAGAAGCTCGGCGACCCGGTCGCCGCCCTGGACTGGGTGGGCCGGCTGCTCAACGTCCAGGGCCGGGTGCTGCCCATGTCGGCCGTCCCGCTCGACATCGAGGCGGTCGTCCGCGGCCACGACCCGGCGTACCCGGCCGAGCTCGCCGCCGTCCGCGGCCAGGCCAGCGTCGCGGTGACCCCGGGCACCGTGCAGTCCGTCCGGCTGGTGCCGGACGAGCCGCCGGCCGTGCCGGAGGCGGTCACCGCCGTCCGCGAGGCGGACTGGGTGGTGCTCGGCCCCGGCTCCTGGTTCACCAGCGTGCTGCCGCACCTGCTGGTGCCCGACCTGGTCAAGGCGCTGGTCGAGACCCGCGCCCGCCGCCTGCTCACCCTGAACCTGGCCCCGCAGCCCGGCGAGACCGAGGGCTTCACCCCGCAGCGCCACTTGGAGGTCATCGCCGACCACGCCCCCGCCCTTGCGGTGGATGCGATCCTGGTGGACGAGCGCGCCGTCACCGGCGGTGCCTTCGGCCAGGCCGACCTGGCGGGCCTGGAGAAGGCCGCCGAGCGGATGGGCGCGGCCCTGGTGCTCGGCCGGGTCGCCCGCACCGACGGCACGCCGCGACACGACCCGGAGCTCTTGGCAGCCGCGTACGACCGGATTTTCCGGACACATGGAAGGATCGGGCCATGGCGATGACTCCAGCGGTGAAGGACGAAATCAGCCGGCTCCCGGTCACCCGGGCCTGCTGCCGCAAGGCGGAGGTGTCGGCGATCCTGCGATTCGCGGGCGGGCTGCACATCGTGAGCGGCCGTATCGTGATCGAGGCGGAGCTGGACACCGGCGCTGCCGCGCGTCGTCTGCGCAAGGACCTGCTGGAGATCTTCGGACACTCCTCGGACCTGGTCGTGATGGCCCCCGGCGGCCTGCGGCGCGGCAGCCGGTACGTGGTCCGGGTGGTCAAGGACGGCGAGCTGCTGGCGCGCCAGACCGGCCTCGTGGACGGCCGCGGTCGCCCGATCCGGGGCCTGCCCCCGGCCGTGGTCTCCGGCGCCACCTGCGACGCCGAGGCGGCCTGGCGCGGGGCCTTCCTGGCACACGGCTCGCTCACCGAGCCCGGCCGGTCCTCGTCGCTGGAGATCACCTGCCCCGGCTCCGAGGCGGCCCTCGCCCTGGTCGGCGCCGCCCGCCGGCTCGGCATCCCGGCCAAGGCCCGCGAGGTGCGCGGCGTGGACCGGGTGGTGATCCGTGACGGCGACGCCATCGGCGCGCTGCTCACCCGCCTCGGCGCCCACGAGTCGGTGCTGGCCTGGGAGGAGCGCCGGATGCGGCGCGAGGTCCGGGCGACCGCCAACCGGCTGGCCAACTTCGACGACGCCAACCTGCGCCGCTCGGCCCGCGCCGCGGTCGCGGCCGGCGCCCGGGTGCAGCGCGCGCTGGAGATCCTCGGCGAGGAGGTGCCGGAGCACCTGGCCGCCGCCGGCCAGCTGCGGATGCAGCACAAGCAGGCCTCGCTGGAGGAGTTGGGCGCCCTCGCCGACCCGCCGCTGACCAAGGACGCGGTGGCCGGCCGGATCCGCCGGCTGCTGGCGATGGCCGACAAGCGTGCCTCCGAGCTCGGTCTGCCGAGCACCGAGGCGAACCTGACGGACGAGATGGCACTCAACTGACTCTTGACGACCGCGCTCGACGGTGATCTCCCCGCCGGTGTCCGTTCCTCGGGCACCGGCGGTGCCGTGTCCGGGGACTGGGACGGCGGCCCGTGCCGGAGGGCCCCGCGGGCCCGGGACCAACTGCCCCGGAGGGCAAGGACGGAAGGCCCGAAGGTGCGTGGAACGCGCGCCACGCCAGGGGTTGCGAAGCGGGCTGATGTGCTCTACCCGGCCTCGGAGGGGTAGGGTCATAGGCGGTCGGGGACATCCCAAATTCCACCCCGTCGGCATAGCGTCCGGCGTACCTAACGAGGAGATCGGTTCGTGACGATCCGGGTAGGCATCAACGGATTCGGCCGCATCGGCCGCAACTTCTTCCGTGCGGTTCAGGCCCAGGGCGCGGACATCGAGATCGTCGGTGTCAACGACCTGACCGACACCAAGACCCTGGCGCACCTGCTCAAGTACGACTCGATCCTGGGCACCTTCCAGGGCGAGGTCTCGCACACCGCCGACAGCATCACCGTCGACGGCAAGACCTTCAAGGTCATCGCCGAGCGTGACCCGGCCAACCTCCCCTGGGGCGAGCTGGGCGTCGACATCGTCATCGAGTCGACCGGCATCTTCACCAAGGCCGAGGCGGCCAAGAAGCACGTCACCGCCGGTGCCAAGAAGGTCATCATCTCGGCGCCCGCCACCGACGAGGACATCACCATCGTCATCGGTGTCAACGACGAGAAGTACGACGCCGAGAAGCACACGGTCATCTCCAACGCCTCCTGCACCACCAACTGTGTGGCGCCGCTGGCCAAGGTGCTGAACGAGAACTTCGGCATCGTCAAGGGTCTGATGACCACGGTGCACGCGTACACCAACGACCAGGTCACCCTGGACTTCCCGCACAAGGACCTGCGTCGCGCCCGCGCCGCGGCCCTCAACATCATCCCGACCTCGACGGGTGCCGCCAAGGCGACCGCCCTGGTCCTGCCCGAGCTCAAGGGCAAGCTGGACGGCACCTCGCTGCGCGTTCCGGTCCCGACCGGTTCGATCACCGACCTGGTCGTCACCCTGGAGCGCGACGTCACCGTCGCCGAGGTCAACGAGGCGTTCAAGAAGGCCTCGGAGACCACCCTCAAGGGCATCCTGCAGTACACCGAGGACCCGATCGTCTCCTCCGACATCGTGAACTCGCCGTTCTCCACGATCTTCGACTCGCTGATGACCATGGTCCAGGGCAACCAGGTCAAGATCTTCGGCTGGTACGACAACGAGTGGGGCTACTCGAACCGCCTCGTCAACCTGACCACCCTCGTCGGTGACCGGCTCTGACGCAGCGGGAGCTGATGTGAAGTAGGGGGGAGGGCCCGGAAGGCATGTGCGACGCCGTCCGGGCCCTCCGTCTGCGCACCCTCAACTCCCCTTTGACGGCCCGCCGTTGTGCCGTCGCCTGCTCCACCTTCTCGCCAGGAGACCGAAGACCGTGAAGACCATCGAAGACCTGGACGTCGCCGGCCGACGCGTGTTCGTCCGCGCGGACCTGAACGTGCCGCTGTCCGGCGCCACGATCACCGACGACGGCCGGATCCGCGCCGTCGCCCCGACCATCGCCAAGCTCGTCGAGCGCGGAGCGAAGGTCGTCGTCGCCTCCCACCTCGGCCGCCCCAAGGGCGAGCCGGACCCGCAGTTCTCCCTCGCGCCGGTGGCCGTCCGCCTCGGCGAGATCCTCGGCACGCCGGTCGCGTTCGCGACCGACACCGTGGGTGAGAGCGCGAAGGCCACCGTCGCCGCCCTGGCCGACGGCGAGGTCACGCTGCTCGAGAACCTGCGGTTCAACGCCGGGGAGACCAGCAAGGACGACGCCGAGCGCGGCGCCTTCGCCGACCGGCTGGCGGACCTCGCCGACCTCTACGTCGGCGACGGCTTCGGTGCGGTGCACCGCAAGCACGCCTCGGTGTTCGACCTGCCGGCCCGCCTGCCGCACGCGGTCGGCGACCTGATCGCCACCGAGGTCGGCGTGCTCAAGCGCCTCACCGAGGAGGTCGAGCGCCCGTACGTGGTGGTGCTCGGCGGCTCCAAGGTCTCCGACAAGGTCGGCGTTATCGACAACCTGCTCGGCAAGGCCGACCGCATCCTGATCGGCGGCGGCATGGCGTACACCTTCCTCAAGGCCAAGGGCCACGAGGTCGGCATCTCGCTGCTGCAGGAGGACCAGATCCCGACGGTGCTGGACTACCTGAAGCGCGGCGAGGAGAGCGGCGTCGAGTTCGTGCTGCCGGTGGACGTCGCGATCTCCGGGTCGTTCCCCGACACCAAGACGTTCGCGCCGGTCGAGGACTTCGAGGTCGTGGGCGCCGACGGCATCCCGGCCGACAAGGAGGGCCTGGACATCGGCCCCAGGACCCGCGAGCTGTTCGCGGCGAAGCTGGCCGACGCGAAGACGGTGTTCTGGAACGGTCCCGTGGGCGTCTTCGAGCACCCGGCCTTCGCCGAGGGCACCAAGGCCGTCGCCCAGGCCCTGGTCGACGGCGACGCGTTCTCCGTGGTCGGTGGCGGTGACTCCGCCGCGGCCGTCCGTATCCTGGGCTTCGACGAGACGAAGTTCGGGCACATCTCGACCGGCGGTGGCGCGAGCCTCGAGTACCTGGAGGGCAAGACCCTTCCCGGTCTCGCCGCCCTGGAAGGCTGACAACGCAATGACTGAGCGTCTCCCGCTGATGGCGGGCAACTGGAAGATGAACCTCAACCACCTCGAGGCCATCCAGCACACCCAGAAGCTGGCCTTCGCGCTGGCCGACAAGGACTACGAGTCGGTCGAGGTGGCAGTCCTCGTGCCCTTCACCGACCTCCGCTCGGTGCAGACCCTGGTCGACGGCGACAAGCTGAAGATCAAGTACGGCTCGCAGGACATCTCGCAGCACGACTCCGGTGCCTACACCGGCGAGATCTCCGGCCCGATGCTGGCCAAGCTCAAGTGCACCTACGCGGTGATCGGCCACTCGGAGCGCCGCCAGTACCACGGCGAGAACGAGGAGATCGTCAACGCCAAGGTGAAGGCCGCCTACCGTGCCGGGATCACCCCGATCCTCTGCATCGGCGAGCCGCTGGAGATCCGCAAGGCCGGTACCCACGTCGAGTACACCCTGGCCCAGCTCGACGGCGGCCTGCAGGGCGTCCCGGCCGACCAGGCCGAGTCCGTCGTGGTCGCCTACGAGCCGGTCTGGGCGATCGGCACCGGCGAGGTGGCGACCCCCGAGGACGCCCAGGAGGTCTGCGCCGCCATCCGCGCGCGGATCGCCGAGCTGTACGACGCCGAGCTGGCCGGGAAGGTCCGCGTGCTCTACGGCGGTTCGGTCAAGTCCTCCAGCGCGGCCGGCCTGATGGCCAAGCCGGACGTCGACGGCGGCCTGGTCGGCGGTGCCTCGCTGGACGCCGACGAGTTCGTCAAGATCGTGCGGTACCGTGACCAGGCAGTAGGCTAACGCCGCCGCAGCAACGTAGGCTTTGGGGCCGGGCCGCCGTACGCGGCCCGGCCCCTTCGCCGAAGATACGAGAGAGTTGGTCCCGTCGTGGTTATCGGGTTCTCGATTGCCCTGATCGTCTTCAGCCTGCTGATGATCCTCCTGGTGCTGCTGCACAAGGGGAAGGGCGGCGGCCTGTCGGACATGTTCGGCGGCGGCGCGATGTCGACCGGTGGCGGCTCGGCGGTGGCCGAGCGCAACCTGGACCGCATCACGATCGTGGTCGGGCTCGGCTGGTTCGCGTCCATCATGGTGCTCGGCCTGGTCATGAAGTACAAGAGCTGACGTACCTCTGACGCCCCGTCGCCCCGCGGCCTATGCTGGAACGGTCCGGGGCGGAGCCGGTGATGGCGCAACCTTAACTCCTGCTTACACTAGGACGACTTTCGCCACCGACGCGCATCGCGGCGGGTCGGCGCACCAGCACGCAGGGAGTCAGACCGTGGCAAGTGGCAACGCCATCCGTGGCAGCAGGGTCGGAGCCGGCCCGATGGGTGAGGCGGAGCGTGGCGAGTCCGCCCCCCGCAACCGGATCACCTTCTGGTGTGCCAACAAGCACGAGACCCGTCCGAGCTTCGCTGCCGAAGCGGTCATCCCGGAGACCTGGGACTGCCCGCGGTGCGGGTTCCCGGCCGGCCAGGACGAGCACAACCCGCCCGCCCCGTCCCGCAACGAGCCGTACAAGACCCACCTCGCCTACGTCCGCGAGCGGCGCACCGACGCCGACGGCGAGGCGATCCTCGCCGAGGCGCTGGCCAAGCTCCGGGGCGAGATCTGAGCCACGGGTCGCAACCGCCCGGCTGCGGGCGACGAGCAACGCCGAAGGGCGTCACCGTTCGGGAGAACGGTGACGCCCTTCGCGCATGCTCAGGCCGAGGCCGGGGGGTAGAGCTGGGGCGGCAGTTGGGCCGCCGCGGAACGGTCCAGCAGCCACAGCGTGCGCCCGCGCCCGTACGCGCCGGAGGCGGGCGCCTGGAGCTCGCCGGGGCCGGACAGGGCCAGCGCGACCGCGCCCGCCTTGTCCTCGCCCGCCGCCAGCAGCCAGACCTCGCGGGCCTCCCGGATCGCCGGGAGGGTGAGCGAGATCCGGGTCGGCGGGGGCTTGGGCGCGCCGCGCACGCCGACCACCGTCAGTGCGGTCTCCCGGACGCCGGGGTGCTCGGGGAAGAGCGAGGCGACGTGGGTGTCCGGGCCGACGCCGAGCAGCAGCACGTCGAAGGCGGGGACACCGAGCCGGTCGCCGGGACCGGCCGCCTTCGCCAGCTCCTCCGCGTAGCGCGCGGCGGCGGCCTCGACGTCCGAGCCGTCCACGCCGTCCGACGCGGGCATCTCGTGCACCCGCGCCGGGTCGAGCGGGACGGCGTCCAGCAGCTCGGCCCGGGCTTGGACGGCGTTGCGGTCCGGGTCGGCGGCGGCCACGAACCGCTCGTCGCCCCACCAGAGGTCGAGCCGGGCCCAGTCGACCGCGTCCCGCGCCGGGGAGGCGGCGATGGCGGCCAGCAGGGCGTTGCCGTTGCGTCCGCCGGTGAGCACCACCGAGGCGGTGCCGCGGGCGGACTGGGCGTCCACGATCCGGGTGATCAGCCGGGCCGCGGCCGCCTGGGCCATCAGCTCCTTGTCCCGGTGGACGACCAGCTGCGGGGTGGCGGCCGTCATGCCTCCGCCTTCTTGGCACCGCGCTTGCCGGCCGGCTTCTTCGCCGGAGCGGGGGCCGGAGCAGGGGCGGGTGCGGGGGCCTCGGCGGCCACCGCGGCCCCGGCGGCCTCCGCCACGGCCTCCTCGGCGACCTTGTCGGCCACCTCGGCCCGCGCGGCCGACTCGGCGGCGGTCGGTTCGAGCAGCCGGTCCACCGGCGTGCGCACGGCCGCCGCGTAGATGTCGTCCGGGTCGAGCCGGCGCAGCTCCTCGGCGATCAGCTCCGAGGTCTCGCGGCGCTTCAGCGCCACCTGGCGGTCCGGCGAGCCGGGCATGGAGAGCGTGCCCATCAGGCCGTCCGGGCGGTCCAGGGTGATGTCCCCGTCCGTGGTGCGCAGGTGCACCGCGGTGATGCCCGGGCCGTTGGTGACGACCCGTTCGACGGGCACGTGCAGCCGGGTGTGCAACCAGAGGCCGAGCAGCTCGACGCTGGGGTTGTACGGCTCGCCCTCGACCACCGCGGAGGTGATCGTGGACGGCCGCTGGTCCAGCGCGGCGGCCAGCATCGAGCGCCAGCCGGTGATCCGGGTCCAGGCCAGGTCGGTGTCGCCCGGGGTGTAGCTCTGGGCGCGCTGGGCGAGCTGGCCGACCGGGGACTCGGCGGTGACCGCGTCGGTGATCCGGCGCTGGGCGATCGAGCCCAGCGGGTCCTGCGCCGGGTGCAGCGGCGCATTCTCCGGCCACCAGACCACGACCGGGGCGTCCGGCAGCAGCAGCGGCAGGGCGACCGACTGCGCGTGCGAGACCAGCTCGCCGTGCATGCGCAGGATGACCGTTTCGCCGGAGCCGGCGTCGGAGCCGACCAGGATCTCGGCGTCCAGGCGGGTCTCGGCGCGGGCCCGGGGCGAACGCCCGGCGCGCTTGATGACCGCCAGGGTGCGCGAGGGGTGCTCGCGGGAGGCGTCGTTGGCGGCCTTGAGGGCGTCGTACGCGCTGCCCTCGTCGGTCACGATCACCAGGGTGAGCACCATGCCGGCAGCGGTGGAACCGCTGGCCCGGCGCGCCTCCATCAGGGCGGCGTTGATCTTGCTGGACGTGGTGTTCGTAAGGTCGATCTTCATGGCCGGCGCCAGCTCCTGCCGTCTCGTGCGAGCATCTCGTCAGCCTCGGCCGGTCCCCAGGTGCCGGCCGGGTACTGCGCGGGCTTGCCGTGCGCGTCCCAGAACCTCTCGATCGGGTCGAGGATCTGCCAGGACAGCTCGACCTCCTGGTGGCGCGGGAACAGGTTGGCGTCCCCGAGCAGCACGTCGAGGATGAGCCGCTCGTACGCCTCGGGGGACGACTCGGTGAAGGACTCGCCGTAGGCGAAGTCCATCGTGACGTCGCGGACCTCGAAGGAGGTGCCCGGCACCTTGGAGCCGAACCGCACGGTGACGCCCTCGTCCGGCTGGACCCGGATGACCAGGGCGTTCTGCCCCAGCTCCTCGGTCGCGTAGGAGTCGAACGGCAGGTACGGGGCGCGCTGGAAGACCACCGCGATCTCGGTGACCCGACGGCCCAGCCGCTTGCCGGTCCGCAGGTAGAACGGCACACCCGCCCAGCGGCGGTTGTTGATCTCCAGCTTGATGGCCGCGTAGGTGTCCGTCTTGGAGTCCGGGTTGATGCCGTCCTCGTCGAGGTAGCCGACGACCTCCTCGCCGCCCTGCCAGCCGGACGCGTACTGGCCGCGCACGGTGTGCTTGCCGAGGTCGGCCGGGAGCTTGACGGCGCTGAGCACCTTGAGCTTCTCGGCCACCAGCGCCTTCGGGTGGAAGGACGCCGGCTCCTCGATGGCGGTGAGCGCCATCAGCTGGAGCAGGTGGTTCTGGATGACGTCCCGGGCCGAGCCGATGCCGTCGTAGTAGCCGGCCCGGCCGCCGATGCCGATGTCCTCCGCCATGGTGATCTGCACGTGGTCGACGTACGACCGGTTCCAGATCGGCTCGAACATCTGGTTGGCGAAGCGGAGCGCCAGGATGTTCTGGACGGTCTCCTTGCCCAGGTAGTGGTCGATCCGGAAGACCTCGTCCCGGGGGAAGACCTCGTGGACGATCCGGTTCAGCTCCTGGGCGGACTCCAGGTCGTGGCCGAAGGGCTTCTCGATGACGGCGCGGCGCCAGGAACCCTGGGGCGGGTCGGCCAGGCCGTGCTTCTTCAGCTGCTGGACGACGGTCGGGAAGAACTTCGGCGGGACGGAGAGGTAGAAGGCGAAGTTGCCGCCGGTGCCCTGCGCCTTGTCCAGCTCCTCGATGGTCGCGCGGAGCTTGTCGAAGGCGTCGTCGTCGTCGAAGTCGCCCTGGACGAAGCGCATGCCCTTGGCGAGCTGCTGCCAGACCTCCTCGCGGAAGGGGGTGCGGGCGTGGTCCTTGACCGCGTCGTGCACCTCCTTGGCGAAGTCCTCGTCCTCCCACTCGCGGCGGGCGAAGCCGACGAGCGAGAAGCCCGGCGGCAGCAGGCCGCGGTTGGCCAGGTCGTAGATGGCCGGCATCAGCTTCTTGCGGGACAGGTCGCCGGTGACCCCGAAGATGACCAGGCCGGACGGCCCCGCGATGCGCGGGAGCCGCCGGTCGGTGGGGTCACGAAGCGGGTTGACGGGGGCCGGCGTGGGGTCGCCTGCGTCCGAGTCCGACGTCAACTCAGGGAAGTCAGTGCTCACTTGATGAACTCCGCTTTCGTGCGCTGGCTGTGTGAGCAGGGGTCACTTCTCGCCGGCGAAGGAGGCCAGCGAAGCGGTGACGGTGTCGAGCAGCTCGTTCCAGGACTGCTCGAACTTCTCCACGCCCTCGTCCTCCAGGACCTGCACGACGTCGTCGTAGTCCACGCCGGCGGCGGCGATGGCGTCCATGACGGCCTTGGCGTCGGCGTAGTTGGGGACGATGGTGCCGCCGGTGACCACGCCGTGGTCGCCGGTCGCCTCAAGGGTGGCCTCGGGCATGGTGTTGACGGTGCCCGGGGCGACCAGCTCGGTGACGTACAGGGTGTCCGGCAGGGCCGGGTCCTTGACGCCGGTGGAGGCCCAGAGCGGGCGCTGCGGCTTGGCGCCGGCGGCCTCCAGGGCGCGCCAGCGGTCGCTGCCGGCGGTCTTGGCGTCGACGCTGCCGAAGACCTCCTCGTACGCCTGGTAGGCGAGGCGGGCGTTGGCGAGCGCGGCCTTGGAACGGAGGTCCCGGGCGTCGCCGCCGATCTTGTCCAGGCGCTTGTCGATCTCCGTGTCGACACGGGACACGAAGAAGGACGCGACCGACTCGATCTGCGAGAGGTCCAGGCCCTTGGCCTTGGCGGCCTCCAGACCGGTCAGGTAGGCGTCGATGACGGCCTTGTAGCGCTCCAGCGAGAAGATCAGCGTGACGTTGACGCTGATGCCCCTGCCGATGACCTCGCCGATCGCGGGCAGGCCGGCCCTGGTCGCGGGGATCTTGATGAACACGTTCGGGCGGTCGACCAGCCACCACAGCTGCTTCGCCTCGGCGACGGTGGCGGCGGTCTCGTGGGCGAGCCGCGGGTCGACCTCGATGGAGACCCGGCCGTCACGGCCGTTCGAGGCGTCGTAGACCGGGCGCAGCACGTCGGCGGCGTCCCGCACGTCCGAGGTGGTGATCATGCGGACGGCCTCGTCCGTGGTGACCTTGCGGACGGCGAGGTCGCGCAGCTGGCCGTCGTAGGAGGAGTCCCCGCCGCCGATGGCCTTCTGGAAGATGGTCGGGTTGGTGGTGACGCCCACCACGTGCTTGTGCTGCACCAGCTCGGCGAGGTTGCCGCTGTTGAGGCGCTTGCGGCTGAGGTCGTCCAGCCAGATCGCCACGCCTTCGTCGCTGAGGCGCTTCAGTGCGTCAGTCATGGTGCTTCAGTCCTTCGTCCGTGTATCCGTGGGGTCCTCGGGTGCCGGCCGGGCGCCCGGTGTGCGGTCGGGCGCCCGGCCGGCGGCTGCCGTCAGCGGTTGACGGCTTCCAGCGAACGCAGCGCGATGTGGGCCTCGGCGACGACGCGCTCGGCGGTCAGGCCGAACTCCTCGAAGAGGACCTGGTAGTCGGCGGAGGCACCGAAGTGCTCCAGCGACACGATCCGGCCGTGGTCGCCCACCAGCTCGCGCCAGCCCTGGGCGATGCCGGCCTCGACCGAGACGCGGGCCTTGACCGAGGGCGGCAGCACGCTGTCGCGGTAGGCCTGGTCCTGCTCCTGGAACCACTCGAAGGACGGCAGCGAGACGACGCGGGTGGCGACGCCCTCGGCCTCCAGGACCTCGCGGGCCCTGACGGCCAGCTGGACCTCGGAGCCGGTGCCCAGCAGGATCACCTGCGGGTCACCGGTGGACGCCTCGGCGAGGACGTAGCCGCCCTTCGCGGTGCCCTCGGCGGAGCCGAACACCGTGCGGTCGAAGGTCGGGACGTTCTGGCGGGTGAGTGCCAGGCCGACCGGGCCGGGGTGGCTGCTGTGACGCTCCAGGACGGTGCGCCAGGCGACGGCGGTCTCGTTGGCGTCGGCCGGGCGGACCATGGACAGGCCCGGGATGGCGCGCAGCGAGGCCAGGTGCTCGACCGGCTGGTGGGTCGGGCCGTCCTCGCCGAGGCCGATGGAGTCGTGCGTCCACACGTAGGTGACCGGCAGCTTCATCAGCGCGGCGAGGCGGACGGCCGGGCGCATGTAGTCGGCGAACACCAGGAAGGTGCCGCCGAAGACGCGGGTCCCGCCGTGCAGCGCGATGCCGTTCATGGTCGAACCCATGGCGTGCTCGCGGATGCCGAAGTGGATGGTCCGGCCGTACGGGCTCGCCGACTTCAGTGGGTTGCCCTCGGGGAGGAAGGAGCTGTCCTCGTCGATGGTGGTGAGGTTGGACTCGGCGAGGTCGGCCGAGCCGCCCCACAGCTCCGGGATCACCGCGCCGAAGGCCTTCAGGGCCTCGCCGCTGGCCTTGCGGGTGGCGACGGCCTTGCCGGCCTCGAAGACGGGCTGCGCCTTCTTCCAGCCCTCGGGCAGCTCGCCGGCCTCGATGCGGTCGAACTCGGCGGCGCGCTGCGGGTGGGCGGCACGCCAGGCGTCGAACGACTGCTCCCACTCGGTGCGGGCGGCCTTGCCGCGCTTGATCACCAGGCGGGCGTGCTCGATGACCTTGTCGCTCACCTCGAAGGTCTTCTCCGGGTCGAAGCCCAGGACCTTCTTGGTGGCGGCGATCTCGGCGCCGCCGAGCGCGGAGCCGTGCGCCTTGGCGGTGTTCTGGGCGTCCGGGGCCGGCCAGGCGATGATCGTGCGCATGGCGATCATCGACGGGCGGGAGGTCTCGGCCTTGGCGGCGGCCAGCGCGTCGGCGAGCGCCGCCACGTCGATGTCGCCGTTGGCCTTCGGGGAGACCCGCTGGACGTGCCAGCCGTACGCCTCGTAGCGCTTGAGGACGTCCTCGGAGAAGGCCGTCTCGGTGTCGCCCTCGATCGAGATGTGGTTGTCGTCGTAGAGCGCGACCAGGTTGCCCAGCTTCTGGTGGCCGGCCAGCGAGGAGGCCTCCGCGGAGATGCCCTCCTCCAGGTCACCGTCGGAGACGATGGCCCAGACGGTGTGGTCGAACGGCGACTCGCCGGCCGGGGCGTCCGGGTCGAAGAGGCCGCGCTCGAAGCGGGCCGCCATCGCCATGCCCACGGCGTTGCCGATGCCCTGGCCGAGCGGGCCGGTGGTGGTCTCGACGCCCGCGGTGTGACCGTGCTCCGGGTGACCCGGGGTGCGGCTGCCGGCGACCCGGAAGGCCTTGAGGTCGTCCAGCTCCAGGCCGTAGCCGGAGAAGTAGAGCTGGGTGTAGAGGGTCAGGCTGGTGTGTCCCGGAGAGAGGACGAACCGGTCGCGGCCGACCCAGGCGGGGTCGGTCGGGTCGTGGCGCAGGAAGCGCTGGAAGATCAGGTACGCCGCGGGGGCCAGCGACATGGCCGTCCCGGGATGCCCGTTACCGACCTTCTGGACCGCGTCCATGGCCAGAACGCGGGCCGTGTCGACCGTCCGCTCGTCGAGGTCGGACCACTCGAATGAATTCGGCGTCGTGCTCACCCTGTCTCAGGGCTCCTTCCATTGTGAAGAGTGACCCCGTGAGGGACCGGGTCGGCCACGTCGCTGGGGCCGGACGCTGGGTGGTGCCGGTCACGGAGGGTAGATCCCGCTTCTTTGGGCGAGCCTACCGTCCGGGCGAGGCTCACCCTCCGTGGTGGGACAACTCAGGCATGTTGGTCCCCATTCCCCGTCCCCTCCCCGTCCGCGATTCCCCGCGGACGGCCGGATCCTTTGTCCACCCTCGCCCGGATTGGGGAGGTTCGCCTCTCCGGGGCCCGGGTGGCGGGCGGTCACCCTGCGGATGGGTCCGCGGACCGGGCCGGAGGCATCGGTCCAGGCCCGGGCGGCCGGGTTCACCCGGCGGTGTGCGTTCCGCCCCGCCGGGGCACCCCGGGGCCGGTGGGGAGATATGGAGCGTCTAAGGTGGCGTGGTACGCGCAGAGCGGACGATTCGGGAACAACGTTCCGGTGGCCGCCTGTGAGGATTCATCTTCAGTTGGGGTGTTAGTGACCGCCGTCGAATCCCGTCCCGCCGGGGTCACCGGGGCGACGCCTGCGCAACGGCCGTTCGGGGCCCGTGTCGGCGCCTTCGTCGCACTGACCAAACCGCGGATCATCGAGCTGCTGCTGATCACCACCGTGCCGGTGATGTTCCTGGCGCAGCGCGGTGTTCCGGACCTGCTGCTGGTGCTGAAGGTGGTCATCGGCGGTTACCTCTCGGCGGGTGGCGCCAACGCCCTCAACATGTACATCGACCGTGACATCGACGCGGTGATGTCCCGGACGGAGCGCCGCCCGCTCGTGACCGGCATGGTGTCGCCGCGCGAGGCGCTGGTCTTCGGCATCGCCCTCGCGGTCGGGTCGACGCTCTGGCTGGGCGCCCTGGTCAACTGGCTCGCGTCGGCGCTCGCGCTGGGTGCACTGCTGTTCTACGTGTTCGTCTACACGCTCGGACTGAAGCGCCGCACCGCGCAGAACATCGTCTGGGGCGGCATCGCGGGCTGCATGCCGGTCTTCGTCGGCTGGGCGGCCGTCACCAACACGGTCTCCTGGTCGGCGCTGGTGCTCTTCCTGGTGATCTTCTTCTGGACGCCGCCGCACTACTGGCCGCTGTCGATGAAGGTCCGCGAGGACTACGCGCGGGCCGGCGTGCCGATGCTGCCGGTGGTCAAGGGCAACCTGGCCGTCGCCAGGCAGATCGTCGCCTACTCCTGGGTGATGGTGGCCGTCTCGCTGGCGCTCTGGCCGCTCGCCGACACCAGCTGGCTCTACCCCGTCTCGGCGGTGGTGCTGGGCGCCGCGTGGCTGAAGGAGGCGCACGCGCTGCACGCCCGGGCCAAGGCCGGGATGGTCGGCGCCAAGCTGAAGGAGATGCGGCTGTTCCACTGGTCGATCACCTACCTGACGCTGCTGTTCGTCGTGATCGCGGTGGACCCCTTCGTGAAGTGAGTCCCGCGCCGTGCCGAAGGGCCCCGGTCCGCATCTGCGGACCGGGGCCCTTCGGCGTGCACGGGGTGTCCGCGGCGGCTGCCGCCTCCCGCCCGTCCTCCGGCCCGTCCTCTCGCCGGTCTTCTCGGCCGTCGGCCGTCGCCGGCCGTCCGTGGCCGGTCGGCCGCTCAGCGGGCGGGGAGCTCGGACGGGCCGACGTGGCCGTCCAGCCAGTCCCTGAGGGGCTGGGAGACGCGCAGGAAGGCGGTGATCCTGCCGTAGGCGTCCGGGGTGCCCAGCCAGGGCTCCGGAGCCCACTCCTGCCACGCGACCAGTCCCTTGTGGCGGAGCAGTCCGATCCGCGGGTGGTCCTTGGGGTAGCCGCGCGGGGCGGACTTCAGCGAGTCCCGGCCGACCACCTGCGGCCCGGCCTTCCGGACCCGGGCGACCACCCGCTCCAGCTCGGCACCGGCGACGTCCTCGGCGACGGCCGTCCGGTACCGCTCCAGCTGGTCGGGGGCGAGCTGGTACATCCCGTTGCCGCAGGCCAGGCCGTCGGCGGAGAGCTGGACGTAGCCGCCGGCCGCCAGGTGGGCCCCGATGTGCGTCTTGTACGGGGACTTGTCGGCGCTGAACCGGACGTCGCGGTTGGGGCGGAAGATCTTCCCCGGCCCGAACTCGGGTTCCAGCTCGGCCAGCAGTCGCTCCATCGGCTCCCGTACGGCGTGCTCGTACCGGGCCTTGTGGGACTGCCAGAAGGTCTTGGAGTTGTCCGCCTCCAGGTGCTCGTAGAAGTCGAGCGCCTCGGCGGGCCAGCCATCGAAGGTCACCGCACCAGTATGTCGCCCGGTGTGTGGCCCGGGGCACAGCCCGCTCCCGTCGCCAGCCCCGCTACCGCTCGGTAGCATGCGGGCATGAGCAGCGCAGAGACCGCCACCACCGCCGCGCCGGACGCCCGCGCCGAGCGCCGCGCCAAGCGCATCGCCAAGAGCCTCACCGCCTTCGCCCGGCAGCACGGCGGCAGCGCCGACGGCGTCGTCGAGTACGTCGGCGCGGTCGCCACCCGCATCGTGGTGGTCGGCGCGGACGGCGCCTGGGGCGACCAGGTCGCGCCGAGCTACGCGGTCGGCCGCCGGGCCGCCGAGCTGGCCGGGGTCACCCTGCACGACTCCTTCGAGGGCGAGCTCGCCCTCAAGGTGAAGACCGGCCCGTACGAGTGGAAGCGCATGGCGGGCATCCAGATCGGCGGCTGATCCCGCCCCGGCCCGCGCGAAGGGCCCCGGTCCGTGGACGGAACCGGGGCCCTTCGCGCGTTCCCGGGGCGGGTCAGACCGAGGTGGTCTGCGGGGCCCGGGAGGTGCCGGTGTCGGTGGCCGACGCGGGGACCGCGCCCGCGGGGGTGTCCTCGTCCTCGCGGAGGCGGAGGGCCAGGGGGATGCGCAGGGCGGCGATCCAGGTCAGGGTGGCGCCCAGCATGTGGAGGCCGACCAGCACCTCCGGGACGTCGGTGAAGTACTGGACGAAGCCCAGTACGCCCTGGAGCAGCAGGATGACGAGCAGTTCGCGGGCCCGGGCCCGGGCGGCCGGCGGGGCCTTCACCGCGGCGAACACGAACAGCACCGCGACCGCGAGGCCGAGCGAGACGAACGCCAGGTCGGCGTGCACCTGGGCGAGGCGGTCGTAGTCGATCGGGATGCGCGGGACGAACTTGTTGTCCTTGGGCGTCCCCGGGTGGTGGCCGGCGCCGGTGACCAGCGTTCCGGCGGCCACCAGCAGGCCGATCACGCCGACCAGGACGTAGGAGAGCCGCTTGATGGGCTCGGCCACCAGCGGGCGGGCCGGGCCGTCGCCCTCCTTGGACCGCTCCCACATCTGCAGGGCGACCCAGACCAGGGCCATCGCGGCGATCAGGTGCAGCGCCACGGTGTACGGGTTGAGGCCGGTCAGCACGGTGATGCCGCCGAGCACGGCGTTGCTCATCACCAGCCAGAACTGGGCCCAGCCGAGCTTGCTGAGGCCGTGCCGCCAGGGCCGGTGGCAGCGGGCGGCCAGGATGGCCCAGCCGACCGCGGCGCTCAGGACGTAGGTGAGCATCCGGTTGGCGAACTCGATGACGCCGTGCAGGCCCATCTCGGGTGTGGGCGTCAGGCTCTCGTCGGTGCAGCGCGGCCAGGTGGTACAGCCGAGGCCGGAGGCGGTGAGGCGGACGGCGCCGCCGGTCACGACGATCACCACGCTCATCACCAGCGCGACGAGCGCGGCACGCCGGACCATGGCGGCGGAGGGCTTCCAGCGCTCGGCGAGCAGGGAGAAGGGGGTGGTCTTCAGCACGGCGTCCATGCTATGCGCCCTTACAGGCGATCTTCGGGCGGGGCAGGGGCCGACGGGGGAGTGGCGTCGCGCGGTGACGTGGTGAGCGGCAGGTTGATCTTCCCGCCTTGCCGCTACGGCAAACCCGCAGTCCGAACGGGAGGAGCAAAACGGACTGTTCGGGCAACCTGGTCATTGGTCTTGACCAATCACTCGTTTGGCCGAAAGAGTGCGGTTTGGTCCATACCTTTTTCGGGACCCCTCCCACACCCCCGCACGTAAGCGGAGATCCTGCACATGCGCATACCCGTACCCGCCGCTGCGCTCGCGCTCGGTGGATCCCTTGTCCTGGCCGGCCTCATCGCCCCGGCTGCCGCCCACGCCGCCGAGCCCGGCCAGCAGTGCCGGAACCTCGGAGTCGCCAACCTCTACGGGGAGTTCGTCGAGGGCGACGACACCCACACGCCGGACGCCGAGGGTGCGGTGGCGGTCGGCGGAAACGCCGACTTCACCGGCGGCTTCTCGGTCGGCCAGGAACTGACCGCGGACCAGGTGAAGGCGCTCCCCGGCGGCAACGCCCTGGTCGTCGCCGGTCGAGTGACCGGGCACAACACCCAGGTGATGAAGGGCAACGGCATCTACGGCTCCAAGGCCGAGGGCGCCGTCATCGACGCACACCAGGGCAAGATCAGCCAGGGTGCCTCGCCGATCGACTTCAAGGCCGAGTTCACCAAGCTGCGCGCCGCCTCCGTCCAGCTGGCCGCCGTGCCGCAGACCGCCGCCGCCAAGGTCGAGGCCCAGGGCCCGAAGCTCTACCTGACCAGCGGCGACGCCGCGTACAACAGCTTCACCGTCAGCGCGGCCACCCTCCAGGGCGCCACCGACATCTACCTGAAGGTGCCGGCGGGTTCGGTCACCGTGGTCAACGTGACCGGCGACTCGTACGACATGTCCGCCGCGAAGACCACCGGCTTCAACCTCTGGGACGAGGGCAAGAAGACCTACCTCCTGGACGACAAGCTGCAGAGCGCGCACGGCGGCGCGGTCCGCGCCAAGCTGCTCTGGAACTTCCCGACCGCGACCAAGGTGATCAAGAACGGCGCGGCCGCCTGGGCCGGCACCGTGCTGGCGCCGAACGCCGCGTTCTCCCTGAACACCCCGGGCGTCGGGGGCGCCAAGCCCACCGGTGGCGGCCCCGTCAACGGCTCGGTGATCGTCGCCTCGCTGACCGGCACCGCAGGCGCCGAGACGCACCACTTCCCGTTCACCGGCTGCCTGCCGGTGGTGACGCCGCCCACCACGCCGCCGACCACCCCGCCGCCGGTGGTGCCGACCGGTACGCCGTCCGCCACCACCACGCCGAGCACGCCGGGCTCCACCGGCACGCCGAGCGCTTCGGGCACGCCGTCGGCCACCCCGGGCACGCCGGGCGCCTCGGTGACCCCGGGCACCTCCGCGAGCCCGTCGGCGTCCGTCCCGGGCAGTGCCAGGCCGAGCGCGAGCGGTTCGGCCGGCCCGTCGGCCTCCGCCTCGGGTTCGGCAGCGGTGCCGGCCGCCTCGGCCTCCGCGAGCCCGTCGGCCGAGGCCAGCACCGGGGGCGGTCTCGCCCACACCGGTTCCGGCCCGGTCGTGCCGCTGGCGATCGGCGGCGCGGTCGTCATCGCCGCCGGTGGCGCGCTGGTGCTGGTCGCCCGTCGACGCAAGGCTGCCAACCAGGGCTGACCCTTTCGGTTCCGACCGATGCGGCACCCCCGGCGATCGATTCGGATCGCCGGGGGTCGCTGTTTTTCAGCCACTCTGACGGAGTTCATTCGAGTTTCGCCGAACCGCCGTCCTGCGAGGTCGCGGGTGTGATGGGCTGGTTCTTGCACATCCGAGGCCGGACGGACAGGCGAAATCCGGTCGTGCGGTGGGGTGTAGAGGGACACGGGGGTGCCGGTAGAGTCCCCCGGACAGCCGTAGCGGGCCACCGCTGATCCACTCGATTCGCCTGCTGCAGAAGACCGTCCGGAGGGGACAACGAAATGGCGCGACAGCGGCGGCAGATAGGCATCAGTAGCGCGGCACTCGCGGGGGCGGCGGTCACCGCAGTCCTGCTGCCCGTGGCCCTGGCCACCGGCGCCTCGGCGCACACGCCGGCCTGGAAGGTCACCTGCGACAAGATCGTGATCGACCTGGTCAACTACAGCGACAAGGCCGGCGTGAAGAACGCCGTCAGCCTCACCGTCGACGGTGAGAAGGTGCTGGACCAGAAGGAGTTCGGCAAGGAGTTCCACCAGACGTTCCCGGTGAAGGCGCACAACGCGCCGATCAGCGCCACCTTCGTGGTGACCACTACCGAGGACCCGAAGAACAACGACTGGAACAAGACGGAGACGAAGACGATCGAGGTCTGCGCGACTCCTACGCCGACGCCGACGCCGACGCCGACTCCCACGCCCACCCCGACTCCCACCCCGACGCCGACGCCGACTCCTACGCCGACGCCGACTCCCACCCCGACTCCCACGCCTACGCCGACTCCCACGCCGACTCCCAGCCGGACGGCGACCCCCACCCCCACGCGGACACCCACCCCGACTCCCACCCCGACGCCGACCCGCACGCCCACCCCGGTCCCGACGGCCACCTCGACGCCGGTCGCCCCGGTGCTGGCCTCCACCGGTAGCAGCGACGCGACCCCGGTGATCGCGGCCGCAGGCGGCGGTGTCGTGGTCCTCGGCGGCGCCCTCGTCCTCCTCGCCCGTCGCCGCCGCAGCAGCGACGAGAGCTGACGCCCACCGCTCGGTTCCGGCCGGCGCCGGCCCCTCGACTCATCCGAGTCGAGGGGCCGGCGCCGTCGTGGGCCCGGGCCGGTGGAGGTGCCGTCCGCACAGGAAGTCGGACGGGCCGACCTCCTGTGCGGGCAGCGCGGCCGTGCGGCGTCGCGAAGTGCGGCGCGGAGGAGGAACGGCCGGACACCGAGGGGCAATTGAGTACGAGTACTCATTCACGCCACCGGGCCGGGTCCGGCAGACTTCCGGCATCACGACGCTGAGACGACGCACAGGGGGGAACCGTGCCGAATCCCGATCTCGCTTCCGAGTTCAAGGTCAATCCGGCGGCGTTGGCCGGCTGCGGGCAGAGCGCCCAGCACATAGCGGGTCAGGTGCCGGGAGAGACGGCGAGGATCGTCGCACCGAGCGACAGGGCCGCCGCGACGCTCCAGGGCTGGCTCACGGCAACCGCGATACGCACCTGCGGCACGAACTGGAGGACGCTGCTGGACAAGCTCTCCGGTGACATGTCGGACGTCGGCTCCAAGCTCGTCAAGACGGCGGCCCACTACCAGCAGGGGGAGCAGAGCGTCTACGCGCACCTCCGCGGTGCGGCGGGCCCCGCGCAGGGCGGCGCCACACCGACGCCGGGGGCCGATCCGTTCGGGACGGTCCTGGCGGGCGAGAGCCCCGCCACCGCCACGGCGCGTGCCGCCGCAGAGCGGAAGTCCCGGTAGCCGATGGACATCGCCGGCCTCTACAACGCCAACCTCAACAACATCACCACCGCGAAGAACGCCTTCGACGCCCTGGCCACGGCCTTCGGACAGCACGTGGAAGCCTGGCAGCACGAGGTCGCCGACCGGCTGGGCGCCTCGCACTGGACCGGACCCACCTCCGCCGTGGCCCAGGGCCGCGTCAAGGACCTCGGCGGTCAACTCCGGGCCGCCCGCCAGGAACTCACGTTCGTCAGCAAGGCCCTGGCCAACGCCGTCGAACAGTTCGCGCTGGCCCAGTCCCATCTGATCAGCGCCCTCGACGACGCCAGGAACGCGAAGCTCGACGTGGCGCCCGACGGGCGCATCACGTGGGACAACGAGCCCGCCTCGCCGGGCTTCGCGGGCTCGGGCGCGGAGACGACCGCGGTCGCCATCAGCAACCGGATCACCGCCGCACTCAACGAGGCGGCCCACGCCGACCAGGAGATCAGTGCGAGGCTCAACCACCTGGCGACCAACGCGAGCAACGGCACGGGACTGAACGCCGCCACCGTGGCGCAGGACCTGGCTGCCGAGACCGCCCACGAGCAGATACCCGCCACGGGCACCGACCCGAACAGCGTCAAGCAGTGGTGGAGCGGCCTCACACCGGCTCAGCAGCAGAGGTTCGTCCACGACCACCCCGACCGGATCGGCAACCTCGACGGCATCCCGGCCGTCGCGCGTGACGGGGCCAACCGCCTCACGCTCCAACAGGCGAAGCTGGACCTCCAGGCCCAGCTCGACCACCTGGGCCCCGAACCGCCCGCGAAGGTCGCGGGCATGAACGGCGCCGTCTCGAACCCGGCGCACGACGAGTGGGAGCGGAGGAAGGCCCTCCTCCAGGAGCAGGTCATCGGTGTGAACGCCATCGAGAAGCGGCTGATGACCAAGGTCGACGACAAGCATCCGCCCACCTATCTGCTCGGCTTCGACACCAAGGGCAACGGCCACGCCATCGTCGCGGTCAACAACCCCGACACCGCCGACAACGTCTCGACGTACGTCCCCGGCACCGGGGCCCGGCTCGGCAGCATCGACAGCGACATCGAGCGGTCGGACCGGATGGTCGCCTCGGCCAACACCGCCAATGTCAAGGCAGGTCTCCCCAGGACGACCTCGTCGATCACCTGGGTCGGCTACGACGCGCCGCAGTCCATCACGCCGGAGGCGATGAACGACAGCTACGCCAGGAACGCCGGGAACAGCCTGCACAGCTTCGAAGCGGGACTCCGCGCCACGCATGACGGAGAACCGTCGAACAACACGATCCTCGCCCACAGCTACGGAACCACGACCGTCGGATACACCTTGCGTGACAAGGGCCTGCCGGTCGACAACGTCGTGCTGATCGCCAGCCCCGGAGCCGGCGTGGAGCACGCCCGTGATCTTGGTGTCGATCCGTCCCGCGTCTTCGCGGCACAAGGTGACGCCGACGGTATTTCGATGGCCCCGCCCATGAACGCGAACGGTCTGGCGAGTAACTTCGGCAACAACCTCGGGGACTACTACGGGGTGCTCCAGAACCCCGATCATCACCTGATCCACGGGCGGGACCCCATCCTTCCCGGATTCGGCGCGCAGGTAATCCCGACTGACCCGGGAACCGGCCACTCCGACTACTGGAATCCCGGCTCGGTCTCGCTCCAGGCCATGGGCGAGATCATCGCCGGGAGGAAATGACGAGAATCACCGAGCGAACCTTCGCAGTGCCGTCAAGGCGCTGTGGTGAGCGGCGATCGAGTCCGCGATCGCGCTCACGGCGCCGAAATGCCGGTGTCTGGAACGACATCACTCGCTTTCCCCCGCCACGGGGATGTCTTTGTTGGGAAGTGGAAGCCATGGGAGCTGTCGTACGTGCATCCACGGACTCGGCGCGGCCCGGCCGGACGGCCGCCGTAGCCGCCTTGGCCGTGGTGGTGCTCGCCTTGAGTTCCTGCGGAGCGGAGACCATCCCCGAACGAAGGAGGTCCACGGTCACCCTGGAGCAGGCCAAGGCTCAGGTCGACACCTATCTCGCGGAAATTCTGGCGAGACTGACGGTCAAACCCACGGCAAGTCCAGCCGATTTCCTCGACTCGCACTGCGATGCCAATGACGTGGGTCCGCACGGCAGGATGCAGACCTCTCGCGGGTATGATTTCGGCGACGTTCCGTTGGCGAGCAAAACGGAAGCCGCCGCTGCCTTTCGCACGTTCTTGATGGGGAAGGGATTCGAGCCGGATCCGAGTGCTACTGCCGACTGGGTGAAGCTGAAGAACCCCAAGGACAAGTTCCTGGCGATCCTCGACGGAGTTTCAGGCGAAAGCCACAACCTGTCGCTGGAGGTCAGCACGCCCTGCGTCTGGCCGAAGGGGACGCCGCCGCCGTCCTGACGCTCGGGGGTGGTGTGTGCCCGGGAGTCGGAGGGGTCACTCCCAGCGGAAGAAGCGGGCGGCGGCGGTCAGGGCGAGCACCGACCAGCCGGCGAGGATGCCGAGGTCCGACCAGGGCACGCCCGCGCCGGTCTGGAGGACGGACCGCAGGCCGTCGGAGAGGGCGGCGATCGGGAGCAGCTCCAGGACGGACTGCACGGCCGCCGGGAACTTCGACAGCGGCACGATCACCCCGCCCGCGAGCAGCAGCAGGATGAACACCAGGTTGGCCGCCGCCAGCGTCGCCTCCGCCTTCAGCGTGCCGGCCATCAGCAGGCCGAGTCCGGAGAAGGCCGCGGTGCCGAGGACCAGGAGGGCGGCCACGGTGAGGGGGTTGCCCTGCGGGGACCAGCCGAGTGCGAGCGCGATCACCGCCAGCAGCGCCACCTGGAGCGCCTCGGTGACCAGGACGCAGCCGGTCTTGGCGGTGAGCAGCGCCCAGCGCGGCAGCGGGCTGGCGCCGAGCCGCTTCAGCACGCCGTACCGGCGCTCGAACCCGGTGGCGATGGCCTGCCCGGTGAACGCGGTGGACATCACGGCCAGCGCGAGCAGGCCGGGTGCCAGGAAGTCGACGCGCTTGCCGGGGCCCTCGACGGCGACGATGTCGACCGCCGAGAAGAGGACCAGCAGCACCGTGGGGATGATCACGGTGAGCAGCAGCTGCTCGCCGTTGCGCAGCAGCATCTTCGTCTCGAACGCCGTCTGGGCGAGCAGCATCCGGCCGACGGGGGCGGCACCGGGCCGGGGGGAGTACGTGGTCACGAGCGGAGGTCCCGTCCGGTCAGGTCGAGGAAGACGTCTTCGAGGCTGCGGCGCTGTACGGCGAGCCGCTCGGGCAGGATGCCGCAGGCCGCGCACCAGCCGGTGACGGTGGCCAGGAGCTGCGGGTCGACGGGCGCCTCGATGCGGTAGCTGCCGGGCGTCGTCTCGGCGGCGGTGGAGCCGTCGGGCAGCTCCTTGAGCAGGGTGGCGAGGTCGAGTCCGGGCGGGCCGTCGAAGCTCAGGCCGCCTTCGGCGCCGTCGCGGCGCAGTTCCTCCGGGGTGCCTTCGGCGATCACCCTGCCGCGGTCGACGATCGCGACCCGGTCGGCGAGCTGTTCGGCCTCGTCCATGTGGTGGGTGGTGACCACGACGGTGACGCCGTCCCGGCGCAGGTCGCGGACGAGGTCCCAGGTGGCGCGGCGGGCCTGCGGGTCGAGGCCGGCGGTGGGCTCGTCCAGGAAGACCAGCTCGGGGCGGCCGACCACGGCCATGGCGAGGGCGAGCCGCTGCTGCTGTCCGCCGGAGAGCCGGCGGTAGGTGGTGCGGCCGCAGGAGCCGAGGCCGAGCCGTTCGACCAGCGCGTCGACGTCCAGGGGGTGTGCGTGCAGCTTGGCGGTGTGCCGGAGCATTTCGACGGCGCGTGCGCCCGCGTACACGCCGCCGGACTGCAGCATCACTCCGATCCGGGGGCGCAGCGCCGCGCCCTGGGTGACCGGGTCGAGGCCGAGGACGCGGACGGTGCCGGCGTCGGGGCGGCGGTAGCCCTCGCAGGTCTCGATGGTGGTGGTCTTGCCGGCGCCGTTGGGGCCGAGGACGGCGGTGACGGCGCCGCGCGCGAGGGTGAGGTCGAGACCGTCCACCGCGGTCTTCTCGCCGTAGCGCTTGACCAGCCCGGTGATCTGGACCGCGGGATCGGAATGCATACCGGCGAGTCTAAGAGGACCGAACACGGCGGCCGTACGGGAGCCCGCACGCGAGCCCCGGCGGAGCCCGCGCGGGAGCGCGGCTCGAAGCGGGCCGGGGTCGGTGGACGGGGCGAGAAGGGCATGGCGGAGGATTGGATTCCGCTTGGGCGGACCCCCCGGCCCGGGCCCGGAGCCGTCCCGGTGACCGGCGAAGCGGAACCCCCGGTGATCGTTTCCGCAGGTCAGGTAAGGCTTACCTGCGTGACAGATGCCACGGATGAGGTCTGGGTCACGGCTTGTCCTGCCGGAAGGAATTACGCAACACTGGTGTTGTGAAAAACATGCGCGAGCACCCCGTACAGCCGGAGGCCGAGTCGGCCCCCGGCTGCGCCGTGCCCGCGACGGCGGCCGAGGTGCTCCTGGACGGCCACCGGGCCACCCGGGACCGGGTCGCCCGGTCGATCCTCGACCACGGTCCCTCCTCCGCCACCGATCTGGCGAACCGGCTCGGTCTGACCACCGCCGCCGTCCGCCGTCACCTGGACGGGCTCACCGCCGCCGGCCTCGTCGACGCCCGCGAACAGCGGGTGTACGGCAGCCGTGGCCGGGGCCGTCCCGCCAAGGTCTTCGCCCTCACCGACGGCGGCCGGGACGCCTTCTACCAGGCGTACGACCAGCTCGCCGCCGACGCCCTGCACTGGATCTCCGACGCCGTCGGCGGCGGAGCGGTGGGCGAGGAGGCGGTCGCCGCCTTCGCCCGCGCCCGGTTCGGGCGGCAGGCCGAGAAGTACCTGGAGACCGTCCGGTCCGCCAAGGTCGAGGAGCGCACCGAGGCCCTCGCCCAGGCGCTGAGCGCCGACGGGTACGCTGCCACGGTGCGGCGGGTTCCGTCCGCTGCGGCGCAGGCCCCGGCGGGCGCCCAGCTCTGCCAGCACCACTGCCCGGTCGCGCACATCGCCGAGCAGTTCCCGCAGCTCTGCGAGGCGGAGACCGAGGTCTTCTCCCAACTGCTGGGCACCCATGTGCAACGACTGGCCACCATCGCCCACGGCGACGGGGTCTGCACCACCTATGTGCCGGCACCCGGTGCCGCATCGTCGCCCGCCCTGCGCACTGCCGCCGGTCGGGGTACCGATGCCGCGCCGACTGCCGGTACGTCCACCGATGATTCAGCGTCCGCGCGTTAGGAAGCTCGCATGACTGACACCGTTTCGCACCCGGAGCTCGAAGGCCTGGGCACCTACGAGTACGGCTGGGCCGACCCGGACACCGCGGGTGCCGAGGCCAAGCGCGGGCTCAGCGAGGAGGTCGTCCGCGACATCTCCGCGAAGAAGAACGAGTCCGAGTGGATGCTGAACCTGCGGCTCAAGGGCCTCAAGCTGTTCGGCAAGAAGCCCATGCCGACCTGGGGCTCCGACCTGACCGGCATCGACTTCGACAACATCAAGTACTTCGTCCGCTCCACCGAGAAGCAGGCCGCGTCCTGGGAGGACCTGCCCGCCGACATCAAGGCGACGTACGACCGGCTCGGCATCCCGGAGGCGGAGAAGCAGCGCCTGGTCGCCGGTGTCGCCGCGCAGTACGAGTCCGAGGTCGTCTACCACCAGATCCGCGAGGACCTGGAGGAGCAGGGCGTCATCTTCCTCGACACCGACACGGCGCTGCGCGAGCACCCGGAGGTCTTCAAGGAGTACTTCGGCACCGTCATCCCGGCCGGCGACAACAAGTTCGCCGCGCTGAACACGGCGGTCTGGTCGGGCGGCTCCTTCATCTACGTGCCGAAGGGTGTCCACGTCGACATCCCGCTCCAGGCCTACTTCCGGATCAACACCGAGAACATGGGCCAGTTCGAGCGGACGCTGATCATCGTCGACGAGGACGCCTACGTCCACTACGTCGAGGGCTGCACCGCCCCGATCTACTCCTCCGACTCGCTGCACTCCGCGGTCGTGGAGATCATCGTCAAGAAGGGCGGCCGCTGCCGCTACACGACCATCCAGAACTGGTCGAACAACGTCTACAACCTGGTCACCAAGCGCGCCGTGGCGTACGAGGGCGCGACCATGGAGTGGGTCGACGGCAACATCGGCTCCAAGGTCACCATGAAGTACCCGGCCGTCTACCTGATGGGCGAGCACGCCAAGGGCGAGACCCTGTCGATCGCCTTCGCGGGCGAGGGCCAGCACCAGGACGCCGGCGCCAAGATGGTCCACATGGCGCCGAACACCTCCTCCAACATCGTCTCCAAGTCGGTGGCGCGAGGCGGCGGCCGCACCTCCTACCGCGGTCTGATCGAGATCGGCGAGGGCTCCAAGGGCGCCAAGTCCAACGTGCTCTGCGACGCGCTGCTGGTCGACACCATCTCCCGCTCGGACACCTACCCCTACGTCGACGTCCGCGAGGACGACGTCTCCATGGGCCACGAGGCGACCGTCTCCAAGGTCAGCGAGGACCAGCTCTTCTACCTGATGAGCCGCGGCATGACCGAGTTCGAGGCCATGGCGATGATCGTCCGCGGCTTCGTCGAGCCGATCGCGCGCGAGCTGCCGATGGAGTACGCGCTGGAGCTGAACCGGCTGATCGAGCTGCAGATGGAGGGCTCCGTCGGCTGATCCGCCGGCCGCCCCGCCGTCCATCGACACTTTGAGGAAGAGAGCACAACGAACAGCCATGGCTGACGTCAACACCCCCACCGGCTCCACCACCGCCGGTTCGATCGAGGTCGGTACGGCCGGCGCGGGCGCGCAGCTCGCCGGCCCCGGCACCGGCCGCGCCACCGTCCAGCAGCCGATCGACGCCCGCGTCACGGTCGAGCCGTCCTTCGACGTGGCGGACTTCCCGGTGCCGACCGGCCGCGAGGAGGACTGGCGGTTCACCCCGCTGCACCGCCTCGCCGGCCTGCACGACGGCACCGCCGCCGAGGGCGCCCAGGGCGAGGACAAGGTCGAACTGAGCCTGCCGGACGGCGTCACCGCCGAGACGGTCGGCCGCGACGACGCCCGCCTCGGCAAGGCCGGCAAGCCGGTCGACCGGGTCGCCGCGCAGGCGTTCAGCGCCTTCCAGCAGGCGCTCGTCGTCACCGTCCCCAAGGAGACGGTGCTCACCGAGCCGGTCAAGATCGACGTGCACGGCGAGGGCGGCAGCCGCTTCGCCCACGTCGTGATCGACGTCAAGCCGTTCGCCGAGGCCGTCGTGGTGATCAACCACACCGGCACCGGCACCCGCGCCGCCAACGTCGAGCTGCTGCTCGGCGACGGCGCCAAGCTCACCTTCGTCTCCGTCCAGGACTGGGACCGCGACGCGGTCCACGTCGCGCAGCAGACCGCGCTGGTCGGCCGCGACGCGTCGCTGAAGTCCGTCGTCGTCACCTTCGGCGGCGACGTGGTCCGGATCCACCCGCGCGTCTCCTACGCCGCGCCCGGCGGCGAGGCCGAGCTGTTCGGCCTCTACTTCGCCGACGCCGGCCAGCACCTGGAGCACCGTCTGGTCATCGACCACGACACCCCGCACTGCCGCTCCAACGTGGTCTACAAGGGCGCGCTGCAGGGCAAGGACGCGCACGCCGTCTGGGTCGGCGACGTGGTGATCCGCGCCGCCGCCGAGGGCACCGACACCTACGAGCTCAACCGCAACCTGGTGCTCACCGACGGTGCCCGGGTCGACTCGATCCCCAACCTGGAGATCGAGACCGGCGAGATCGTCGGCGCCGGCCACGCCTCCGCCACCGGCCGCTTCGACGACGAGCAGCTCTTCTACCTGCAGGCCCGCGGCATCCCGGCCGACGAGGCCCGCCGCCTGGTGGTGCGCGGCTTCTTCGCCGAACTGGTCCAGCAGATCGGCGTCGCCGACATCCAGGACCAGCTGATGGAGAAGATCGAGGCCGAGCTGGAATCGGCGGTCTGACCCGATGAGCTTCCTTCGCGCCTGCGCGCTGAGCGAGCTGGCTGAGGACGAGCCCAAGCGCGTCGACCTCAACGGCGTCCCGGTCGCCGTCGTCCGCACCGACGAGGGGGTGTTCGCGATCAACGACGTCTGCTCGCACGCGAACGTCGCGCTCTCCGAGGGCGAGGTCGAGGACTGCATGATCGAATGCTGGCTGCACGGTTCCAGCTTCGACCTGCGCACCGGCAAGCCCTCCGGGCTGCCCGCCACCAAGCCGGTCGCTGTCTACCCCGTAAAGATCGAAGGGGACGATGTGCTCGTCTCCGTCAACCAGGAGTCCTGAGTACCCATGGCAACGCTTGAAATCCGCGACCTGCACGTCTCCGTCGAGACCGAGAACGGTCCCCGCGAGATCCTCAAGGGCGTCGACCTGACCGTGAAGCAGGGCGAGACCCACGCCATCATGGGTCCGAACGGCTCCGGCAAGTCCACCCTCGCCTACTCCCTCGCGGGCCACCCGAAGTACACCGTCACCAGCGGCTCCGTGCTGCTCGACGGCGAGGACGTCCTGGAGATGTCCGTCGACGAGCGCGCCCGGGCCGGCGTCTTCCTGGCCATGCAGTACCCGGTCGAGGTCCCCGGCGTCTCGGTCTCCAACTTCCTGCGCACCGCCGCCACCGCCGTCCGCGGCGAGGCCCCCAAGCTGCGCCTCTGGGTGAAGGAGGTCAAGGAGGCGATGGCCGGCCTCCAGATGGACCCGGCCTTCGCCGAGCGCAACGTCAACGAGGGCTTCTCCGGCGGCGAGAAGAAGCGCCACGAGATCCTCCAGCTGGAGCTCCTCAAGCCGAAGATCGCGATCCTCGACGAGACCGACTCCGGCCTCGACGTCGACGCGCTGCGGGTCGTCTCCGAGGGCATCAACCGGGTCCGCTCGACCGGCGAGGTCGGCACCCTGCTGGTCACCCACTACACCCGCATCCTGCGGTACATCAAGCCCGACTACGTCCACGTCTTCTCGGCCGGCCGCATCGTCGAGTCCGGCGGTGCCGAGCTGGCCGACAAGCTGGAGGCGGAGGGCTACGAGTCCTACGTGAAGGGCGGCGCTTCCGAGTGACCCATACGCACGAGTCGAGGGTCCTGTCGGGCCTGCTCGACACCGACGCGATCCGCAAGGACTTCCCCGTCCTGCAGCGCCTGCTGCACGACGGCAAGCCGCTGGTCTACCTCGACAACGCCGCCACCTCGCAGAAGCCCCGCCAGGTGCTCGACGCGCTGAACACCTACTACGAGCGGCACAACGCCAACGTCCACCGCGGCGTGCACGTGCTCGCCGAGGAGGCCACGGCGCTGTACGAGGGCTCCCGTGACAAGGTCGCGGCGTTCATCAACGCGCCGAGCCGCAACGAGGTGATATTCACCAAGAACGCCTCCGAGTCGCTCAACCTGGTCGCCAACATGCTGGCCTGGGCGGAGGAGCCCTACCGGGTCGACGCGGACTCCGAGATCGTCATCACGGAGATGGAGCACCACTCCAACATCGTCCCGTGGCAGCTGCTCGCGCAGCGCAGCGGCGCGAAGCTGAAGTGGTTCGGGCTGACCGACGAGGGCCGGCTCGACCTGTCGAACATCGACGAGCTGATCACCGAGCGGACCAAGGTCGTCTCCGTGACCCTGGTCTCCAACCTGCTCGGCACGGTCAACCCGGTCGAGGCCATCGTCCGCAAGGCCCAGTCGGTCGGTGCGCTGGTCGTCATCGACGCCTCGCAGGCCGCGCCGCACATGGTGCTGGACGTGCAGGCGCTGGAGGCCGACTTCGTCGCCTTCACCGGCCACAAGATGCTCGGCCCGACCGGCATCGGCGTGCTCTGGGGCCGCCAGGAGCTGCTGGAGGACCTCCCGCCGTTCCTCGGTGGCGGCGAGATGATCGAGACCGTCACGATGGGCTCGTCCACCTACGCCCCGGCGCCGCACAAGTTCGAGGCCGGCACCCCGCCGATCGCCCAGGCGGTCGGGCTCGGCGCGGCCGTCGACTACCTGTCGAACATCGGCATGGAGCGGATCGCCGCCCACGAGCACGCGATCACCGAGTACGCGGTCGAGCGGCTGCTGGAGGTCCCGGACCTGCGGATCATCGGCCCGCGCACGGCCGTCGACCGCGGCGCCGCGATCTCGTTCACGCTGGGCGACATCCACCCGCACGACGTGGGCCAGGTGCTCGACGAGCAGGGCATCGCGGTGCGCGTCGGCCACCACTGCGCGCGGCCGGTCTGCCTGCGGTACGGAATTCCGGCGACCACGCGGGCGTCGTTCTACCTGTACTCGACGCCGGGCGAGGTCGATGCCCTGATCGACGGCCTCCACCACGTCCGGAACTTCTTCGGCTGACGGGACGGGGCACGCGAACATGAAGCTCGACTCGATGTACCAGGACATCATCCTGGACCACTACCGCAACCCCCACGGCAAGGGGCTGCGCGACGGTGACGCCGAGGTGCACCACGTCAACCCCACCTGCGGGGACGAGATCACCCTGCGGGTGCGGCTCGACGGCGGCACGGTCGCCGACGTCTCGTACGAGTCCCAGGGCTGCTCGATCAGCCAGGCCAGCGCCTCGGTGCTGAACGACCTGGTGGTGGGCAAGACCGTCGGCGAGGCGCAGGCGGTCCAGGAGGCCTTCCTGGCGCTGATGCAGAGCAAGGGCCAGGGCGAGGGCGACGAGGAGGTGCTGGAGGACGCGGTCGCGTTCGCCGGCGTCTCCAAGTACCCGGCCCGGGTGAAGTGCGCGCTGCTCAGCTGGATGGCCTGGAAGGACGCCACCGCCAAGGCCCTGGCCGAGCACCCCGCCGTCAACGACTGAAGCAGAAGAGGAGGACAGACACATGAGTGACACCGAGACGCCGACCCCTTCCGCTTCCGCCGAAGAGGGTCCGACCGTCATCGTCGGCACCACCGCCGGAACCGTCTCCGTCGAGGACCTGACCGAGGCCCTGATGGACGTCGTCGACCCGGAACTGGGCATCGACGTCGTCAACCTGGGCCTGATCTACGGCATCCACATCGACGAGTCCGACGTGGCCACCATCGACATGACGCTCACCTCGGCGGCCTGCCCGCTGACCGACGTCATCGAGGACCAGGCCAGGACCGCCACCGACGGCCTCGTCCAGGACCTGCGCATCAACTGGGTCTGGATGCCGCCGTGGGGTCCCGACAAGATCACCGACGACGGCCGCGACCAGCTCCGCGCCCTCGGCTTCAACGTCTGACGGTCGGATCTTCCGCCGATCCACTGCCGCGCGAACCTCCCCTTCGGGGGAGTGTTCGCGCGGCAGTGGTGCGTCTGCCGGCGGACGCGGCCGAACGCCGCTGCCCGGGACGGATCCTCCGTCCCGGGCAGCGGCGTTTCCCGTGGTCAGGCGTGCCTGGGCCGGCGGGCGACGGCGACGGCCAGGGCGGCGCAGAGGGCTGCGGCGAGGAGGACGAAGCCGCTGGTGGCGGGGAGGAGGCCGTAGGCCTGGACGAGCGCGCCGACGGCGACGATGGGGAGGGACGAGCCGAGGTACACGATCACCCAGAGGGAGGAGAGCTCGGAGCCCCGGCGCTCCGGGTTCATCGCGGCGACGGCGCCGGTGAAGAGCGAGCGGAACGCGATCCCCTGGCAGGCGCCGCCGAGGACGCTGCCGATGAACAGCAGGGCCGGGGTGCCGGTGTACTGGGCGGTGACGACCAGGCCGAGGCCGGTGGCCAGGCCGGCCATGCCGAGGGCGATGACCAGGCGGTCGGCGGTCGGCGGGACGAGCAGCTGGGCGGCGGCCGAGGAGCCGAGCAGCAGGGCCGCGACGACGGCGCCGGTCAGGCGGGAGTCGGTGTGCAGCAGCTTGGCGGAGAAGGCCGGGGCCAGGCTGAGGTAGACGCCGAAGACCGCGTAGGAGATGAAGCCGGCCGAGGAGGCCAGCAGGAACTCGCGGCGGCCGGTGATCGGCAGGGCCAGGCGCTGCGGACGCAGGTGGGCCGGGGTCGTGATGCGGGGCGGGGAGGCCGGCGGGCGGTTGCGGCCGGGCATCCGGGGGTGGACCAGCGCGAGCGGCACGCAGAGCGCCAGCAGGGCGATCGCGTGCAGCAGGAACGGGGTCAGCAGCGGGTCGGAGCCGCCGGCCAGCAGGGCGCCGACCACCGGGCCGAGCGCCACACCGCCCGCGGAACAGGCGAGGGTGAGCTTGGCGGCCAGGGTGGGGTGGTCGGGCAGCAGGTCCCCGAGGGCGGCCCCGGCGGCGCCGGTGGACAGGCCCACCGCGACGCCCTGGACGGCGCGGCCGGCGGCGAGCTGCCAGAAGCTGCCGGAGGTGGCGAAGACGACGTCCCCGGCGGCGGCCAGGGCCACGGCGGGCAGGATCAGCGCCCGCCGGCCGAGGTGGTCCGACCAGTGGCCGACCGCGGCCAGCACCGGGACCAGCGCGAACACGTAGATCGTGAACAGGACGGTGGTGTCCAGCGCGGTCAGGGACAGCCGCTGTTGGAGCAGCGGGTAGATCGGGGTGGCCAGGTTGGCGCCGATCAGCATGAAGAGGAGGGCGGCGGCGACGAGGCCGACGCGGACACCGCGCAGCGCGTTCCAGCGGCTGATCGCGGCGAGCCGGAGCTGGGCGCGGGGCGCGAGCTCCAGGGGAAGCAGGGCCTCCGACAGTCGGCGTCCGTCGAGCTGCGCGGTGCGCAGGCCGGAGCCGGCGGGGGAGAGGTCCGCCATGGCAGGGGTCTCCTGTGGCCGGGCACCACCGGGGTCGGCGGGGTATGCCGGCGCGCCCGTCCTGGGCGCTGTGGTGGTGGCCTCGGTGCGGGGCTCCCTGGTGGAGCGGGTGAGCTGAAGTGGGCTTCGTTGCCCGTGGGCCCGCGCGGGGTGTGCGCGGTACCGATTCGAAGGATAAGGGGTAGGCGCGCGCTCGCGGCGCGCGCCCCTTGAGGCCGGGCATCGGGCGTGCGCGGCCTATACGCTGAGGTGATGGACCGGTGCGCGCGGGTGATGCCGCGGGGCCGGCGGATTGACCTCGGGGTAGGGAGAACGCGCAACGATGGCCGCACGACGTCGTAAGAACGCCGGGACCTCGGAGGCGGGCACGCCGGGCGAGGGTGCGGTGCTGCCCGCCGACCTGGAGCTGCAGGATCTGTACGGGGCGTTCGCCGCACACGGGTTGGACGACGACGACCTGGACGACTCGGCCGTGCTGGTGCCGCCGGTGACGCTGCCGCCCGAGGCCGAGCTGGCCGCGCAGGCGAAGGCCGTCCCGATGTTCGGGTGGGCCCTGGAGCTGGCCCGCTGGACGGCCCCGCACCGCACCGTGGACGAGTTCGGCGACCTCACCGACCCGGACCGGGAGCCGGCCGCCCGGCTGCTCGGCCTCGCGCCGGAGGAGGGCGAGGTGTCGGAGGAGGCCGTGGTCGAGGCGATGCGCGCCTGGTCGCTGGCCTGTGACCTGGATCTGATCGAGATCGGTACCACGGCGGCCGGCGAGCACGTCGCCGTTCCCGGGCCGGACCTGGAACCGGCCGAGGAGGGGGACCCGGAGACCGTTCTGGAGCTGTGGCTGACCGCCGCCGGGATCGTCCGTGAGCTGGCCGTCGAGGCCGACTCGATGCCCGAGCCGGGTCACGAGGGGCACGGCGGTCACGCGGGCGGGGAGGACGGGGAGGACACCGAGGGCTCGGAGACCTCGGCGGACGAGGACGAGGACGACGAGGACCGGCTCAGCGAGGTCGAGGAGGCCCGCGACGAGGCCGCCGAGCTGCTCGACGAGGCGCTCCAGGTGCTGTACGAGACCACGGCCTTCGCAGAGCCGGGCGGCGAGACCGTGCCGCTCGGCGTGCTGGCCGCGCTCCTGGTGGTGCCGGAGGGCGAGGAACCGAGCGAGGAACTGCTCGGTGACATCACCGACGTGATGGTCGCCCTGGACCCGATGCTCGCGGACCTGGCCGAGCTGGGCCTGCTGGACTACCGGCCGATCGACCCGGACCTCTTCGACGAGGAGGAGGGCGAGGCCGCGGCGCCGGAGGCCGGCACGGAGGAGCCGCTGGACGAGGCGGAGTCCGCCCGCTTCGGGCTGGTCCGCCTCACGCCGCTGGGCCAGTACGGCATCCGGCAGTGGCTGCTGGAGGACGGCTACGACGCGCCGCTGGTCGGCGACCTGGCCGGGGGCGACGCCGCCGCGCTGCTCAGCGGGATCAGCGAGGCCGCCAACGTGCTGCCCGAGGAGGAACTGCGGGTCTGGATCACCGACCGGGACCCGGTGGAGGCGGCGCGCGAGCTGCTCGCCGCGGCGCGCGGCCACGACGCGTACGCCCCGATGCGCCGGATGCTCTGCCACTCGGCGCTGACCATGCTCGGCGGGCCCGCCGAGCCGGCCGTCCGGGAGGTGCTGGACGACCCGGAGCTCGGCGGCGGGGCGCGGACCTGGCTGGTCTCGCTCGGCGCGGCCGACGTGCCCGCGCCCGAGCGGGCGATGGCGCTGTGGACGGTGGTCGACGCGTTCGCGGCCCAGCTGCTCGACTCCGGCGGCGACCCGGAGCAGCTGCGCGAGCTGATCACGGACCTGCCGGTGACCGGCAATCCGGCGAGCTACTTCGGCGAGCTGTGGCGGGTCGACCACCCGTACACGGCGGACGTGCTGGAGGCGGTCGGCGAGCTGCACCTGGACCGGACGGTCGCCAAGGAGGCCCGCAAGGCGGCGTTCAAGGCGCGGTCGAAGGGCTGAGCCGCCCGGGGCCGCCCGGGTGGCGGGTGGCCCGGCTGCGGGGGCGGCGGGGCGCCCGGCCCGCCCGATCGGTCGCCGGCCTCACGGCAGGTCCAGCGAGCCGCCTTCGGCGATCGGGAAGAACGGGTTGTGGGCCAGCTCCCAGAGGTGGCCGTCCGGATCCTCGAAGTAGCACGAGTAGCCGCCCCAGCTGGTCGGCGCCGGCGGCTTGACCACCGTCGCGCCGGCCGCCGCCGCCCGCTCCAGCGCGGCGTCCACCTGGGCGGGCGACTCCAGGTGCACCGCGAGGGTGACGCCCCGGAACGAGGGCTCGCCGCCGGCCGGCACACCCGCGTCGGCGGCCAGCTCGTCGTGCGGGAAGAGGCCGAGCACCGAGTCGGCGGTGCGGAACCAGACGATCTCCGGGCTGGAGACGGAGGAGCGGCGCCAGCCCAGTGCCTCGTAGAAACGGGCACTCTCGTCGAGGTCGGTGACCCCGAGGGTGACGATGCTGATCCGGGCCGGGAATTCCGTGGTTGCTGTCATGCCGGCCAGCGTACGAAGGGGGACCGACAGCCGGGCGCCCGGACACGGCCGCCGGCCGCCGGTTCCGTTTGCCGGGCCGATCGGCCCGCTGCGGCAAAGGGCCTGATGACCCGGCAGGTCGGGCCACGTATCGTTGCCCGCAGTCGACGGGGCACGGCGAGGACCAGGAGGTGCGGCGCGGGATGACGCGGGCGAGCGGCAGCGGGCGGGACGGCCGGCACAGGGACGGCGCGGGGACGGTGGACCGGTTCGACCGGCCGGACGGATGCCGCGGTGACGACCTGGAGGAGTGCCTGGCGGCCCAGGAGGAGTTCGCCCGCCGCACCCTCGCCTCGGCCTCCTTCCCGGTGTACGGCGCCGCGCCCCTGCTCGGGCCGGGCGGGGCCGTGCTGGTCGCGTTCGAGGCCGGTGGCGCCGCCTCCGGCGGTGCCGGCACCGAGGCGTCCGGTGCGCGGTCCGGCGGTACGGGGACGGCCGGCGCGGGATTCGGCGGCGTCCGTACCGTCGCCGGGCCGGGCTGGATCGAGGTCGGCTCCGGCGACTGGAGCTCCCCCGACGGCCCGTTCATCACCGTGCGCACCCACCGGCCCGGCGTCGAGCGCCTCGGGCCGCTGCCCGAGCTGGACGACGTGGTCGAGGACGAGCGCGACCGCGTCTACGAACAGCTCGGGGTGGACGAGGGCGACGGCCCCGGCCGGGTCCGGGCGCTGCGCGAGTGGATCACCGTGGACGGCGAGCCGCGCGCGGTCGAGGTGCACGAGGACCGGCGCGGGCTCTGGTCCGGTGCGGCGCTGCCCGGCTGCTGCCCGATCAGCGGGGCCGAACCCGTGTGGGCCGGCCGCCTCCGGCTGGACGGGCTGACCGTCACCGTCTGCGGCCGCGGGGTGCCGCCCGGCGGCGTCGAGCTGGCCCGGATCGGTGACCAGGAGCGGTACCTGCGGGGCCGGACCGCGATGCTGCGCGACCTGGCCGTCCGGCGGGGCCGTCAGGTACCCCTGGGCGAGCGCGAACTCGCCCTGGCCACCGGCCTGGAGGCGCACCGGGCGGTGATCGCCCAGGGCATCAGCGAGGCCGCCGCGGTCGAGGCGCGGGTCCGGGCCGGACGGGCGCCCAGGCCGTCCCGCGGAGCCCGCGCGGAGGCGGGCGCGCTGCGCTGGGAGACGGCCGTGCGGCAGCAGATGCGGCTCGCCTCGGAGACCCGGGAGGAGGCGCTGGCCGCGGTGGCGTCGATGGTCGAGCAGCTCAACCGGCTCTCCCAGCTGACCCACTGGGTGGTGGGGACGCCGGAGGGGGACGCCGCGGTCGAGGAGGTGATCCGGTACACGGTGTTCGCCAGCGAGGTGGCGAGCCTGCCGGCGCAGCGGGCCTGGGAACAGGTCCGGCGCGGCCGGGCCGGCCGGGGGCCGCAGGACCGGGTTCCGGAGGGGCTCGGGGAGGGCGAGGAGCACCGTCTCTGCGAACAGCTCTGGCTGGCCTCCTGGGAGCAGTGGCGGGTGGCCCGGAACGGTCGCTGAGCCCCCGTTCGCCCGCTCGACCTGCGGTTCGTCGGGGAAGGGCGGATCATGAGTTCGAATACGGTCGGCAAATGACCACCCTGACGAGGCATCTGCTTAACCGTGCGTTCACCGAACGGGCGGAGTCTCTGGGCGTCGACGTCCAGCCTCGACACCTCGCACGCCATGCACCGGGGACCGTCCCGGTCGGCGCCACCCCTCAGGAGTGACTGCCATGTCGCTGTCCCGCCGGGACTTCGTCAACCGTTCCACCGTCGTCGGGGCCGGTGTTCTGATCGCCGGCAGCGCCGAGGCGCTGGCCAGCGCGCCGGGCGCGATCGCCGCCCCGGTCGGCGGCGAGGCGCCGGCCGCCGCCGTCGCCGAGGCCGAGCGGGTGGCCGTCGGCTACGGCCCGCTGGTCCAGGACCCGGAGGGCCTGCTCGCGCTGCCCAAGGGCTTCAAGTACAAGGTCGTCAACCGGACCGGCGTCACCAAGCTGCGCACCGGCGAGTTCACCCCGAGCAACCACGACGGCACCGCGGCGTTCGAGGACGAGCGCGGCGGCAACCTGCTGGTCGTCAACCACGAGCTGTCCGGCGGCCGTGCCAACTGGCCGAACCCGGTCCCGCTGATCGAGGGCCACGTCTACGACCCGGGCGCGGCCGGCGGCTGCACCATCGTGCACGCCAAGGCCAACGGCAAGGTCGAGCAGTGGGTCGGCATCGCCGGTACCTCCACCAACTGCGCCGGTGGCGTCAGCCCGTGGGGCACCTGGCTGTCCGGCGAGGAGACCGAGGACAAGGCCGGCAAGAACGGCCTGACCAAGGACCACGGCTACATCTTCGAGGTCGACCCGTTCGACGACGACTACAACCGCGACCCGCAGCCGGTGAAGGCCTTCGGCCGGTTCGCCCACGAGGCCGTCGTCGTCGACCCGAAGCGCGCCCACGTCTACCTGACCGAGGACGCCTCGAACCCGAACGGCCTGCTGTTCCGCTGGACCCCGCCGGCCGGCTTCAAGCACGGCCGCTACCAGCTGCGCAAGCTGGCCGCCGACGCCGGTCTGCTGGAGGCCTTCAAGGTCTTCGACGCCCAGGGCAAGTTCGTCGACGACCTCTCCCGCGCCACCACGGTCGGCACCACCTACGGCGTGGACTGGGTCAAGGTCGAGGACCGCGACGCCCGCACCGTCTCGATCCGCAAGCAGTTCAAGGACGGCGAGGTCACCCGCGCCCGCAAGCTGGAGGGCATGTGGTGGGGTGACGGCGGCTTCTACTTCGTCTCCAGCTTCGCCCGCTCCGAGAGCCCGGTGCAGCACGACGGCCAGGTCTGGTTCTACAACCCGGTCCGCCGCACCATCACCCTGAAGGTGCTGCTGGGCGTCAACACCGACGTCTTCGGCGACCACGACAACTACGACGGCCCGGACAACATCACCGTCTCGCCGTACGGCGGCATCGTGATCGCCGAGGACGGCGAGGGCGTGTCCCACCTGTTCGGCGCCACCGAGGACGGGCTGACCTACCCGATCGCCCGCAACGACCTGAACATCGGCACCGCCACCAAGCCCGAGTTCAGCGAGTTCACCGGTGTGACCTTCTCGGACGACGGCAAGACCCTCTTCGCCAACATCCAGGTCCCCGGCATCCAGCTGGCCATCACCGGCCCGTGGCACCGGCTGAACGAGCACAAGCGCGGCCAGGGCTACGGCGCCTGAACCGACCGCAGGTGAGTGACGGGGGCCCGCTTCGGCGGGCCCCCGTCGCGTCCCCCGACGGGTGCGTCCCCCCGGGGGCCCGGACCAGGGCCGGGCGGGGAGCGGGCGGGCTACGGCTCGGCCGGGAGCCGGAGCTGGAGCATGGCCAGCAGGCGTTGCTGCGGCTGGGCCAGGTCGATGCCGGTCAGCTGTTCGGCCCGGCGGACCCGGTAGCGCAGCGTGTTGGGGTGGATGTGCAGGGCGTCCGCCGCGACCCTGACCTCGCCCAGCGCGTCCAGCCAGGCCAGCACCGACTCGCCGAGCCGGGTGCCGTGCCGGCGGTCGTACGCGGTGAGCGCGGTCAGCCGCGGGTCGCGCAGGCCGCCGCGCTCCTGGAGCAGCGCCAGCACCTCGCTGACCAGTACCTCCGCCTGCACGTCGATCAGCGCCGCGACCTCCAGGTCCACCCCGCCGCGGCCCATCGCGTCCAGGATCCGGTCCGCCTGCGCCCGGGAGTCGGGCACCTGGGCGAGGCCCTCCACGGTCGACCCGATCGCCGCCCGCAGCGGGACGCCCAGGTGGTCCCGGGCCGCCTCGACCACCTCCTGCGCCCAGTCCCGCACCGTCGCCATCGGCAGGTTGGCCGGCAGCTCCGGCAGCAGCACGTACACCCGGGACTCGATCGGCGCGAGCAGCGCGGTCCGGTGCCGGGCCGCCGTGTGCACCGAGATCAGGCCGGTCACCTCGGCCCGGGTCAGCTCCTCGGTGGAGCCCGCGCTGTACGCCAGCACGGTCGCCGGGCGGCGCAGGTCCAGCCCCAGGTGGGTGGCGAGCGACTGCGCGCCGGTGGAGCCCTCCAGCAGGCCGGTGAGCAGCGTCCGGGTCAGCCGGACGTCCGCGGACAGCTCCCGGCGTCGGCGCACCAGCTGGGCCGCCGCCACCCGCGCCGCGCCGACCAGGGCCTGCTCGGCCAGCGGCGCGAGCGGCTGGGCCCCCTCCTGCACCCAGATGGTGCCGAGCGGCTGCGCGCCGGCCCGGATGCCGATCGCCAGCCGGCGGCGCAGGCCCAGCTCCGGGTGCGGGTCGACCGCGATCGCCGTGTCCGAGGTGCGCAGGTGCTGGAAGACGCCCCACTCGCGGAGCTTCGACAGATACGGTTCGGGGCCCTGCCAGCCGAGGATGGAGAGCCGGCGCAGGTCGTCGACCTCGTCCGAGTCGGAGGAGCGCGAGTAGGCGAGCACCCGGCTGGAGGTGTCCTCGATCGAGACGATGCCACTGGTGAGGACGGCGACCGTCTGGGCGAGCGAGAAGAGGTCGCCGGCGTTGTGCTCGGCGGTGCCCGGCGAGTCCGGGGTGTCCGGCCCGGCGATGATCGCGCGGGCGAGCGAGTCGAGGTGCTCCCAGCGGGTCTCCCGGCGGACCGAGAGCAGGGCCACGCCCGCCTCGGTGGCCGCCTCGCGCAGCGCGTCGGCCTGCCCGGGCGCGTCCAGTTTGACGGCCACCGCGGCGGCGCCGGCCCGTCCGGCCGCACGCAGCGCCGGGAGGGCGGCCCGGCCCCGGGCGCCGATGGCGAGCACCAGCTCGCCGGTGGCGGCGGTGGGCGGGTCCTCCGGGTCGAGGATCGCCACGTCGCGGACGGCGACGTCCAGTCCGTGCGGGGCGGCCTGGAGCTCGACCAGCGGCTCGCCGAGCGACATCAGCAACTGGCGGAGCGGGATGCCCGGGCTGGTCATCGGTCCGCCTCCTTCGGGCACCGGCCGGCCCCGTCCGGGGACCGGTCCGCCTTCCTTCCGCCGCCTCGCCGTTGCGGCGGTCGGCGCGTCGATCGGCGCGATCGGCCGGCTGTTCATCCAGTTGGACAACGCCGTGCGAATGATTTTAGCCGCCCGGCCAATCAAGCGGGCCCCGGTGCGGGAATAGCGTTCGTCCTGTGGCCGTCGTGCGACCCGCGCCGGCATCCCCGCAAGACATGAAGGAGAGCGTGCGCTCATGGATGCTGTGACCCAGGTCCCCGCGCCGGTGAACGAGCCGGTCCACAGCTACGCCCCGGGCAGCCCCGAACGGGCCCGTCTGGAGGCCAAGCTGAAGGAGCTGGGCGGCCAGGAGCCGGTCCAGCTGACCATGACGATCAACGGTGAGCGCCGCATGGGCGCCGGCGCCGAGATCCACGTCGTCCAGCCGCACAACCACGCGGCGAGGCTCGGTACCCTGCGCAACGCCACCCAGGCGGACGCGCAGGACGCCGTCGATGCTGCTCTGGCCGCTGCCCCGGCCTGGCAGGCGCTCTCCTTCGACTCCCGCGCCGCGATCTTCCTGCGGGCCGCCGACCTGCTGGCCGGCCCCTGGCGCGAGACCCTGGCCGCCGCCACCATGCTCGGCCAGTCCAAGACCGCCCAGCAGGCCGAGATCGACACCCCCTGCGAGCTGGTCGACTTCCTGCGCTTCAACGTGCACTTCGCCCGGCAGATCATGGCCGAGCAGCCGATCTCCTCGGACGGCGTGTGGAACCGCAGCGACCACCGCCCGCTGGAGGGCTTCGTCTACGCGATCACCCCGTTCAACTTCACCGCCATCGCCGGCAACCTGCCGACCGCGCCGGCGCTGATGGGCAACGTGGTGCTCTGGAAGCCGTCGCCGACCCAGCAGTTCTCCGCGCACCTGCTGATGCAGCTGCTGGAGGCGGCGGGCCTGCCCAAGGGCGTCATCAACATGGTGACCGGCGACGGCCTGGCCGTCTCCGAGGTCGCGCTGAAGCACCCGGCGCTGGCCGGCATCCACTTCACCGGCTCCACCGCCACCTTCCAGCACCTGTGGCGCGAGGTCGGCACCAACATCTCCGGCTACCGCACCTACCCGCGGATCGTCGGCGAGACCGGCGGCAAGGACTTCCTGGTCGCCCACCCGTCCGCCGACAAGGCCGTCCTGAAGACCGCGATGACCCGCGGCGCCTTCGAGTTCCAGGGCCAGAAGTGTTCGGCGCTCTCGCGCGCCTACGTCCCGGCGTCCATCTGGGCCGAGCTGAAGGACGAGTTCCGCGACGAGGTCGACGGCCTCACCATGGGCGACGTCAGCGACCTGTCGAACTTCATGTCCGCCGTCATCGACGACCGGGCGTTCGCCAAGAACAAGGCCGCGATCGACCGCGCCCAGGCCGACCCGCAGGTCGAGGTGCTGGCCGGTGGCACGTACGACGACAGCGTCGGCTACTTCGTCCGCCCGACCGTCCTGGTCTGCCAGGACCCGGCGAGCGAGTACTTCCGTGACGAGTACTTCGGCCCGGTCCTCGCCGTGCACGTCTACGAGGACGACCGGTACGACGAGATGCTGACCCAGATGGAGTCGGTGTCGGACTACGCCCTGACCGGCGCGATCATCTCCCAGGACCGCGAGGCCGTCCAGCACGCGATGCTCAAGCTGCGCAACGCGGCCGGCAACTTCTACATCAACGACAAGCCGACCGGCGCGGTCGTCGGCCAGCAGCCGTTCGGCGGCGCCCGCGCCTCGGGCACCAACGACAAGGCCGGCGCCAAGCAGAACCTGGCCCGCTGGACCTCGACCCGTTCGGTCAAGGAGACCTTCGTCCCGCCGACGGACTACCGCTACCCGCACATGGGCTGAACGTCCTCCCCCCGGGACCTTGTCCCCTGACGCCCGGTCCCGCAACCGGGCGTCCCTCGGGCGGCGGACCCCACCCCCCGGTCCGCCGCCCGCCTTTCTGCCACCCTTAGAAGCACCAGTTCCAGGAGTCACGATGCTCCGTTCCGCCCTCCTCGCGGCCTCCCGTTCCCCGCAGGTCCGCACCGTCGTCGAGAAGTTCCCGCCGACCCACGCGATAGTCGAGCGCTTCGTCGCCGGCGAGGCCCTCGACGACGCCGTCACCGCCTGCGACGACCTGGTCGCCACCGGCCGCAAGGTCACCCTGGACCACCTCGGCGAGGACACCCAGGACGCGGCCCAGGCCGCCGGTACCGCCGAGGCCTACGAGCACCTGCTCGCGGCCCTCAAGGACACCGGCCTGGCCGCCGGCGCCGAGGTCTCGGTCAAGCTCTCGGCCGTCGGCCAGTTCCTCCCGGTGGACGGCGAGAAGATCGCGCTGGAGAACGCCCGCCGCATCTGCGAGGCCGCCGCCGACGCGGGCACCACGGTGACCCTCGACATGGAGGACCACACCACCACCGACTCCACCCTGTCGATCGCGCGCGAGCTGCGCGCCGACTACCCGTGGCTCGGCGTCGTCCTCCAGGCCTACCTGCGCCGCACCGAGGCCGACTGCCGTGAGTTCTCCGGCGCCGGCTCCCGGGTCCGCCTCTGCAAGGGCGCCTACAAGGAGCCCGAGTCGGTCGCCTTCCAGGGCAAGCACGAGGTCGACCTCGCGTACGTCCGCGCGCTCAAGGTCCTGATGGCCGGCGAGGGCTACCCGATGATCGCCTCGCACGACCCCAACATGATCAAGATCGCCGGCCAGCTGGCCCAGTGGAACGGCCGCAAGCGGGACTCGTTCGAGTACCAGATGCTCTTCGGCATCCGCCCCGAGGAGCAGCTGCGCCTCGCAGGCGAGGGCAACACCATGCGCGTGTACCTCCCGTACGGGCAGGAATGGTACGGGTACTTCATGCGCCGCCTCGCGGAGCGCCCGGCCAACCTGACGTTCTTCCTGCGTGCCATGGCGACCCGCGGCTGACGACCGCCGCCGAGGACACGGCCCGTACCCCCGATGCGCGGAGGGGTGCGGGCCGTTCTCGTCGTCCGGGGCCGGAGCTCGGAGGAAGTCCTCCTGCGACAGGGAACCCGTGATCGGTTGCTCATGTCATGCACCACAGCACTCCTGATGCCCCTCCTTCGGATGCGCGTCACGCCAATGGCGGGTCGGGGGAGTTGCGCCGTTCGCGACGGTCTTTCACCCGATGGTGTGAGCCGGCTGCGGCGTAGGATCCTCCCGCTGGTGAACTGGGCTGCGGGAAGAAGGAGTTGGCATGGTGATGAAGCGGTTCGCGGAACTGTCGACGCCGTTGGTGGCGGACGCGTGCGTGCGGCTCGGCGTCGAGGTGCGGGTGGCGCCCGCCGGGGTGGTCGCGGTGGCCCCGGGGAGCCGCGTCGCCGGGCGGGTGCTGCCGGTGCGGCACTACGGCAGCGTCGACGTCTTCCTGGAGGCGTACGGTTCCGCGGAGTCCGGGGACGTGCTGGTGATCGACAACGGCGGGCGGGTCGACGAGGCGTGCGTCGGTGACCTCGCGGTGCTGGAGGCGCGGGCCGCCGGGGTGGCCGGGCTGGTGGTGTGGGGGCTGCACCGGGACACGCCGGAGCTGCTGGAGATCGGGCTTCCGGTGTTCAGCTACGGCAGCCTGCCGCTCGGGCCGGTCCGGGTGGACGACCGGGAGCCGGAGGCGCTGACCACGGCCCGCTTCGGCCCGCACCTGGTGAGCGCCGGGGACGTGGTGTTCGCGGACGCGGACGGCGCGCTGTTCGTCCCGGGCCCGCGGGTGGACGAGGTACTGGAGACCGCCGTCGGGATCGCCCGCACCGAGCGCGTCCAGGCGGAGCGGATCCGTTCGGGTGACACGCTGCGCCGGCAGACCGCGTTCGACCAGTACCTGGAGCGCCGCGCCCGGGAGCCGGAGTACACCTTCCGCCGGCACCTCCGGCAGGTGGGCGGGGCGATCGAGGAGTAGCCGCCCCGAGGGCGCGAACGGGTTGACGCGGCAGGGAGCCGACGGGCCCGGCTGCTCCTGTTCGCGGGAGCGGCCGGGCCCTCGGTGGTGCCGGTGCCGGCACCGGTGCGGGTGCGGTCAGAGCATCGAGGCGGCGGGCTTGACCATCGCCCGGGCGGTCTTGGCGTCGACGTACTCGCCGATCGCGGTCATCACCCACTCGCCCGAGAACTGGCGGACCAGCTTGCACATCACCACGCCGGTGCGCGGCTCGGACTGGGTGAGGTCGAAGCGGACCAGCTCCTGGTTGGAGGACGCGTCGACCAGACGGCAGTAGGCGTTCTTGACGTCGGTGAACTTCTGCCCGGAGAAGGAGTTCACGACGAACACCAGGCCGCACACCTCCGGCGGCAGGCCGTTGAGGTGGACGGTGATCGACTCGTCGTCGCCGCCTCCCTCGCCGGTCAGGTTGTCGCCGGAGTGGACGATGGAGCCGTTGAAGATGCCCAGCTTCATGAACCAGGCGGTGTCCAGCTTCTCGCGCTTCGCGTCGAAGGCGATGCAGGACGCGTCGAGGTCGATGTTGCGGCCGCGGCCCGCGGGCTCCCAGCCGAGGCCCATCCGGATGGAGGAGAGGAAGGGCTTGCCGTTCTTCTCCAGGGAGACCGAGCCGCCCTTGGTGAGGCTGACCCGACCCTTGTCCAGGGTGACCTTGGTGAGGGACGGTGCGGCCGGGGGCGCCGGCGGCACGGGCGGGGCGCCCTGCGGCATCGGCGGGGCGGAGGCCATCGCGACCCGGGGGTCGACGGGCGTCTGGACCGTCTGGGCCGTCGGCGCGGCGGGGGCCGGCGCGGCGGGCGGGGCGACCGGGGCTGCGGCGGGGGCCGTGGCGGCCGGGGCGGCCGGCTCCTCGACGCTGACGCCGAAGTCGGTGGCGATGCCCGCCAGGCCGTCGGCGTAGCCCTGGCCGACCGCGCGGACCTTCCAGGCGCCGTTGCGCTGGTAGACCTCGACCACGATCAGCGCGGTCTCCCGGCCGAGCGGCGGCGGGGTGAAGGTGACCAGCACCTCGCCCGTGGCGCTGTCCCGGACGGTGGCGGTCGGCTCGATGCCCGCGAAGGTCGCGCCGGACTCGTCCGGGCTGGCGGTCACCACGATCTTGGTGATGCCGGCCGGGACGGCGGTGGTGTCGATGGCGATGGCGTCCGGGCCGCCGGCGGAAGCCGGACGGTGGGTCACGCCGGGCCCGTTCGGGGCGTTGTAGAAGACGAAGTCGGCGTCCGAGCGGACCTTACCGTCATCGGTCAGCAGCAGGCCCGAGACGTCCAGCGCCTTGGGTGCGGTGACCTCGACGGTCACCCGCGCGGTGGTCAGCGGGGCGTTTCCGCCTTGGGTCAGGACCGTGGACACGAACTCCTCCTGGGATGCGGTGGTGCGGGGCCGGCCCCGTGGGACGGGACGGCTGTGCCGACTGGCGACCACAGTAACGAACGAGGTGGCCGAGATGAGCCCGAAAGGGAGCCGACCCGTCCGGTGGCCGGGCGGTCCTCCGGCGGGCGACCCGGTGGTCGGGCCGGGGCAGCGGGCCAGGTCAGCGGGCCGGTGCGGTCGCGTGGGCCCGGGGGCGCGGTACGGCGGACGCGGAGGGTCCGGCGGGGGCGCCGGGTGCGTCCGTCGGGGGTGCGAAGGTGCCGAGGGCGGCGACCGCGCGGGGGTGCTGGATGCCGAAGGCCGCGGCGCTCCAGGTCTCCGGCGCGGTGGCCGGGCGCGGGGCGGCACTCGGCGCGGGCGCTGCGGAGGGGGCCGTCGGCGCGGGTCCCGCGCCCGGTGCGGCGGTGGCCGCGGTGGAGCGGCTGCCGAGGACGCCGAAGACGTACCGGCCGGGGCGGACGTCGGTGCCGGGCGGCGTGGTGAAGCGGTAGACGAGTGCGCCGCGTTCGTGGTGGGTGGTGGTCACGGCGCCCGCCAGGTCGGTCCAGGCGGTGCCGGAACCGGGCGCCAGGGCGCCGGGGGCGAGCCGGAACTCGGTCTGCAGCGCGGTGAGAGGCTCGGTGACGGTCAGGGCGAGCAGGTGCCGGGTGCCGTCGCGGCCGAGGGACTGGACCAGGGCGGCGCCGGTGAGCGCCCGGTCGGTGTGGTCGGTGTCGTCGGTGTCGCCGGTTTTGGTGCCGCTCTCGGTCCCGGCGGTCGGGTTCTCGTTGCCGGTCTCCCGTCCTCCGGTCTCCCTGCCTCCGGTCTCCTCGGAGGTCAGGCCGCCCGGGCCCGGGGGCGCGACGGGCGGGCGGGGCGCGGCGCCGCCCGGCGACGGGACGAGCGGCCGCGGAACGGAGGGCGCGGGGGCCGACGGTGACGGTCCGGACGGTGACGTGCCGTCGGCGGGCTCTCCGGCGGGGGGCCGCTCGGCGGCCGGGTACCCGTCGGCCTGCGGTCCGTCGGTGCCCGCCGGGTCGGCGCCGGGCTGCCGGCCGTCGGCGGCCCTCGGGCCGGGTCTCGGATCGCCGCCCAGGGCCTCGTTGCCGCCGGGCCCGTTCCCGCCGAGTGCCTGGGCGGAGGGTTCGCCGGTGAGGCCGTGCGAGGTGGCCGGGCCGCGCGAGGCGGCCGGACCTTCGGCGAGCGGCCGGCCGGACGCGGAACTCCCGGGGCGCGGCGCGCCCGACGCGAACGGGCCGGGGGAGTGCGTCCCCGCGGCCGGTCCCGGCGCGCCGGTTCCGCCGGCCTGCGGAGGGACGGCCGGTGCGCGGCCCGCGGGCCCGGTGGCGGTCGGGTCGGAGGAGGGCCCGTTGGCGTCGGGGGAGACCGGACTGGGCGGCCCGCTGGATCCGACCCGGGCGACCCCGGCGCGCCGGCCCACGCCCTGCTGCTCGTTGAGCAGGAAGGTGGTGGCGATGCTGATGCCGACCACGGTGGACATCGCCATCGCGGCACCGGAGAACCGCAGCGTGGGCAGCCGGAGGCGCCCGCCGAACGGCTTCGGCCGACCGTGCCGACCGTTCCGGCCGTGGCGTTCGCGGTGTCGGTCGTGCGGGTACGCCGCGTCCTGACCGGCGTCCTCGGACAGAGTCACCGGGCCCCCTCCCTCCCCTGAAGTCGCCGTTGCGGTCGTCGCATTCTCCCACGTACCGACGGCGGCGCCGGTGCTGCCGGACCGGGCGGACGGCCGCCTGGCCGGCCGGTCCGGCGAGGTCTCGTCCGGGGCTGCGCGTGCGGGGTCCACCGGTGACTCGCGCGCGGGCGCGCGCCGGCAGGGGGACGAGCGTACCAGCGGGCGGCCCGGGGGTGGCCAGCCCTCGGACGGAACCGATCCGATCCGTGGACAACCCTTCGGATAGCGGAAGTTGACGGTCCGTCTGACAGGATCGGTAAGGATCTGCCCGGTCGGGCAGGGATTATTGCAACCTCCTTGCAACCCTTGCCGCCCGGTGACCAGTGGCGCAGGCTGATGCCATCCCACGCCGTCCCGGAGAGATCGTCATGCCGCCCGACCCGCTGTCAGCACCCTCCAGTGCCCCTCTCGCCGCTACCCCCACGGGCGGCGATGAGGCAGGCTCCACCGCCGCTCCGGCGGCGGTGGAGGAGGTGCTGACCCTGCGGATCTCGTTGGGCGAGGAGGTGGTCGGCGAGGTCCGCACGCGGTTCCGGTTCGACGCCGACCGCCCGTACGAGGTGCTGCTGACGTTCCACCTGGGCCGGCCGGACGAGGCCGACTGGGTGTTCTCGCGTGAACTTCTGCGCGACGGCCTGCGCTCGTTGAGCGGTCAGGGCGACGTCAAGCTGTGGCCGGCGTACTGTCCGTGCCACGGCTCGACGTTGCACCTGGCGCTGGAATCGCCGCACGGCAGCGCCCTGCTGGAGGTCTCCAAACCGAAGGTCCGGGCCTGGCTGGACCGCACGTACGCGCTGGTCTCGGAGGAGGCGGAGCGCGCCTACGGGCCGACCGACGCCCAGCTGTCCGAGCTGCTGACGGGCGGCTGAGGCCGGACGGGCCGTGGGCCCGGAGGCTGGGCGCGCGAGGGTTGCGGGCCGGCGGGCGACGGCGGGGGCAGGTGTGCGCCCGGGAGCTGCGAGCGGACCGGCTGCGTGCCGACGGGCTGCGCGGAGGCGGGCTGTACGGAAACGATCTGCACGGAGACGGGTTGTCCGGAGACGGGCTGCGCGTTCCGGTGGTGTGCGCGGGGTCGGGACGGGTGTGCGGGCAGGGCTCGTGGCACGGCCGCGTCGCCGGGGCCGCGCGGGCCCGGTAACGGCGGGGGGCCGGGGAGCCGGGCCGTGCCGTCGGCCAACCCCGTCCGGAGCCGGCGTACGGCCGGTGCCGACGAGCTCGGCAGCAGGTCGTACGGGTCCTCCGGGCCGAGCACGCTGACCAGCACCGACTCGGCGAACCGGTACGGTCGGTGGGCCAGCAGGCCGCCCAGGTAGCGGCGGAGCCGGGACAGTTCGGCCCGGACCGTCACCGTCCGGGCCGGGTCGCCGAACAGGCCGTCGGCCAGCTGGGCCGCGGTGTGGCCGTCCCGCTCGGTGGCGAGCAGGAGGAGCAGTTCGGCGTGGCGCGGGCTGAGCCCGTGGGACCAGCTGCCGGCGGCGCCGTGCACCGAGAGCTCGGCGCGGTCCGGCCGGCGCAGGTCGAGCCGGAGCCGGGCGCCCTCGGCCTGCTCGGCGAGCAGCCCCTCGTCGGGCCGGCCGTCCGGACCGCCGGTCGCGGTCGGGTCGTCGTCCTGGGGGCGGACCGGGCGGACCAGCCAGCCGTCGGCCAGCGGCTCGATCACGCACTCACCCAGGCTCGGCAGCCAGTGCACGGCCGCCGAGCCCCAGCCGCCGGCGGGCAGCCGCAGCCGCGCGGGCGGGGGGAATCCGGCGGCGGCGGCGGTCCAGCCGGCGGCGTCCACGACCAGGGCCGGACCGTTCACCCGGGCCAGCAGCGGGGCCGCCAGGGTGCGCAGGTGGTGCAGTGACTCCAGCCGCCGGGCGCGCAGCTCGGTCTCGGCCAGTCTGGCGGCGGTGGCGGTCAGTTGCAGGAGGTACGGGCGGACCGTGTGGGCCGGTCCGCTCAGGTTGATCGCACCGATCAGCCGCCCGGTTCCCGGGTCGTGGACGGGCGCGGCGACGCAGGTCCAGGAGTGGTGGCTGCGGAGGTAGTGCTCGGCGGAGTGGACGTGCATCGGGCGCTGCGCGCGGAGCGCGGCGGCGATGCCGTTGGTGCCGACGCTCTCCTCGACCCAGCGGGCGCCGGTGAGGAAGCCGATCCGGTCGGCGCTGCGGCGCAGGCCGCGTTCGCCCTCCTGCCAGAGGATGTGGCCGTCGGCGTCGGCGATGGCCAGGATCAGCGGCGCCTGGCCGACCGGTTCGAGCAGCGTGTCGCGCAGGACCGGGAGCACCGGGTCGAGGCCGCTGGTGCGGCGGCGGTGTTCGATTTCGGCGGGGCCGAGGTGGACGGCGGCGGCGCCGGAGTCCGGGTCGAGGCCGAGCCGGCGCAGGCGGGCCCAGGAGTCGCCGATCTCGGGACGGGGTTCGAGGCGCGACTGGTCGTCGTCGGGGGCGGCGTCCCGGGCGGCGCTGCGGGCGGCGGCCTCGGCGAGGGCGCGCTCGTGGACCTTGGCCAGCTCCGCAGCGGTCTGCGGAGTTCGACGTTCGGGTCGTCGGGTCTGCCGTCCGGTCTGCCGCACTCCGTTTGCTCCTCGCCGCCGTTCGAGGGCGCGCCGGGTTGACGCGTTGACGAAAGAGTACGGGCGCTGCCGGTTCCTGGGGATGGGGTCTGCCAAGTCGGAATACCACGGGGTATGAGAGTGAACATGCCAATGAGTTATGACCGCCGGGCGTCGGGTCCGGTGTGGCTGCGGGGGCGGGTGGTGCGTGGCCGGAGGCGGGGTGCGGCGAGGCGGGCGGGCGGCCTTCCGGGGCGCGGTCCCGCGCCGGGTCGCGGTGTCGTGCCGGGTGGTGGGGCGGGGGTGCGGCGGGTCCGGCGCGGGCCGGGAACGGGGCTGCGGCGGGGCGCTGCGGGCCGGAGTGGGGCGGAGTCGCGGCGGTCGTGACGGATGCGCGTCGGGCGCACGGAGGCGCGTCGGGGGCGCATGTCCGGATGCCGGTCACGGGGCCGCCGCCGGAGCGTCCGGAGGCGGCGAGCGCGGCGGGGCCGGCCGCCGACCTGCGAGGCCGCCCGAGGAGGGCCCGCCGGGCGTGCCCGGAATCGATCGGTATCCGGTGGCGACCACTGTTCTGGTAGTAGTTGTCTCCATGCTCCCGTTTGTTCTCGAAGTGTTCCGCCCCGGAAGGGCCCGCCGGTGACCGTCCTGCTGCCGACGGCGGCGGCCGTGACCGTCCCCGCCCCCGCGCCCGCGTCGTACGCGGCCGGCCCGCAGGCCGCCTACGACGGCAGCGGCGTCGACGGCGGCCTGTACACCCGGGTGGTCGGCTGGGCCGACGCCGCGCCGCACTGGCTGGACCGGCTGGTCGCGCTCTGGTCCGCGCTCGGCCTGGCGCTCTTCGCGCTGCTCATGCTCGCCGCGTGGTGGCGTGCGCGGGGGGCCGGGTCCGTGGTGATAGCGCGAGTACTCGCCTCGCCGCTGATCGTGGTCGTCGCGTACGCGGTGAACTCGGTGTTCAAGGGAGTGGTGGAGGAGGTCCGGCCCTGCGCCCAGCTCGGGGTGCGCGACACCCTGGAGACCTGCCCCGGACCCGGCGACTGGTCGTTCCCGAGCAACCACACGGTGGTCGCGTTCGCCGCCGCCGCCGCGCTCTGGTTCGCCGACCGGCGGATCGGGTGGATCGCCGGGGTCGCCGCCGTCCTGATGGGTGCCTCCCGGGTGTGGGTGGGCGTGCACTACCCGCACGACGTGCTGGCCGGTGCGGTGGTCGGCGTACTGGTGGCGCTTCCGCTCGCGTCGGTGGCGGGCCGGGCCGCGCCGCTGGTCGACCGCGTGCGGAGCGGTCCGCTGCGCCCGCTCCTCGGCGCCGGGCTGCCCGCGCCGGCCGGTGGCCGACCGCCGGCGACGATGCGGCGGGGCTGAGCGGGACGGGTGCCGTCCGACCCTTGTGTGACCGGGGTGGCGGGGAGAGCATGTGAGCCGGGCGTGGGGCCCCTGTGGACGCGGCGCCCGCCCGGCTCAGTCGTGCCCGGGCGCCACGGGCGCCGGGCGTGCCAGTGGAGGGAAGTGCTGCCCATGCCGTACGGACTCGACATCACCCAGGGGGACTGGCCGGCCGAGGAGCTCGGCAAGGGGGTCGAGGGGCTGCTGGCCGAGGCGATGGTGCTCACGCTCGCGACCGCCGGCCACGAGCACGGCCCGCACGCCAACCTCGCCTTCTTCGCGTACGACGAGGACCTCGTCCTCTACTTCGTCAGCGAGCGTGCCACCCGGCACAGCCACCACCTGGCCGAGGAGGCCCGGGCGGCGGCGACCGTCTTCCTGCCGCCGCCGGTCTTCGGCGAGCAACTGCGCGGCCTCCAGCTGACCGGCAGCGCGGGGGAGGCGTGGGGGCGGCAGGCCGAGTCGGCGCTGGCCGCCTACCAGGGTCGGTACCCCGCCTTCGCGCAGGACGCGGAGATCCGGCGGCAGTTCCTCACCGGGGGCGGTGCGGCGGCGCTGTACCGGTTCCAGGTGGAGGAGCTGACGGCGGTGGACGAGCCGAAGTTCGGCCGGCGGAACTACCTGCGGGCGACGGTGCGACGGTAGCGGGGTTCCCGGCGCGGGTTCCCGGCGCGGGGCACCCGGGCGAGCTGCCGGGGCGGGCCGGGCGGGGTTCGGGGCGGGTGCCCCGGGCCTCGCGCCCCGGCCTCGGGCCCGAGTCGCGACCCTCGCCCCAGGTTGGCTGTACAACTTTTCGGTCGGTTCATCTGCGGGCCGCCGCTCCGACGCCCCTCGGTCACCTGGCGGCACCACCCTGGCCGCATGAGAGTCATCGTCGTAGGAGCAGGCGTGCTCGGCACCATGCACGCCTGGCACGCCGTGGAACGCGGCCACGAGGTCGTCCACCTGGAGCGGGAGACCGAGGCGCGTGGCGCCTCGGTGCGCAACTTCGGCCTGGTCTGGGTCAGCGGCCGGGCCCAGGGCGAGGAACTGGACACCGCGCTGCGTGCCCGCGAGCTCTGGGAGCGGATCGGCGGCCAGGTGCCCGACCTCGGCTTCCGGGCCAACGGCTCGCTCACCGCGATCCGCACCGAGGCCGAACTCGCCGTCGCCGAGCAGGCGTTGACCCTTCCGGACGCCGCGGCGCGCGGCTACCGGCTGCTCGACGCGGCACAGGCCCGGGCCGCCAACCCGGCCCTGCGCGGCAAGCTGCTCGGCGCCCTGCAGTGCGACCGGGACGCCGCCGTCGAGCCGCGCACCGCCCAGCCCGCGCTGCGCGCCGCCCTGCTGGCCACCGGCCGGTACACCTTCCTGCCCGGGCGCGAGGTCCGCGACGTCATCGGCGAGAACGCCGTCCGCGACGACCACGGCGACACCCACACCGGCGACCTCGTCGTGCTCTGCACCGGCGCCTGGCTGGGCGGCCTGGTCCGCGAGCTCGCCCCCGAACTGCCCGTCCGCAAGGTGCGGTTGCAGATGATGCAGACCGACCCGCTGGGTGAACCGCTCACCACCTCCGTCGCCGACGGCGACTCCTTCCGCTACTACCCCGCCTTCGCCGGCGGTGCGCTGGAGCACCTCAAGGCCGTTCAGCCGCAGCCGCCGGTCGCCGCCGAGCACAAGATGCAGCTGCTGATGGTGCAGCGCCGGGACGGCGGTCTGACCATCGGCGACACCCACGAGTACGACCAGCCGTTCGGCTTCGACGTGGTCGAGGACCCGTACGACCACCTGGTCGGCGTGGCCGAGGAACTGCTCGGCCGCCCGCTGCCCCGGGTCCGGCGCCGCTGGGCCGGGGTGTACGCGCAGTGCGTCGACACCACCCGGGTCGTTCATCGCGAGCGCGTCCGCGACGGCGTCTGGCTGGTCACCGGCCCGGGCGGCCGGGGCATGACCTGCTCGCCCGCCATCGCCGAAACCACCGCCGAACTCGCCAACCTGTAAGAGGAACTGAAATGTCGTACGACATCCGCCTGGTCGTCCTGGACATGGCCGGCACCACCGTGGCCGACGACGGCCTCGTCGAGCGGGCCTTCCAGGCCGCCGCCGGCACCCTCGGCGTCGAGGCCGGCAGCCCCGAGCACGCCCGCATGCTGGAGCACGTCCGCGCCACCATGGGCGAGTCCAAGATCTCCGTCTTCCGGCACCTGTTCGGCGAGGAGGAGAAGGCCCAGCGGGCGAACACCGCCTTCGAGGCCGCCTACCACGACCTGGTCGACGCCGGTCACTGCGCGGCACTGCCCGGCGCGGCCGAGGCGATCGCCGAACTCCGCGGCCAGGGGCGGACGGTGGTCCTCACCACCGGCTTCTCCCGGGCCACCCAGGACCGCATCCTCACCGCGCTCGGCTGGCAGTCGATCGCCGACCTCACGCTCTGCCCCGCCGAGGCGGGCCGAGGCCGCCCGTACCCCGACCTCGCGCTCACCGCGCTGCTGCGCACCGGGACCGAGTCCGTGCGGCAGATCGCGGTGGCCGGCGACACCGGCTACGACATGCTGACCGGCGCGCGCGCCGGGGCGTCCGTGGTGGCCGGGGTGCTCACCGGCGCCCACGGCGAGGAGCGGCTGCGGGCCGACGGGGCGACGCACGTGCTGACGTCCGTCGTCGAACTGCCGGGGCTGCTCGGTCCGGTGGGCTGATCCCGTGCCGGGCGGGCGCGGCGGAGGGCGCGCCCGCCCGGTACCCCGCTCCGGTGTGGGTCGAGCGCGGTGCCGGGCGGTCCGCCGACGGCCGCGAGGGGGGCGGCCGGTCGGCCGTACGCGCGTGGGCCGGGGCCGGGGGGACCGGGGCCGGGGGGCTGCACCGGTCGGGCGCCGGTCGGGGGCCGCTGCCCGGGCCGGCCGCCGCGCGACGGCTATCCGGCGGCGAGCAGGGCGGGGAGTTCCCGCATGTCGTCGAAGACGACGGTCCCGGGGCCCGCCAGCCGGTCGGCGGCGGTGAGACCCCCGGCGTAGCCGAAGGCGCGCATGCCGGCGGCGCGGGCGGCCCGGACGCCGGGCTCGCTGTCCTCGACGACGGCGCAGGCGGACGGCGGCACGCCCATCCGCTGCGCCGCGTACAGGAAGAGGTCGGGGGCCGGCTTGCCGCGGGCGACCTCGGTGGCGCTGAAGATCCGGCCGGCGAAGCGGTGGTGGAGCCCGGTGCGGCCGAGGGTGTGCGCCATCTTCTCGTGCGAACCGCTGGAGGCGACGCAGGTCGGCAGGGTGATCGCGTCCAGCGCCTCCGGCAGGCCGTCGACGGCGGCGAGTCCGGCGTCCACCTCCTCGGCGTGCCGCCGGACGAACGCCTCCCACCACGCTCCGGCGGCCTCCTCACCGAGCCGGGCGGCGATCTGTTCGTGGATCGAGGCCTGGGAGCGGCCGATGAAGCGCTCCACCACGTCGGCCTCGGTGAGCGGCCAGCCGAGTTCGGCACTGAGCGCGACCTGGACGCGGGCGGCGATCCGCTCGCTGTCCACGAGGACCCCGTCGCAGTCGAAGATGACGAGCCGTATCGGGTCCGGTGAGGGTGCCGACGGGAGCGCCGGTGAGGGCGCCGGTGAAGTGATCATGACCGGACAGCATAGGGGGGCGCCCGACCGCCGACGGGCCGCGCCAGGGCCGTCCGTCGGCGGGAGGGGACCGGCGGGAGGATACCGGCGGAAACATGGGTCCCGATATCCGTCATGGCGCCGCAACAATTCTCCCCGGGTATTGCCAGCGACTCCCCGCAACTCCTACAGTCGCTCGCATGGCAGCTGGCGATTTCCTGGCTGCTCGTCGGCATGTCGATTTCGGACGGCTGGCGAGCGCCCTCTGTACAGCCCACTCGGCGTGAGTCGGGCGGCGGTTCCCCGAAGGACGGACGGGAACCGGCCGACCCGCGTCGCGATTCCTCGGGGTGGCTCGCACTCGCACCGTTCGTGCAGGTAGACGAGGCGCCCCGGTTCCTTTCAGGCGGACTGCCGGCGACTCGCCGTGCCCGTGGACGCCCTCCTGGGTGCGGGTGCGGACGAGTCGCGGGCCGGAGTTCCGCTTCCCGGCACCGATTTCCGGCAATGCCGAACCGGGATTTCCCGTGAGCGGCCTGCCGGGATCACCGAAAAGCACGGAGGGAATTCGAATGAGCGATTCCACGGGAGATTCGACCGGCAATTCGACCGACGGCCCGGTCGGGGACGGCCGGACGCCGGCCGTCGGCCGGCGGGGGTTCCTCACGGGCGCCGCCGCCGTGGCGGCCACCGCGGCGGCCCCCGCCGCACTCCAGCTCGCCGCCGCCCGGCCCGCGGCCGCCGCCGGCGCCGCCGCCCGGCCGAACATCCTGCTGATCGTCACCGACGACCAGCCCAAGCACACCGAGTGGGCGATCCAGAAGACCGTGGACTGGATCGCCGGCCAGGGCGTCCGGTTCAGCCACGGCCACGTGAGCACACCGCTCTGCGCGCCGTCGCGCTCGTCGGTGTTCTCCGGCCGCTACGCCCACAACCACGGCGTGCGCAACAACGGTGCGTCGCACAGTCTCGACCAGAACACCACCGTGCAGCGCCACCTCCGGCAGGCCGGCTACCGCACCGGTCTCTTCGGCAAGTACCTCAACTCCTGGGCGCTGGCCGACAACCCGCCGCACTTCGAGGAGTGGGCGCTGCTCCAGCCCGCCTTCAACAACGCCAACTGGAACATCGACGGCACCGTCCAGACGCTCACCGGGTACACCACCAACATCATCAAGAACCGCACGCTGGCCTTCCTGGACAAGGCCGCCACCGACACCCGCCCCTGGTTCGCCTACGTCACCCCCTACGCCTCGCACGAACCCAACGTCCCGGCCGCCAAGTACGCCGACACGGTGGTGCCGCCGTGGAACGGCCGCCCCTCCGTGCCCGAGGCCGACCGCAGCGACAAGCCCGGCTACATCAAGAACGCCACCTCCACGCTCGCCGACGCCCAGGCGCTGCGGACCCGGCAGCTGCGCAGCCTGCTCTCGGTCGACGACGCCGTCCAGGCGATCCACGACAAGCTGGTGGCGCTCGGCCAGCTGGACAACACCCTGGTCATCTACGTCGGTGACAACGGGTACACCTGGGCCGACCACGGCTGGCTCAAGAAGTCGGTGCCCTACTCCCCGGCCCACGAGGTGCCGTTCTACCTGTCCTGGCCGGCCGGTGGGCTCGGCGCGGGCACCGTCGACAACCGGATCGTCGCCAACATCGACATCGCCCCGACCATCCTCGACGCCGCCGGCATCACGCCCGGCACCCCGCAGGACGGCCACTCGCTGCTCGGCACCTACAGCAGGGACCACCTGCTGGTCGAGTGGTGGAAGCAGGGCACGGCGGCGGGCGGCCCGCCCACCTGGTCCTCGTACGTCGCGAAGGACCGGCAGTACACCGAGTACTACGCGCTGCACACCGACGCGAACGGCACGGTGTCCGGCACCGGAGAGGTGAAGTTCCGCGAGTACTACGATCTGGCGGCCGATCCGTACCAGCTGACCAACCTGCTGTACCAGGCGACGCCGCAGGAGGAGCAGGCGCTCGGTGTCCCGGCGCTGGCGGCGCAGCTGGCCGCCGACCGGGTCGCCTGACCGGGCCGCCCGACCGCTCGACCACCGGTGGTCGGCGCCCCGCACCCGGTTCGCCCGGTGCGGGGCGCCGGCCCCGCACCGACCACCCGGAACGAGGAACCCCGTGCCGACCACCAAGCCCTGCTGCACCCCCGGACGCGGCACGGACACCGGCGGGACCACCGCCACCGTGCTGCCGCTCGCCGACCCGCGGGCGCTGCGTGTCGCGCGGCAGCTGACCGGCCTGCCCGGCGGGCGGTTCCTGATGGGGACGGACGACCGGGAGGGCTACCCGGCCGACGGCGAGGGGCCCGTCCGACCGGTCGAGCTGAGCCCGTTCCGGATCGCGCCGACCACGGTGACCAACGCCGCGTTCGCGACCTTCGTGAAGGCGACCGGCCACCGCACCGAGGCGGAGACCTTCGGCTTCTCCTACGTCTTCGAGGGCTTCCTGCCCGGGGAGCTCGCCGCCGCCTCGCCCGCGGTGGCCGCCGTGCCGTGGTGGCGGGCGGTCGCCGGGGCGGCCTGGAGGTCGCCGGAGGGGCCGGGCTCCTCCGTCACGACGCGTCAGAACCACCCCGTCGTCCACGTCTCGTGGAACGACGCGCAGGCGTACTGCGCCTGGTCCGGCACCCGGCTGCCGACCGAGGCCGAGTGGGAGTACGCCGCCCGGGGCGGGCTGGAGCAGCGGCGCTACCCGTGGGGCGACGAGCTGATGCCGGGGGGACGGCACCTGTGCAACATCTGGCAGGGCGTCTTCCCGACGCTGAACACGGCGGCGGACGGTCACCGGGGCACCGCCCCGGTGACCGCGTTCCGGCCGAACGGCTTCGGGCTGTACAACACCGTCGGCAACGTCTGGGAGTGGTGCGCCGACTGGTTCAGCCCCGGCTTCCACCGCACGGGGCCGGGCCACGACCCGGCCGGGCCGCCGGACGGCTCGGCGCGGGTGATGCGCGGGGGCTCCCACATGTGCCACGAGTCGTACTGCAACCGCTACCGGGTGGCGGCGCGCAGCTCGAACACGCCGGACAGTTCGGCCGGCAACATCGGATTCCGGGTGGCGGCCGACGCCGTGGACGGTGGGGTGGCCGGTTGACGGGCGGGGTGGGGGCGCTCGACGGCGGCCGAACCGCCGTGTCCTTCCGGGAGGCACGGGCCTCCCGGAAGCGGTGCCCGCGGCCTCGGCGACTCAGAGCCCGAGGATCTCGCGGATGAGGCCGAGTTTCCGTTCGGGGGAGAGGTCCTGGGGGCGGTCGGCGAGCAGCCCGTTCAGGACGGTGGGGACGTCGGAGCCCTCGGGCGCCTGGATGGCGTCGATGACCTGGCACCGTAGGCCATCGTCCCGGAGGAACACCCATACTTCCTGCTCCTTGCGAGGTTCGCCGTTCTCCCGGGGTGAGAGCCGTCCGGCCGGAAACCAGCCGAGCCCCTCCTCGGTCAGGGTGTCGGCCACCTCGTCCAGGACGTACTTGCCGAGTCTTCGGTAGCCGAGCTCCTCGCGCAGGTCGCCGAGCGTGACTCTGAGCAGGCCACCTGCGAGACGGCAGCGCTCGGCCACGGTAGCGGCGTTGCCTTCGGCCGCCGCGAGGACCCCGCCTTGCGGATACGTTGGGTCGTTCATGCCCGGGCCAACGACTCCATCCCCCGAGCGATACGTCATTTCACCAGCCTGGACGCGGCCAAGAGAAGAAACGGTACTGCCCAGGGCCGTGACGGTGACCGGCGAGGGGCCGTGGTGGCGGTCGGGTGGACGGGCTCCGCCGAGCGCGATGTCGGGCTCCGCGGGTACGGCCGAATCCGAGTGGCTCGGGCGCAGCGGAAGGCGGAGGCCCTGCCCACGACATTGAGTGCGTGGACAAACGACACGCCGGTGATGGGGGTTGGATGCCCTGTTCGCGTCGACACGTCACTCGATTGCATCTTTATTATTCTTTCCTTTTTATGTTGCTGTTGCACGGTGTACTGAGTTGGTGACTGTGCATCACCATCCCTGGTGGGCGCCGCTCTGCGGCTCTCCCGGGGTGGCGCCCGTGGCGCCTCGGCGCGTGCACGAGGGCTTGTGGTCCGACCAGAACTCACCATCGGCGCTCCGAAATCCTCTTTTCGGGTGACGGAGCTCAACGGCGACAAGAAAGGGTCTTGTCCTATGGCAGTCGATGCCATTCCGCCCGCCCTACCGGAGAGACGGCGCAGACGCTCCCGACTCACGGGGGCGCTCGCCCTGTTGTCCGGACTGACGCTGCTTGCCACGGCGGGCCTGATCACCAGTCCCGCGCACGCTGCGGAGGCACCGGTGATGCTGGGTACCGACGCCAGCTATGCGGTGCTGGGCGCATCTACGGTCACCAATACCGGTCCCAGCGTGATCAACGGGGACCTGGGCCTCAGCCCGGGCACCAGTGTGACGGGCTTTCCGCCCGGGATCGTGAACGGAGTCCAGCACGTCAACGACGCCCAGGCCGCACAGGCTCAGTCCGACCTGGTCATCGCCTACAACGACGCCGCAGGCCGGGCCCCCACGGCCAGCCTGACGTCTCCGGGCGACATCGGTGGACTCACGCTGACGCCCGGCGTCTACAAAGCGACGTCCTCACTGAACCTGACCGGGACCGTCACCCTGGACGCCCTGGGCGATCCCAGTGCCGTCTTCATCTTCCAGATCGGCTCCACCCTGATCACGGCCCCGTCGAGCGTCGTCAGCCTGGTCAACGGGGCGCAGCCCTGCAATGTGTTCTGGCAGGTGGGCAGCTCCGCCACCATCGACGTCAGCTCCTTCTTCAAGGGCAACATCCTGGCCATGACGTCGATCACCGTGAACCACGCCTCGGTGATCGAAGGCCGTGCCCTGGCGCGCACGGGGGCCGTCACGCTGGACGACAACACCATCACGAGGGCGGCCTGCACGGTCGGACCGCCCGGTCCGAGCGGTCCGGCGGGTCCGAGCGGTCCGGCGGGTCCGAGCGGGTCTGCCGGCCCCAGCGGTCCTGCCGGTCCTGCCGGTCCCGCCGGCTCGCCGGGTGCCCCCGGTCCCAACGGTGCTCCCGGTCCGGCGGGCTCTCCCGGTGCTCCGGGTGCTCCTGGTCCCAACGGTGCTCCCGGCGTGCCCGGCGCGCCCGGCTCTCCGGGTGCTCCCGGCCCTGACGGTGCCCCTGGTGCTCCTGGTCCCAACGGTGCTCCCGGCGTGCCCGGCGCGCCCGGCTCTCCGGGTGCTCCCGGCCCCAACGGCGCCCCAGGAGCTCCGGGTGTTCCGGGTGCTCCCGGCCCTGACGGTGCCCCTGGTGCCCCCGGTGTTCCGGGTGCTCCTGGTCCCAACGGTGCTCCCGGCGTGCCCGGCGCGCCCGGCTCTCCGGGTGCTCCCGGCCCCAACGGCGCCCCAGGAGCTCCGGGGGCCAACGGTTCGCCCGGTGCCAACGGGCTTCCCGGTGCCAACGGTTCGCCAGGTGCGAATGGCTCTCCCGGCGCCAACGGGCTTCCCGGTGCGAACGGTTCGCCCGGTGCCAACGGGCTTCCTGGCGGCAACGGTTCGCCGGGTGCGAATGGCTCTCCCGGTGCCAACGGGCTTCCCGGTGCTAACGGTTCGCCCGGTGCCAACGGGCTTCCTGGCGGCAACGGTTCGCCGGGTGCGAATGGCTCTCCCGGCGCATCAGGTCCGGCAGGCCCGGCAGGCCCGGCCGGCCCGGCAGGCCCCGCAGGCCCCGCAGGCCCATCCCAGTCTCCAAGCGGTCATGGCGGTCACGGGCATGGTGGTCCTGCACAGGGCGATCACGGGAATGGCCACGACAACCACGGCGACGTGCCGGGTGGCCCCGTCCATGGAGGCAACGTTCAGGGCGGCAACGTTCAGGGTGTTCCCGTCCATGGAAGCAACGTTCAGGGCGGCAACGTCCAGGGTGTTCCCGTCCATGGAGGCAACGTGCAGGGCGCTCCCGTTCAGGCCGGTAACGTTCAGGGCGCTCCCGTCCACGGAAGCAACGTGCAGGGCGGCCCCGTCCAACACCTGAACGAGTCGGGGCAGGCGCTCGCCGCGACCGGTGCGGGCGGATCGATCGGCGTCGTGGTCGGCTCGGTGGCCGCCATCGTCCTGGGAGGTGCACTCGTCCTCCTCGTGAGGCGAAGCGGACGGGCCGCAGCCCGCCGTCGGCACTGAGGCGCATCTCGTTGTGGGCTGAGTCGCCGATCGGATGCTTCTGTCCGGTTGGTGATCAGTGAAGCGGTAGGGGGACCGGATCGAGCCGCTGTCGCCGGCCGATCCGGTCCGCGTGCGGCGGTGGGCAGACCACCGCCGCACGTCGGACGGCGCCGCGGCCCAGCAGCGGTCCTACGTCGGCATTCCGACCCAGCAGTGGGCGTTCTCCCACTGACGTCGTGCAGTGACCGCGGCCGACCGGTTCCCGACCGGTCGGCCGCGACCGCGTCGTGCCGGCTTCCCCATGGCTTCCCCGCAGTCTCCAGGCCGTTTCCGGGCGGCAGGACGAGTCCGCTGCCGATCGGGCAGCGCGCGCCTGCCCGCGATCGGACGCTCCGTCACTCCGTCCCTGGTGCGGCGTCCGAGGCCGGGGACTGCCGGCGGAAGGCGCCGGGGGGAACACCGTAGGCCTCGCGGAACGCCCGGCCGAACGCCGACGCGTGGCTGAAGCCCCGCCGCGCGGCGATGACGTGCACCGGCACCCCCCGGTGCGCGGGGTCGGCCAGGTCCTGCCGCGCTCGCGCGAGCCGCTGGTGTTGCAGGAAGCTCGCGACCGTGGCTCCGTTCCCCTCTCGCTGGAACAGACGGTGGAGATAGCTGACGGATATGTGGTGCGCGGCGGCGATCGCGCGGATGTCCAGCTGCGGGTCGTCGGCGTTGTTCCGCACGAAGGCCATGATGCGGAGCGCCAAGGTGCGTTGGCGGGTCTCCGGGGTCAGCGACCGGTCGGCGTCGAGGACACCGGCGAAGAGCGCGGCCACGAGGTCGGTCAGCACCGTGCTCAGGCGCGGGGCGTCGGCCGGCTGGTAGGAGTGGCTCTCCCTCGTCACCTGGTCGAGGAACGTGGCCAGCAGGGCTCCCATTCCGCCTCGGGCCGAGATGTTCCTTCCGACGATCCGTCGGGCGGTGCCCGCAGGCAGCGGAAGGAGGGCCTTGGGCACCTCGACCCCGATGATCTTGAACGGCTCCTGGAGTGCGCTGACGAACGGGAGCGAGGTGTCGGTGGTGTGGTACTCGAACTCCTTGCGGGCGACGCTGTCCCTGCCCTGGGTGACCACTCCCGACCCGCGCTTGACCAGCGAGATGTGGAGGGCGTCGGGGTCCGACCTCCCTATCAGCTTCCGTGTGCGACGGAAGGTGAGGGGTTGGCATTCCAGGGGATAGACGGTGATCTCGCCGAGTGCGATGGTCCGCTGGTTCACCCAGAAGTCGGCAGCGTGATCGCTCCACATGTCCATGGGTGCGTGCGTCTCCGACATGAGCGCCCGCCAGCATTCGAACCGGTCGGCGGGCGGCAGGTCGGCACTGCGGAACGTCCTCTCGGGCAGCATGATCACGGGTCTACACCGGCCGGGGCGGACCGCGCAAGGAATTCCCCGGGCTCCGGGCCGCTCCGCCGGCGACCGCTCCGGTGTCCGGTGTCCGGTGCCGGGTGCGGCCGGCCGAGTCGACTGTCCGTCAAGATCCGGTGCACTCACCGCCGATGACCGGTGCGCCGGGTCTTGGAAGAGTGAGCGGCGGATCGAGCGGCCCGGAGGGCGACGCCGACGCACCCGGGGGCACGCCTCCGGGGCCGGCTCCCACGGGCGCTCCCCGGCAACATCGGTCGACAGATGAGGAAGCACCATGAGGAAGAGAATCGTCCGGACAGTCGTGGCGACGTCGGCGATGGCCGTCTTCGGACTCTTCGCGGCGTCCCCGGCGAGCGCGGCGTCCGCATCGTGTTCGAGTGGGGGCGGGGTCTGCACCAGTAGCAGCATCCCGGCGAACGGCAACCACCAGGTGTGCTTCGGGGGGCAGCACACCGCGCTGTCCTACTGGGGTCGTGCCGAGCTGTGGGACGCCGACACCGGCGTGATGGTCGGCTCCATAGCGACCAACCCGTTCCGGTGGCAGCAGGCGTGCACCGGCGGCCTGTACGGGGCCCACTACTACCTGCGTGGCACCGGCAACCAGTTCTACGGCGAGGTCTGGAACTGACCCCTGGCCCCTGAACCCTGACCTCTGACGCCCGCCGTCCGGCGGGCCGGCGGGCCGGCGAGGGCAGCGGAACGGAGCAGGAAGTCGGGGCGGCCGACTTCCTGCTCCGTGGGCGGTCGTGCGTCAGTGGCTGCCCTTCAGGTTGAGCACCACCACGCCGACGACGACCAGGGCGAGCCCCAGCCACTGCAACCGCCCCAGCGACTCGCCGAAGGCCACCACGCCGATGCCGGCGACCGCCGCCGTCCCCGCTCCCGACCAGACCGCGTACGCGACCGACACCGGGATGTGCTTCAGCGCCTTGCCGAGCAGGTAGAACGAGAGGACGTAGCCGATCGCCACCCCCACGCTCGGCCAGAGCCGGCTGAAGCCGTCGGTGAGCTTCAGGCAGCTGGTGGCGCAGATCTCGCTGAGGATCGCCAGGGCCAGGAGTACGTAGGGCACGGGAGGTCAGACCCCGGGCGCGGCGGTGAGCTTCCCCAGCAGCGCGACGTCGGCGTGCTCCAGGCTGTCGAGCAGCGTCACCCGCGAACCGCCCGGGATCCGGGTGTCGCCGGACGGGACGGCGAGCACCGCGCAGCCGGCCGCGGTGGCGGAGGCGACGCCGGTCGGGGTGTCCTCGACGGCGACGCACGCGGCCGGGTCGAGGCCGAGGCGTGCGGCGGCGGCGAGGTAGGGGTCGGGCGCGGGCTTGGTGCGCGGGGTGTCCTCGGCGGCCAGCGTGACGGCGAACCAGTCGCGGCCGATGGTGCCGAGCACCATGTCGACGACGCGGCGCGGCGAGGCCGACACCAGTGCGGTGGGCACGCGGGCGTCGCGCAGTTCGGCGAGCAGGGCGAGCGCGCCCGGCCGGGGGACGGTCTCGGCGGCGACCTTGCCGGCGAACGAGTCGCCGAGCCGGTCGGCGAGTTCGGCCTCGCTCAGCGACGTCCCGCTGACCCGGTGGAGGTGGGCGGCGGTGTGCTCGACGGCCTGGCCGAGCACCTCGGGGACGTCGGAGTCGGTGAGCGAGTGGTGGAGTTCGTCGGCGAGTTCGGCGGCGGCCTGCCACCAGAGGTGCTCGGTGTCGACCAGCGTGCCGTCCATGTCGAAGAGGACGGCGGCGGGCGTCACGGTCGCGGCGGGTGCGGCCGGCGACACCGGTGCGGCGGGGACAGCAGGAACAGCAGGAACGGCGGATTCAGCGGATGCAGGCATGGCGGTACCTTCGGTGGTTCATCAGGAGGAGGGCGGACGGGTCAGACCGTACGGCGGTCGACCAGCACCGGGCGCTCCGGCAGGGTCAGCGCGGCGTGCGAGCCGACGGGCAGTGCGGTGGCGGTCTCGGTCGGCAGGTCGGCCTTGACCTCGGTGCCGTCGCCGAGCCGGACGGTGAGCCGGGTGACGGCGCCCAGGAAGGACGCGGAGACCACCTGGGCCGGGCCGTCCGCCGCCGGGGCCAGCGCGACGTTCTCCGGCCGCACGAGCACGTCCAGCGGGCCGTCCGCGGGCAGCTCGCCGTCCACGGCGTGCCGGCGGCCGAGAACCTCGACGCCGTCGCCGGCCCGGACGCACGGGATGCGGCTCATGGTGCCGACGAACTCGGCGACGAAGGCGGTGGCCGGGCGGGCGTAGAGCTCGGCGGGCGCGGCGCACTGCTCCAGCCGGCCGGCGCGCAGCACCGCGACCCGGTCGGCCATCGAGAGCGCCTCCTCCTGGTCGTGGGTGACGAACAGCGTGGTGATCCCCAGCTCCTGCTGGAGGCGCCGGATCTCCTCGCGCAGCGACAGCCGCACCTTGGCGTCGAGTGCGGAGAGCGGCTCGTCGAGCAGCAGGACGCGGGGCTGGAGGGCGAGCGCGCGGGCGAGCGCGATGCGCTGCTGCTGGCCGCCGGACAGCTGGTGCGGGTAGCGGTCGGCGTGCTGGGGCAGGCCGACGAGCTCCAGCAGCTCCTTGGCCCGGTTGAGGCGTTCGGCCTTGCCGGCGCCGCGCATCCGCAGGCCGAAGGCGACGTTGTCGGCTGCGGTCAGGTGCGGGAAGAGGCTGTACGACTGGAACACCATGCCGGCGTCGCGCTTGTGGGCGGGGATCGCGGTGATGTCCTCGCCGTCGACCAGCACCTGGCCGGAGTCGTGCTGCTCGAAGCCGGCGAGGATGCGCAGCGCGGTGGTCTTGCCGCAGCCGGACGGGCCGAGCAGGGCGAGGAGTTCGCCGGGCTGCACGGTCAGGTCGAGGCCGTCGAGCGCGGTGGTGGCGCCGAAGGTGCGGCGCAGCGAGCGGAATTCGACGGTCGCGCCGCCCGATCGGGTGGCGGTCTTCTCAACGGCGAGGGAGGTCAAGGGAGTTCTCCGGAGGTGCGGGGGAGGCCGGCGTGCGGTCAGGGAGGTCAGGACGTGGTCTTGGCGTGGCGCTCGCGGCCGAGGGTGGCCAGCAGGAGCAGGAGCAGCCAGGTGATCAGCAGGCTCAGGATGGAGACCGCGACCGACATGTGGGCCTGGCTGTTGCCGACCGTGTAGATCCAGACCGGGAAGGGCTGGTAGCCGAGGATCGAGGCGGCGGTGAACTCGCCGAGCACCAGGGCCAGGGTGAGGAAGGAGGCGTTCAGCAGCGCCCCGCGCAGGTTGGGCAGGACGACGGTGAACACCGCACGCGGCCAGCTCGCGCCGCAGTTGCGGGCGGCCTCGACCAGGGTGCGGACGTCCACGGCGCGCAGGCCGGCGTCCAGCGCGCGGTAGGCGAGCGGCAGGCCCATCAGCACGTAGGCGATGACCAGGACCAGCGGGAAGTCCGGGTCCTGGACGAACACGAAGGTCTGGAAGAACGGCGTGTCCATCAGGTAGTCCGGGCCCCAGCGCAGCACGCCGATCAGGCCGGCGGTGAGGGCGACGGGCGGGACGACCAGCGGCAGGGTGCAGAGCACGTCGATCACCGGGCGCAGCTTCGGCGCGCCGAGCCGGACCGCGATCAGGGCGGGGACCAGCAGGAGCAGCAGCACCAGGACGGTGACGACGGCGAGCCCGAGGGTGAGCCAGAGGCTGTCGAGGAAGCCGGGCGCGGAGAGCAGCCCGGTGTACGCCTCGAAGGAGTAGCCCTGGGGCTCGTCGATCGAGAAGTAGCCGGCGGCGGCGAGCGGGACGACGAAGTAGATTCCGGCGATTCCCAGGACGGCGCCGCGCCACCAGCGCACCTTGGTGCGGCCGGTACGGGTGGGGGTCAGCTGAGCCATCGGGCGCTCCGGCGCTGGAGGGGGAGGTACACGGCCATCACGAGGACGGCCACGACGATCATGTTGAGGCTGAGGGCGAGGGCGAGGTTGCCCTGGCCGACCAGCACGTTGCCGGAGAGCGCGTCGGCGATCGAGCGGCTGACCAGCGGGACGGTCGCACCGACCATCGCGGCGGCGGTGGCGTACGCGGCGAAGGCGCTGCCGAACAGCAGGACGAAGCCGCCGAGCAGGGAGGGCAGCAGGATCGGCAGGGCGACGTGCCGCCAGTACTGGACGGTGGTGGCCCGGTTGTTCTGGGCCGCCTCGCGCCACTGCACCCGCAGGCCGTCCAGGGCCGGCGTGATGGTGAGCACCATCAGCGGGATGAGGAAGTACAGGTACACGATGGTGAGTCCGGTGAACGAGTAGAGCGTCCAGCCGTGGTCGGTGAGGTGGAGCAGCTGGGTGACCTCGCCGGCGTTGCCGAGGGTGGCGACGAACGCGAACGCGAGCGGCAGGCCGCCGAAGTTGGCGAGCACGCCGGAGGCGGTCAGCACGGCCTGGCGCAGCCAGGTGTGCCGGGAGGTGACCACGGCCTGGGCGATCGGCAGGCCGATCAGGGTGGCGAGCAGGGCGGTCAGCGCGGAGAGCTTGAGGCTGCTCAGCATGGCCGTCCAGTAGGCGCCCTGGACGGAGGCGGTGATGTTGTCGAACGTGAACTGGCCGCCGCCGCCCTCCGCGTCGGTGGAGGTGGTGAACGCGCCGATCACGATGGCGACGGCCGGCAGGCCGAAGCCGACGAGGAAGAAGAGCAGGAGCGGGACGGTGGCGAGCCAGGAGGCGCCGCCGAGCCGGGCGAGCGGTCGCCGCCGGGGGGCGGGGACGGTGGTCGTGGGGGTGGACGTCGTGGCGGTTCCGGACGCCCCCGCGCCGCCACCGAGGTCGGTGGCGGCGGGGGTGGTCGGCACCGGGGTGGGAGCCGTGGTCATGAGTGCCTTTTCGCGGTGGAGTCGGCCCGAAGTGCGGTGCGGGGCGGGAGTGTCAGCCCGCGATCGCCTTGGTCCAGTTCTCGGTCACGACCTTCTTGGCGGCCGTGATCTGGTCCTGGGTCGGGAAGGTGGTGAAGGGCTTCTCGACGGTCGGCAGCTTGGCGGCGGCCGTGGCGTCGAGGGTGCCCTCCTTCTTCAGGGCGTCGAAGGTGGACGGGGTGGCGTAGCCGCCGAGGAAGAGGTTCTGGCCCTCGGCGCTGAACAGGTACTCCTGCCACAGGCGCGCGGCGGCGGGGTGCGGGGCCCACTTGTTGATGCCCTGGTTGTAGAACTGGGCGTAGCTGCCGTCGGAGGGGATGGAGACCTTCCAGTCGACGCCCTTGTCCTTGAACTGGTCGCTGTAACCGGCGTTCAGGTAGGACCAGTCGATCGAGATCGGGGTCTCGCCCTTCTCGATGGTGGCGGGGGTCGACTCGACCGGGTTGAAGTTGCCGGACTGCTTGAGCTTGCCGAAGAAGTCGATGCCGGGCTGGATGTTGTCCAGCGAGCCGCCGTTGGCGAGCGCGGCCGCGTAGACGCCGCCGAACGCCGAGCCGGACTTGGTCGGGTTGCCGTTGAGGGCGACCTGGCCCTTGTACTCGGGCTTGAGCAGGTCGGCGAAGGTCTTCGGGCAGCTGGCGATCTTCTTGGCGTCGCAGCCGATCGAGATGTAGCCGCCGTAGTCGTTGACGGCGGCGCCGGCCGCGTCCTTCTGGGAGGCCGGGACCTTGTCGAAGGTCGCGACCTTGTAGGGGGCGAGCAGGCCGTCCTTGACCGCCTGGAGCGCGAACGCGCTGCCGAGGTCGACGACGTCGGGGGCGCGGTCCTGGCCCTTGCGGGAGGTGATCGCGTTGATCTCGTCCTGGCTGGAGCCGTCCGGGTTCTCCTCCTCGACCTCCAGGCCGTACTTGGCCTTGAAGCCGTCGATGATCTTGCCGTAGTTCGCCCAGTCCCGGGGCAGCGTGATGACGTGCAGCTTGCCCTCCTTCTTGGCGGCGGCGATCAGGCCGTCGATGCCGCCGAGGTCGGCCGCGGAGGTGGCCTCCTTGGCGTCCTTGGTGCCGGCCTTGGCGGCGTCGCCGGCCTTGGCGGTCGAACCGGCGGAGCCGCAGGCGGTGAGGGAGAGCGCGGCGGCGGTCAGTACGGCCGCGAAAGCGGCGGCGCGGGCACGGTGCACGGTCACGGGTCAGTCTCCTGATCAGGGCGTACTGCGAGGGGTGCGTTTCGCGGGGATTCGTCGGGCGAGTGGGGTGGCCGGGGCGGCCGGGCCGGGGTGAGCGGCCGGTTGTTCGGCGCCCGAGTTGACTAGCCAACTTCGCTGACGGGGGTAAGTACGCCGGAGCCCGATGACGGGAAGGTGAACGGATGGCCCAGTCCCGGGGTCGGCTGCGGGAACGGTCGAATCAGGTCGCCGGCGGATGATCGCCGGAGTGCGATGCTTCGGTGGCGCAGCGGGATAAGGTCGGGCTGTCCGCGCCGGTACGGCTGTGCAGGACACCGCCCCTGGAGGGACATTGACTGACGTGGCAGTGGAGTCGGGCCGTCCGGCCGCCGAGGACCGCGCCACCGGCGCGCTCTACCGCAAGGTCGCCGCCGACCTGCGCGAGGCGATCACCACCGGCGCGTTCGGCGAGGCCGGCCGGCTTCCCGCCGAGGGCGCGCTCGCCGAGCAGTACGGCGTCTCGCGCGGCACCGTCCGCCAGGCGCTCGCCGTGCTCCGCTCGGACGGGCTGGTCACCTCGCGGCGGGGCACCCGCCGGGTGGTGCTGGGAACGGCCCGCGTGCAGAGCTTCTCCGAACTGCTCAGCTTCACGCACTGGGCGTACTCGATGGGGGAGGAGCCCGGCGGCATACTCGACTCGCTGGTCCGCCGCCCGGCCGACGCCGCCGAACGCGAGCAGCTCCGCCTGGAGCAGGGCGCGGACGTCTACGTGACGGTCCGGCTGCGCACCCTCTCCGGCAAGCCGGTGATGGTGGAGCGGACGGTCTACCCGCCCCGGGTCGGCGAGATCGTCGCCGAACTGCCGCCGGACGTCGTCTCGCACACCGAGGTCCTGCGCGAGCACGGCATCCTGTTCACCGACGCCGACCACACCATCGACATCGTCGTGGCCAACGCGGACGATGCCCGGCTGCTCGGCTGCCGCCGCGGCGGCCCGCTGCTGCGCGAGCGGCGGCGGACCACCGACCCGACCGGCACCCCCGTGGAGTGGTCCCAGGACCGCTACCTGCCCGGCACGGTGGCGTTCAGCGTGCACAACTCGCTGGCCGCGTCGGCGCTCTCCCGGCACGCCCGGGAAGTGGACTGAACCTTCGGCGGGGGGATGCGGACGGCGTTCGCGGCTCGGGGGCCGGAGCGCGCGGCGGGGTGGTGGGCCGGTCGGCCCACCACCCCGTTCCCGTCCGCCCTCCGGAGGTTCAGCGCATCAACGCGGCCAGCAGCGGGCGGAAGTGCGCGAAGCCCGGGGTGTCCGCGTCGGCCTCCTTGGCCTGCTCGTCCCAGCGGCGGACCGCCACCGCGTCCTCGGCGCCCGGGTGCGCGGCGAAGGCCGCGGCCTGCTCCTCGGACATCGGGCCGCCCTGCACCCGGAGCGTGTACTCGGAGGCCTCGGACAGCCGCGCCCGGTAGCCCGGCTCGACCGCGCACAGGTAGCGCTTGGCGGCCACGTGCAGGCGGACCGGGTCGGTGACCTCCGGGCCGAACCAGCGGGCCAGCCAGTCCGCACCCGTGTCGCTGTGCCGATTGTCCTGACCCTCCATCAGATCCCGTCCGTGCAGAGCCCCCTGGAAGTGGCCGACGTCGTGCAGCAGCGCCGCCGCGACCAGGTGCGGGGCCGCCCCGGCCGCCTCCGCCAGCGCGCCGGCCTGGAGCATGTGCTCGGCCATGGTCACCGCCTCGCCCAGGTACTCGCCGGCGCCCTCGCCCGCGAACAGCTCGGCGATCGCGTCCAGCGCGGCTGCCCGGCGGTCCAGTACGGCGAGGGTGCTGGCCAGCGAGTCCAGGTCGGCGTAGCAGCCCTGGAGGTGGCGGTGGCCGTCCTTCTCGAAGGCCGTCCGGGCGTGCATCAGGCGGACGTTGTCGAAGATCAGGCAGTCGCCCCGGTCCAGCCGGAACTCCAGCTGCAGCTCGGGGCGGAGGGTGATCGCGGCGAACCGGCGGTAGGCGTCGTAGAACGCGTCCAGCTCCCGGGCGGTCCCGCGCAGCGTGCCGATCGAGCGGTTGTTGAACCGCACCTCGCGGATCCGGCCGAGCGGATCCACCCCGATCAGCGGCCGGTCGGCCCGCAGTTCGGTGTCCCGGTCGCGGAAGACGAACGGGACGGGCGTGCGGGTCAGCATCGCGAAGGCCTCCGGAGCCTCCTCGCGCAGGACCGCGGCGGCCTTGAACCCGTCCACCAGGCCGGAGTCCCCGCCGGTCGCCGAGTTCTCCAGGCAGTGCAGCAGCTGGAGGGTGGGGACCGGGTCGCGGTACGGGTTGTCGGTGTGCGGGGTGATCGCCGCGCTGGTGAAGGCCAGGTTGTTCGGGTCCGGCTCGACCCGGACGTCGAACAGCTCGCCGTAGTTGGTGACCCGCACGTACCCGAAGGTCCCGGCGACGGCGAGCACCTGCCGTTCCACCGCAGGCACCCCGCGCAGCACGGCGAAGCCGGACCGGCGTACGGCGGCCAGGACGGCGGCGCGCTCCGCCGGGTCGGCCAGGTAGGCCGTCCACTCCGCCTCCGGGAGGCCGTCCGCGAAGTCCGCCGCCGTCCAGAGGCGCTTGTCGGCCTCCGTCCGCCCGTCACCGTCGACGGTGCCGCCGGCCCCGCCGTCGGGCGCCGCCCCGGCCAGCCACTCCAGCGGGTAGCGGGACCGGTGCCCGTCCGACCAGAGCACCTCCAGGTGCCCGCCCTGCCCGCCCTGCCCGTTCTGCTCGGTCTGTGTGCCCTGCTCGGTCTGCGCGGCGATCGCGAGGTCGTCCGGCAGGTCGGTGATCTGGAACAGCTTCTGCCCGTTCCGCGGGTCGCGGCATTCGGCGCAGGGGCAGTTGTCGCGCAGCCAGTACGGCGGAAGCTCGGGCATGGGGTTCCTCCTGGGCGGTCTCACGGGTGAAGTTGTATAGCCAACTTTGCGTTGCGAGGAGCCTCTCGGGCGCCGGTGAGATCCGCGTGGCGAAACGATGAACCCCTCGGGAACAGAAGCTCCCGAGGGGTGGTGAGGCGTGGCCCGGCCGGGTCAGGCGTGGCCCGGCCGGGCGGGGGGTTCGGTCACCCGAAGGAGGGGCCGACCGCCTCCCAGGCGGCCTCCGCCGCCTTGAGGGCGGAGGTGGCGTCGGTGCCGGTGGCGGTGGCCAGGGCGGTGAGGGTGGCGCGGACCGTCCCGGGGGAGGCGGCCGGGCCGTAGTGGTTGACGCGGAGCATCCCGGCGGCGAGTGCGCCGCCACCGGCCTGGACGGGGAGGGTCGGGTCGAGGCGGCGGAGCTCGGCGGCCAGTGCGGCGGCGTCCAGGCCGACCGGGGTGCGCAGGGTGGTGGCCACCGGGGCGGCGTGGGCGTCGTCCGGGACGAACGGGGCGAGGGTGCCGAGGGTGCGGACGCCGGCCCGGACGGCGGCGGACGCCGCGCCGTGGCGGGCGATCACCGCGGGCAGCCCGTCCGCCTCGATCCGGTCCAGGCAGGCGCCGAGCGCGAGCATCTCCAGCTGGGCCGGCGCGTGCGGCAGGACCGTCCGTCCGGCGTCCGTCCAGCGCTCCTTCCAGTCCAGGAGGGAGAGGTAGGAGCGGCGCGGGGCGGCCGGGTTGGCGGTGATCCGCTCCCAGGCCCGCGCGGAGACGGAGACGGCGGAGACCCCGGCCGGCCCGCCCATCGCCTTCTGGCCGCCGATCACGCACAGGTCGACGCCCCAGGCGTCGGTGAGCAGCGGTTCGGCGGCCACCGAGGCGACCGCGTCCAGCATCAGCAGCGCCCCGTGCGCGCGCACGACGGCGGCGATCTCGGCGACCGGGTTGGTGTTGCCCGTGGCGGCCTCGGCATGCACCAGGGAGACGAAGTCGACCTCCGGGTGCGCGGCGAGCGCCTCGGCCACCTGCCCGGCGGTGACGGCGGTGTCGAACGGCACGGCGAGGTCGACGACGTTCGCCCCGCAGTCGCGCAGCCAGCCGCCGAAGGTCTGCCCGTACGGTCCGGTGACGATGTTGAGCGCGGTCGACCCCGGGTGCGCGGCGCCCCGGATCGCGGCCTCCAGCGGCAGCAGGGCCTCGCCCTGGGTGACGATCACGTCGGCGGTGGTGTGCAGCAGCGCGGCCACCTGGTCCTCGACGGCCGCGAAGTCGGCGGCGCTGAACGGGGGCAGGTCGAGGTAGGGGGTCACGGGGTCGGGCCTCTCACGTGGGGGAACGGTGACCGGAACGAGTCTGCCCCATCGGCGGTCCTTACAGGGAATGCCGTCGTCGGTAGAGTGCGGGCCATGAGCGATGGCACGGTGCTGCACGTCCGGGGTCGGGTGCTGGTCGGTCCGGAGGACGTCCGCGACGAACTCTGGGTGGTGGACGGCCGGGTGACCTTCGACCGCCCCGTGGCGGCCGGTGACGTCCGGACGGTGGACGGCTGGGTGCTGCCCGGTCTGGTGGACGCGCACTGCCACGTCGGCCTGGACGCGCACGGCGCCGTCGACGCCGCCACCAGCGAGAAGCAGGCGCTCACCGACCGCGACGCCGGCACGCTGCTGATCCGTGACGCCGGTTCGGCCGCCGACACCCGGTGGATCGACGAGCGCGAGGACCTGCCCCGGATCATCCGGGCCGGCCGGCACATCGCCCGCACCCGTCGCTACATCCGCAACTACGCGCACGAGATCGAGCCCGGCGACCTCACCGCCTACGTCCGGGCCGAGGCGCGCCGCGGGGACGGCTGGGTGAAGCTGGTCGGCGACTGGATCGACCGGGAGCGCGGCGACCTCGCCGCCTGCTGGCCCGGCGACGCCCTGGCCGAGGCGATCGCGGCGGCGCACGAGGAGGGTGCGCGGGTCACCGCGCACTGCTTCGCCGCCGAATCGCTGCCCGACCTGCTGGCGGCCGGCATCGACTGCGTCGAGCACGCCACCGGCCTGACCGAGGAACTGATCCCGGCCTTCGCCGAGCGCGGCGTCGCGATCGTCCCGACGCTCGTCAACATCGCCACCTTCCCGCGCCTGGCGCTCGGCGGCGACCTCAGGTTCCCGGCCTGGTCCGCCCACATGCGGCGGTTGCACGCCCGCCGCTACGACACCGTGGGCGCCGCGCACGACGCGGGCATCCCGATCTTCGTCGGGACGGACGCGGGCGGCTCGATCGCCCACGGCCTGGTCGCCGACGAGGTGGCCGAGCTGGTCAAGGCCGGGCTGAGCCCGGCGGAGGCGCTCTCGGCGGCCACCTGGTCGGCGCGGGAGTGGCTGGGCCGTCCGGGCCTGGAGGAGGGGGCGTCGGCCGACTTCGTGGTGTACGCGGAGGACCCGCGGGCGGACGTCCGGGTGCTCGCCGACCCGCGCCAGGTGGTGCTGCGCGGGAGTCCGGTGGGGTGAGGCCGGGCGGACGGCGCGGGGGCGGCACGGGGGCGGCGCGCGGCCGTCGGCGGCCGGGCGGGCCGAAGATCATCCGGGTGAACGGGCTGTCGTTGTAGGCCGATAGGGTTACGCCCATGGCACCGCGTCCACTGAATGAGATCGTCGAGCCCGGGTGGGCCACCGCGCTGGAGCCGGTGGCCGGGCGGGTCGCCGCCATGGGCGACTTCCTCCGCGCCGAACTGGCGGCCGGCCGTACGTACCTGCCCTCCGGTCCGAACGTGCTGCGCGCCTTCCAACAGCCCTTCGCCGATGTGCGGGTGCTGATCGTCGGGCAGGACCCGTACCCCACCCCCGGCCACGCCGTCGGCCTCAGCTTCTCGGTGGGGGCGGACGTCCGCCCGATCCCGGCCAGTCTGATCAACATCTTCCAGGAGTACGGGAACGACCTCGGTCTCCCGCAGCCCTCGAACGGGGACCTCACCCCCTGGACGCAGCAGGGCGTCCTGCTGCTGAACCGCGCCCTCACCACCGCGCCGCGCAAACCCGCCGCGCACCGGGGCAAGGGGTGGGAGGAGGTCACCGAGCAGGCGATCCGCGCGCTCGCGTCGCGCGGCGGCCCGCTGGTGGCGGTTCTCTGGGGCCGTGACGCGCGCAACCTGCGTCCGTTGCTGGGGGAGATCCCGGCGATCGAGTCCGCGCACCCGAGCCCCTACTCGGCGAACGGCGGCTTCTTCGGCTCGCGCCCGTTCAGCCGGGCCAACGAACTGCTGGCGCGGCAGGGTGCGCAGCCGGTGGACTGGCGCCTGCCGTAGCCGGGCCGCCGTCGCCCGGCTGCCGTGGCCTGCCGTGCCCGCTGCCGTGTCCGGCTGCCGTGCCGGTGGTCGTGGCCGGAGGCCGTTGCGGCGGGCCGTGGTGTTCCTGGGCGTCAACCTCACCCGAACGAGTGAAATGACGTTCTGTGTGACTCATGTGACGGATTGTTCGAGAAGACTGGCGGCTCGTCGTTCGGAGCGCCAGCCCCTTGGCCCCGCCCCCGCGGGCGGGTGATGTCGGAGGTGCGCTCCTCCTCGTCACCACCCGTGGGGGTACCGCCATGTCCTCGTACCGTTCCGTTCCCGCCGTCACCGTCGCCGCCCTCGCGGTGGCGGCGCTGATAGTCCCGGCGTCCGTCGTGCCGTCCGTCGCCCACGCCACCGCACCGGGTGCACCGGGGGCGTCCCCGGCGACACCGGCCGCACCGGCGGCCTCCGCGGGGGCCTCCCCGGCGCCCTCCGCCGGCAAGGCGCGCGCCGTCACCGCCGAACTCGACCTGGACGTCAGCCTGTTGAACAAGACCGTGGACGTTCCGGTGAACATCGCACTCAACAAGGTCGAGACCCCCGCGCAGAGGGAGGGGTCCGTCCTCACCGCCGTCGTCGAAGGCGTCGACCAGCAGGGCCCGGTCACCCTGGTCAGGGCCGACCTCGGAAAGTCGGTGACCAAGGTCGACGCCAAGGGCGCCTCCGCCGCCGTCCAGCTGGTCAACGCGGACGTCCACGCCCCCGGCCTCCCCGCCACCACCCTGCTCGGCCTGGAGGCGCTCAGCGCCACCGCCACCTGTCCGGTCGACGGGCGGCCGACCGCCGACGTGGTGGCCCCCGCGAAGCTGACCCTCCTCGGCAAGCCCGTCACCGTCAGCCTGTACGGGCCGACCAGGGTGGAGGTCCCGCTGGTCGGCAGCGTCTCGGTCGAGTTCTCCAAGAAGACCACCACCTCGACGACGGCCGCCGCCTCGGCCCTGGAGGTGCGGGTGGAGGTCAACCCGCTCAGCCTCAACGTCGCCAAGGTGACCGGGACCGTCACGGTCGCCTCGGTGAGCTGCGAGAAGCCGGTGCCGACGCCCTCCGCCCCGGCGCCCGCCACCGCCCCGGCCGTGGCCCCGCCCGCCGAGGTGCCCGCAGCCCGGCCGGTGGGGGACGGCACTCCCACCGGCGCCGCCGGTACCGGCCGGGCCGCTGCCGCCCCGCCGTCCGCCACCGGTACGCAGGCCGCCCGCCGTCCGGCCTCCGCCGCCCCGGCCCCGGCCCCGGCGGACCACCTCGCCGCCACCGGCGGCAGTGACTCCACCGCCCCGCTCGCCGCCGGAGCCGCCGCCCTGGTCGCCGCCGGCGCCTGCGCCCTCTGGGCCACCCGCCGTCGCCGGGCCGCTGTCGCCGCCCACGCCCGCAGGCGCTGAAACCCGCCCCGGATCCCGTGCGGGAGTGCCATCTGCGGCACTCCCGCACGGTGACGGTGCCGACGCGGACGGTTGGTTCACATGGGCGTTACATGAGAGGAACAACCGGGAAACGGCGGCTTGCGACGCTACGCGGGCACCCACCACTCAGTTTGCGAGGGACATCGCCGTGGCAATCAAGGCCGAGTACATCTGGATCGACGGCACCAAGCCGACCGCCAAGCTCCGCTCCAAGACTCGGGTCCTGCCGAACGCCGACAAGATCCCCACCTGGGGCTTCGACGGTTCCTCGACCAACCAGGCCGAAGGCCACGCCTCGGACCGAGTGCTGGAGCCGGTCAAGGTCACCAAGGACCCGATCCGCGGCGGCGACAACATCCTCGTCCTCTGCGAGGTCCACGAGACCGACGGCACCCCGCACGAGTCGAACACCCGCGCCCTGCTGCGCACCGTCGCCGAGCAGTACGCGGCGCAGGACTCGATCTTCGGCATCGAGCAGGAGTACACCTTCTTCAAGGGCTCCCGCCCGCTCGGCTTCCCCGAGGGCGGCTTCCCGGCCCCGCAGGGCGGCTACTACTGCGGCGTCGGCGCCGAGGAGGTCTTCGGCCGCGAGATCGTCGAGCTGCACCTCGACCGCTGCATGGACGCCGGCCTCGCCATCTGCGGCATCAACGCCGAGGTCATGCCCGGCCAGTGGGAGTTCCAGATCGGCCCGGTCGACGCCCTGACCGCCTCCGACGACATGTGGATCGCCCGCTACCTGCTCTACCGCACCGCCGAGGAGTTCGGCATCGACGCCACCCTCGACGCCAAGCCGGCCAGGGGAGACTGGAACGGCGCGGGTGCGCACACCAACTTCTCCACCCGGGCGATGCGCGAGGGCTACGACGCGATCATCACCGCCTGCGAGTCGCTCGGCGCCTCCCAGGAGATCGTGCTGGAGCACGTCAGCCAGTACGGCGACGACATCCAGTCCCGCCTGACCGGCAAGCACGAGACCGCCCCGTGGAACGTCTACTCCTACGGCGTCTCCAACCGCGGCGCGTCGGTCCGCATCCCGTGGCAGGTCGAGGTGGACCAGAAGGGCTACATCGAGGACCGCCGTCCGAACGCCAACGTCGACCCGTACGTGGTCACCCGCCTGCTGATCAAGACCTGCTGCGCCGCCCTGGAGAAGGCCGGCCAGGTCTGAGCCACCGCTCACCGGTAACAGCTGAAGCGCCCGCCGGGCCTCCCCCTGCTGCATGGGGGAGGCCCGGCGGGCCTTTCGCGTGGTCGGGGTCAGCCGGAGTGGATGACGTCCGCCAGTTCACGGGCGAGAGCGGCGAGGTCACCGAATCCCGCGTCCCGGACGGCCGTTCCCGGCCGCCCGCCCCCGGACGTTCCAGGACGCTGCCGCCGATGCCCGGCAGGACGTGCACGAGGCGCCTGCGTGCCACGCTCGCTCCACTCGAAGCGCTGTGCTGGTGCTGACGGCGGTGCCGCGGTCTCTTGATCCGTGCCGGTCGTGGGCGGATAATCGCCCGCATGACCGCCTCCGCCGCCTCCGCCGCTGCCTCCGGGTGCCTCGTGCGGCGCCTGCACGTGGACCTGGTGCGGGTGTGCGCGGCCGCCTGTCGTCGGTGAGTGCTGCTCCCTCCCCTCCCCGCAGGCGTTCTCGGCACCGGAGTGTGTGTTCATGTCCCTGACCTTCCACTGGTTCCTGCCCACCAACGGCGACAGCCGGCACGTCGTCGGCGGCGGGCACGGTTCGACGCCCGGGACCGCCGGGGCGGACCGGCCGCCGTCCGTCGCCTACCTGGGTCAGATCGCCCGCAGCGCGGAGCAGTTGGGGTTCGAGGGGGCGCTGACGCCGACCGGCGCCTGGTGCGAGGACGCCTGGCTGACGACGGCGATGCTCACCCAGGTGACGGAGCGGCTCAAGTACCTGGTGGCGTTCCGGCCGGGGCAGATCAGTCCGACGCTGGCCGCGCAGATGGCGGCGACGTACCAGCGGCAGTCCGGCGGCCGGCTGCTGCTCAACGTGGTGACGGGCGGTGAGTCGGCGGAGCAGCGCGCGTACGGTGACTTCCTCGACAAGGACGCGCGGTACGCGCGGACCGGCGAGTTCCTGTCGATCACGCGCAGGCTCTGGGCGGGCGAGACTGTCGACCACGAGGGGCCCCATCTCCGCGTGGAGCGGGCCGTGTTGAACCGGTTGCCGGACCAGGTGCCGCCCGTGTACTTCGGTGGTTCGTCGCCGGCGGCGGGCGACGTGGCCGCCCGGTACGCGGACGTCTACCTCACCTGGGGGGAGCCGCCCGCGCAGGTGCGGGAGAAGATCACCTGGATCCGCGAACTGGCCGCCGCGCAGGGCCGGGTGGTGCGGTTCGGGATCCGGCTGCACGTGATCACCCGGGACACCTCGGCGCAGGCGTGGGCGGAGACCGAGCGGCTGCTGGCGGCGATGGACCCGGTGCGGATCCGGGAGACCCAGCGCGCGCTCGCGGAGAGCGAGTCCGAGGGGCAGCGCCGGATGCTGGCCCTGCACGGCGGTTCGGCGGCGCGGTTGGAGGTCCACCCGGGGCTCTGGGCGGGCATCGGGCTGCTGCGGGGCGGCGCGGGGACGGCGCTGGTCGGCAGCCACCGGGAGGTGGCCGACCTGATCACGGAGTACCACGAGCTGGGCATCGAGGAGTTCGTGCTCAGCGGGATGCCGCACCTGGAGGAGGCGTACTGGTTCGGGGAGGGCGTGCTGCCGCTCCTCGCGCGGCGCAACCTGTGGCGGCGGCCGGAGTAGCTCCGGCGGGGCCGGCCCGCCAGGTCCGGGGCCGGGGCCCGGCCTGGGTCGGGTGGGGCGGGTGCGCGGGGCCGGCCGTCCGGTCCGTTCTGCCCGAAAGGGAACGTGAAGGGTGGGGATGTCCCCCGGTCGGATCCGGGGGCGTGCCGTCGTGAACTCCGGGCGCCCGGTTCCTAGCGTTGACGACATGACACACCATCACATGATGCTCCGGGGAACCCTCCGGGGTGCGCGACGGCCGGCGCGGTGGGGGCCCGTGCTCGCCGCCGCCCTGGCCGCCTCGGCGCTCGCGGGCACCCCCGCCGCGTCGGCCGCCGGCTCCTCGGCTCCCGTTTCCGCTTCCGTCGGGGCCGAGGCCGGGGCCGGGGCCGCCGCTGCCGTGCCGGGTGCGTGCGCGGCGACCCGTGCGGCCGTCGGAGCGGCCCTGGACACCCTGGTCGGAGGCGACGGAGTCCCCGGCGCGGCCGCCGAGTTCACCGACCCCCGCTGCGGGCGCCGGACCGCCGCCCGCGGCGTCGCCGACCTGGCGACCGGCCGCCGGATGCGGGCGGAGGACCGGCTGCGGATCGGCAGCGTCACCAAGACGTTCACCGCCACGCTCGTCGTCCAACTCGCCGCCGAGGGCCGGATCGGCCTGGACGACACCGTCGAACGCCACCTGCCCGGACTGGTCCGGGGCAACGGCCACGACGGCGGCCGGATCACCGTCCGCCAACTGCTCCAGCACACCAGCGGACTCCCCGACTACACCGAGGCGCTGGTCGGACTGCCCGTGGACGCGTGGCGGTTCCGCCACTTCGAGCCGCGCGAGCTGGTCGCGATCGGGCTCACCCTGCCGCGCCCGGAGAAGGCGTGGTCCTACTCGACCACCAACTCCGTGATCGCCGGCCTCCTGGTCGAGAAGGTCACCGGCCGCCCCTTCGAGGCGGAGCTGCAACGCCGGATCATCGGCCCGCTGGGCCTGCGGGACACCTACTGGCCGGGCGACGAGCTCCGCATCCGGGGCCCGCACTCGCGCAGCTACTACGTCGACCACGCCGCACCCGAGGGCGCCCCGCGCATCGACGGCACCGAGTGGAACGCGAGCTTCGGCGGCGCGGGCGGCGCGCTGGTGTCCACGCCCGCCGACGTGGACCGGTTCTTCCGGGCGCTGCTCGGCGGCCGGCTGCTGCCCGCGCGCTGGCTCGACGAGATGAAGCGCACCGTGCCCGCCGACCCGGACCGCCTCTGGCTCGGTGCCCGGTACGGGCTCGGGCTGATCGCGAGCCCGCTGGAGTGCGGCGGCTGGTGGTGGGGCCACGGCGGGACGATGCCGGGCGGGCACCGGACGCTCGCCGCGGTCGGGCCGGGCGGCCGCAGTCTCGCCCTCGCCCTCACCGAGGTCCCCCGCACCGAGCAGGCCGAGCAGGACTTCCGTGCCGTCGCGACCGCCGCGTTCTGCGCGCCGGTCGGTGGCGGATCCGATGCGACCGAGGAGACGTCATGAGCGACCGCCGTACCGCCGAGGCCCGTTCCGGCGAGGCCCGCTCCGCCGCCGGCCGTTCCACCGGGAGCCGGGCCGCCCGCCCCCGTCGTGCCGGCGGGCGGCGCCCGGCCGGAACCGGGGCGTCGACGGCCGTCCGCCGGGCCACGGCGGCGGGCCTCGCCTTCGCGGCCTGCGTGGCGGTGGTGTCCGCAGCGACCGGCCCCGCCCAGGCCGCGTCCGCCGACGCCTCCGCGTCCGGCGCCTCCGCGTCCGCGACCTCCGCCCCCCGCGGGCTGGACCGCTACTACAACCAGCGTCTCGACTGGCGCAGTTGCGTCAAGGGGCCGGACGACAAGGACGGCGCGGCCCTGGAGCAGGCGGGCGCGCGCTGCGCGGACGTGACCGTCCCGCTCGACTACGGCGACCCCCGGGGCCGCACCATCACCGTCGCGATCTCCCGGATCAAGGGCACCGACACCCGCCACCGGATCGGCGCGATGCTGCTCAACGACGGCGGCCCGGGCGGCGAGACCCTCGGCACTCCGCCGCGCGTGCAGGCGGCGCTCAAGGAGACCGCCGCACGTTACGACATCATCGGCATGGACCCGCGCTTCGTGGGGCGCAGCACCCCGCTGGACTGCGGCTGGCCGGTCGGAACCAGCATCGCCTCGGCGGGCCTCGGCCGGGCGAGCTTCGACCGGCAGGTCGCCTTCCAGAAGGACCTGGCCGCCAAGTGCCGTGCCGCGGCAGGGTCGTTGCTGCCGCACGCGAGCACCCGCAACACGGCCCGCGACATGGACGTCGTCCGGGGCGCGCTCGGTGAGCGGAGGATCTCCTACCTGGGCGTCTCGTACGGCACCTACCTGGGCACCGTCTACACCCAGATGTTCCCCGGCCGCTACGACCGGGTGGTCCTCGACGGGGCGCTCGACCCGCGCACGTACGGGCCCCGCCTGTTCCCGGGCCTGCTGGCGGAGAACGAGCAGGCGCTCGCCGACTGGGCCGCCTGGGCGGCGGCCCGCCACGACACCTACGGGCTCGGCCGGACCGGGGAGGAGGTGATCGCCGGGATCCGGCGGACCGTCGAGGCGTCGGCGCGCGCGCCGTTGGCCGTCGGCAGCGGCACCGGCACCTTCCTGGTCGACGACACCCGGGTGCCGTTCCTGCTCTTCGCCGGGATCGCGGACGACACGGACGAGGCGCGCGCGGACCTCGCCGAAGAGATGGTCGTGCTGGCCGAGGCCGCGGCGGGCCGGCCGGCCCGGCCGTCGGAGGCGTTCGCCGCCGTGTTGCGGTTCGCGTTCGGCGCGGAGGGGTCGGCGACCGGCAGCTCCCAGCAGGCGATCATGTGCGCGGACGGCACCGCGCCGCGTGACCCCGAGTCGTACTGGCGGGGCGTCGAGCGCACCCGGGCCGAACACCCGCTGCTCGGTCCGATTCTCAACAACATCAACCCGTGTGCCTTCTGGGACCGCCCGCGCGAGGCGCGCACCGAGGTGCGGAGCGACGCCGAGGTGCTGATCGTCGCCGCCACCGGGGACCCGCGCACCACCTACCGGGACAGCGTCGCGCTGCACGGGCTGCTGCCCGGCTCCCGCCTGCTGACGCTCAAGGGCGCCAACCGGCACGCGCTCTACGGGATGTACGGCAACGCGTGCGTGGACGACACGGTCAACGCGTACCTGGCCAGTGGCAGGCTGCCGAAGGGGGACCGGACCTGCACCAAGTAGCCGTACGCTCCGGCCGTGACCCGTGACCCGTGACCCGTGACCCGTGACCCGTGTCTCGGGCCGGGCCGGTGCCTCCGCCCGGCCGTGGCGGCCCGCGGGCGCACTGCCCGCGGGCTCACGGCCCGCCGGTTCACTGCTCGCCGAGGGCCATCCACTTCTCCGGTGTCTCCAGCGGTGTGAACCCGACCTTGGCGTAGACCTCGTGGGCGTCCGCCGTGGCGAGCAGGACGCGGCGCAGGCCGTAGGGGGCGAGGTGGTCGCGGACGGCGGCGGCCAGCGCGGTGCCCAGGCCCTTGCCGCGCGCGGCGGGGGCGATGTACACGTCGCAGAGCCAGGCGAAGGTGGCCAGGTCGGTGACGACACGGGCGTAGCCGAGCTGGGTGCCGGCGGCGCGGTCGTAGACACCGAAGTTGAGCGATCCCGCGACGGCGGAGTCCTGCTTCTCGCGGGGGCGGCCCCGGGCCCAGTAGGAGTCCTCCGACAGCCACCGGTGGATCAGCGCGCCGTCGAGGCGCCCGGGGTCGGTGGAGATCTCGTAGCTGTCGGGGAGGTCACTGGTCATGGCGGGATCCAACCAGAGGCTCCCGCGCCGATCCACCGGATATCCGCAGGCCCCGGGGCGGCCGTGCCTCCTCGCCCGGGGCCGCGGGTCGGGAGTTCAGGCCCCGAACCGCGGGACGACCAGGGGGGACCGCAGGACGAGTTCTCCGATGACGGGCCGGTCGGCGCCGTCGCCGTGGACCAGGGAGGTGAGGGTGCTCGGGAACGCGTCGGTGACCGTCCAGCTCACCGCCGGGGTGCGGGGGCCGTTCAGCAGCGAGACCGTGACGTCCTTCCGGTCGACCGTGTTGAGGCCGATCGTGTCGATCCAGTCGCACAGGGCCTGGTAGCCGTCGGCCGAGCCCCGGCGCAGGGAGACCGTGGCCGTCCTCCGCTGTCCGGGCATCAGGTGGGTGGTTCCCGAGCCGTCCCTGTGCTCGATGACCTCGTAGGACGTCTCCAGCCCGGAGACGTCGTGGAAGAGGTGGTCCCGTCCGTCGACGGAGAGCTTGTAGCGGTAGACGGGCATCGACACGGACGCTCCCGGGGTCGGCCGCACGGCGCGGCGCGGACTGCTGCTCGTAACGGGCGAATCTATGCCACGGAGCGTCAGTTCCGGTTCTCCGTAACCCGTGCGGGCGAGACGCGCCGCGGCGGATCCGGCGGGCCCCCGCCCGACTCCGCCCCGGCTCCGCCCCGACCCGCCCCGACTCCGGCCGCCCCGGCTCCGCCCGCCCCGCTCAGATCCGCCGCAGGGAGAAGGTGTCGCCCGGCGTGCCGGCGAACGCCAGGTCCAGCCGGCCGGAGAGCGCGTACACGCCGCCGCCGGGGCCGGGCGTGACGGCCGTCGGCGAGAGGTCGGCCGAGGGGCGGACGGAGGTGAGCCGGGCGGTGCGCCAGCCGTCGGTGGAGCGGAGCTCGACCGAGGCGTCGCGGCCCGCGCCGGCCAGGTCGTTGGTCACGCCGACGATGCTGCCGTCGGGGCGGCCGAGCAACCCGTCCAGGTGCAGCAGCGCGCCCGGCCCGCCCGTGCCGGGGCCTCCCGTGACCGGGATCGGGCGGAGGTCCGCCGGCCGGTGCACCGGCACCTGCCAGAGCGTGCCGTCGTCCCACTTGCCGATGATCAGCCGGCCGTCCCGGAGGGCGATGCCGTTCAGGCCGTAGCCGCCGGGCGCCGGGGTCAGCCGGGCGTCGCGGACCAGGACCGAGGCCGTGCCGTCCGTGCCGATCCGGTACACCACCGGGGCGAGCGAGTCGGTGACGTACGCGGTCCCGTCCGGTCCGAAGGCCACGTCGTTGGCGAAGTGCGGGCCGCCGTCGCCCGCCACCGCGGCCAGGTCCGCGTAGAACAGTCGCCGGCCGGTCTCCAGGTCGTAGGCGCCGAGGCCGGCCAGCCGCCCGGCGGTCGCGGCGGAGGTGCGCGTGCCGAGGCCGTTGTCGCCGTTGGCCAGCAGGACCCGGCCGCGGGCCCGGTCGACGTGCAGGCCGATCACCGAGACCAGCGTGTCCGGTTCGTCGATCAGCGTGCGGACACCGCCGCCCGGGCGGACGACCGAGACCGTGCCGTGGCGCAGCGATCCGACCAGGAAGCGCTGACGGTCCTGGTCCCAGGTGGCTCCCTCCGGGACGAGGGTCGGGGCGTGGCCCGCGATCACGGCCGGGCCCCGGCTCTCGTGGCCGCCGTGGGCGGAGGCCGGCAGAGCCCCGGCGGTGCCGAGCAGGAGGCCGGCCGCCGCAGCGGTGACGGCGGCGGTGCGGAGGAGGTGACGGGTCATCGGAAGTCTCCCTGCGAGGTGGTGCGTCCGGCTGGTGCCCTCAGCCTCGCGGGGCGGTCCGGAGGGCGGCAGTGTCTGTGGATACTGGCAGTGCGACTACCAGGGAAGGGACGGGCGGGGGGATGGACGACGCGGAGACGCGGCGGAACGCGCTGTCGAGCTTCCTGCGCAGCCGGCGTGCCCGGCTGACGCCGGAGGACGTCGGGATGGCGCCGGGGGTGCGGCGGCGCACCCCCGGGCTGCGGCGCGAGGAGTTGGCGCTGCTCGCGGGTGTCGGGGTGACCTGGTACACGTGGCTGGAGCAGGGGCGGGCGATCAACCCGTCGCCGGAGGTGCTGGCGAGCCTGGCCCGGACGTTGCGGCTGGACCGGGCGGAGACGGCGTACCTGTTCCGGTTGGCGGGGAGCCATCCGGGGGCGGCCGGAGCGCCCGGGGCGGTGGGGTCCGAGGCGGCGGGAGACGTGCCGGCGCCGCTGCTGCGGCTGATGCACGCCCAGTGGCCGGCGCCGGCGTTCGTGATGGACGCGGACTGGGCCGTCCGGGCCTGGAATCCGGGCGCGGAGGCGCTGTTCGGGCTGTCCGGCCGGGAGCCGGAGGACTGCAACCTGGCCTGGGTGGTGTTCGCCAGCCCCCTGCACCGCGCCCGGACGGTGGACTGGGAGCACCATGCCCGCCGGACCCTGGCGCAGCTGCGCTCCGCCTACGCCGAGCGCGGCGGCGACGGTGCGCCGGCAGCGCGGCCGCTGGCCCGGTTGATCAGGCGGCTGCGGGCGGCGTACCCGGAGGCGGACCGCTGGCTGGACGAGCACCAGGTGCTGGAGCGCGCCGGGGCGGAGAAGGACCTGCTGCACGAGGAGTTGGGGATGCTGCGGATCGACCAGGTGGTGCTGCAGGCGTCCGGCGGGCTGCAGTTGGTGGTGCTGACGGCGCGTGACGCGGAGACCGGCGACCGCCTGCGTGGCCTCGCCCCGTCCGCCGTCCGGGCCTGACCGCCGCCCGGGCCTGACCGCCGCCCGGCCCCGCCCGTCGTCCGGACGACCGGTCGACCGCGATCGTTCCGCCGACGCCGGACACGGGATTCCGGCCGGGGTCACCTGGCTGCCGGGGGGAGTTGGAGAGACGTTCATCCGTTCATCCGCCCGGAACTCCGGCCTCGGGGTTCCTCCGGGAGGGGGACTGTCCTCATACGTCCGGAATTGCCTGTGTGCGAAGAGTCGGCGCCTCGGCCGTGAAGCGCGTCCGCTAAATAATGGTGATATGACAACCATGCAACAGGACTTATGCTGACCGGGCTCACGACTTCTCCCCGTGTTCTTCGCTCGAGAAACAGGTCTGCTTGATGAAGTTGCCCAAGGTGTCCGCCGTCCTTGCCGCGGCTGCACTCGCTCCGACCGTCCTGTTCCCGTCGATGGCGTCCGCTGCCGAGCAGCCGAAGCCCGTCGGAGTCAGCGGTCCGGACACGGCGGCCGACACCACGGAGGACGGCGGCTCCCAGGAGGCGGCGGACCGGGCCGAGGTCCGGCGGATCCTGGCCGACAAGGACGCGGGCATCAGCGTCCACGAGGCCGCCGCGAAGGTCGTCGACGGCACGGCGGCCGAACTGCGTCAGTTCATGGAGGTCGGCCTCCCGAACGCGCGGATCATCGACGACCGCGTCAAGGCCGCCCAGTTCCTCTCCGTCGGCGGCCCTGCCGTGAAGGCGGCGGCCGAGAAGGCCCTCAAGTCCGGCAGCCCCGAGGCGGTCCGCAAGTTCCTCACCGAGGGCCAGTTCGTGGCCCGCGCCGAGGACGACGACCGGGCCGAGGTCCGGCGGATCCTGGCCGACAAGGACGCGGGCATCAGCGTCCACGAGTTCGCCGCGAAGGTCGTCGACGGCACGGCGGCCGAGCTGCGCCAGTTCCTGGAGGTCGGCCTCCCGCGTGCGCGGTCCATCGACGACCTGGTCAAGACCGCCCAGATCCTCTCCGCCGGTGGCCCTGCCGTGCAGGCGGCGGCCAACAAGGCCATGAGCTCCAACAGCCCCGAGGCGGTCCGCAAGTTCCTCGCCGAGGGTCAGCACACGGCCCGCGCCGAGGACGACCGGGCCGAGGTCCAGCGGATCCTGGCCGACAAGGACGCGGGCATCAGCGTCCACGAGGCCGCCGCGAAGGTCGTCAACGGCACGGCGGCCGAGCTGCGCCAGTTCATGGAGGTCGGCCTCCCGAACGCGCGGGCCGTCGACGACCGCGTCAAGGCTTTCCAGGTCCTCGCCGTCGGCGGCCGTGCGGTGAAGGCGGCGGCCGAGGCGGCCCTCAGGACCGGCAGCCCCGAGGCGGTGCGCAAGTTCCTCACCGAGGGCCAGCACACGGCCCGCGCCGAGGACGACCGGGTCGAGATCCTCATCCTCATCGCCGACAAGGAGGTCGGCCCGCGCGTCTTCGCGGGGGCCCAGAAGGCCCTCGGCGGCACGCCCGCCGACCTGCGCCGCTTCCTTGAGGTCGACCTGGCGGGCCTGCGCGAGAGCGACAACCGCGTGAAGGTCTCCCAGGCCCTTGAGACCGGCGGGCCGGCGGTCAAGAAGGCCGCGGGCGCCGCCCTGGAGGGCAGCTACGCGGACGTCCTCGCGTTCCTCAAGGAGGGCTGGTCCAAGGCCCGCGCCGAGGACGAGGCGAACGCGGCCGCCGCCAGGCCGACCTCGCCGGTCCAGGGGCAGAACGCCGGTCAGACCGCCAGCGGCGCGGGCACCGTCGCGAACCCGGCCCCGGCCGTGGTGCCCGCCGTGGCACTCGCGAAGGTCACCGGCACCACCGCGACCACCGGCACCGCGGCCGAGACCTCCGGCCCGCTCGCCGCCACCGGTGTGGACGAAAGTGTCCGCTGGGAGGCCGGCGGCGCCGCCGCGGCCGTCGCCGCCGGTGCGGCCCTGGTGGCCGTCTCCCGCCGCCGTCGCGCCGCCGAGTAGTCACATCGGCGCGACGACCGCAGCGTGACCAGGTGCCCCGCCCCCACGGTCGGGGCACCTGGCGTTCGGCACCGCGTCCTACGACCCGGTCGACCCGGTCGAGTCTGTCGACCCGGGCGGGCCGGGCGAGAGCGGTGTGCGGGCCACCGTCAGATACCGGGAACGGCGTCCTTCGGAACGGTGTGCCAGTTGGTGACCACCGGCTTGTCCACCTTGGTCGGACCGACCGGGAGGCTGACCGGGTCCGGGTCGGCCTTGCCGACGGCGACGATGACGTCGGTGAACTCGATCTCCTGGTTCCCCTTGGTGCTCTTGGGGTTGACGCCCGCGTACGCCACCTTGTCCCCGCCGAGGGTGATCGGCGTGCCGACGGCCTGCTCGGCGTTGGCGGCCTCGATACCGCCCGAGCCGAACGCGATGGTCGCGTGCGGGCCAGGGAGTGTGCAGCTGACGCCAGGCTTGGCCTTGGCGGTGATCAGGATGAACCCGCCGGCCTGGGACTCGGTCCTGGTGGTGAACGTGAGGTCCTTCGTGGCGCAGTTCTGCCCCGGGGAGCCGGACTTCGTCCCGGGCGCGGAGGCAGCGGCGGAGGCGGAGGTCGCTGTGGAGGCGGACGCACTGCCGGACGGCGAGGTCGCCTTCGAGGGCGCGGCGGCGGGGGCGGTCGTCGTGGCCGCCGCCGTGGCGGCGGCCGTGGCCACCGGGCTCGCCGCGGCGGAACCCCCGTCGCCGTTCTCCGGTCCGCAGGCGGTGGCGGCAGCGGCGAGCACCGCGACGGCGGCGGCAGTGAGGGCGAGGCGGCGCGTACGCATACGGGGCTCCCGGGTCGGTCCACCGGTGCGGTTCACCGGTGCGACCACCGTAGGTCCGGGCCGTTCACGGCCCGGTCCGCGCAATATCCCGATCCTGTCCCAGAAGCCGCGGAGCCCGGATGCCGGGCGGAAGGGGCCGGGGAGCCCGGGGCGCGTGGCCGACGCCCCCGCTCCGGGGCCGGGCGACCCGTGACGCCCGCCGGTGACACGGGTCGTCAACTCGTCCTCCGTGCGCGACGATGCCGTCATGACGACGCCGCTCCCGCTGCTTCTCCTCGACGTCGACGGGCCGTTGAACCCGTACGCCGCCAAGCCCCACCAGCGGCCTGCCGGGTACGGCACCCACCGCGTCAAGCCGGACTCGTGGGTGGCCCGGTTCCCGCAGCGGCCCGCCGAGTACGTCCGGCCGCTGCGGCTCTGGATCAACCCCGACCACGGCCCCGAACTCCTCTCCCTCCCCTACGAGTTGGTCTGGGCGACGACCTGGATGGCGGAGGCCAACACCTGGATCGCCCCGCTCCTCGGCCTGCCCGAACTCCCCTACGTCGCCTGGCCGCAGCTCCACCAGGAGGACCCGGACGGCCTGCACTGGAAGACCCGCGCACTGGTGGCGTGGGCCGCCGGCCGCCCGTTCGTCTGGGTGGACGACGAGCTGGGACCGCAGGACGCCGCGTGGATAGCCGACCACCACCCCGGACGGGCCCTCGCCCTCCACGTCGATCCGAAGCTCGGCCTGCGGGGCGGCGACTTCGCCACCCTCCGGGAGTGGGCGGCCGGCGCGTGAGCCGCGGACCGGCTGGCGCCGCGCGCCACCCGGGCCGTGCCGAGGCGCGGGTGCGGCCGGGTGCGGCCGGGTGCGGCCGGGGCGTGCCCGGAAGAACCCGGAGAAATTTCCGTCGGCGATGTCGAGAACCCGTGGCCGGCTCCGTCCCAGGGGCGGACGCGGCCACAATGGGTCGCACAGCACCGAGGAGAGACGTCATGGCCAAGTACCTGCTGCTCAAGCACTACCGCGGAGCTCCGGTCCCGGACGACTTCGTGTCCATGGAGCACTGGACGCCGGAGGAGATCTCGGCGCACGTGCAGTACATGCGCGACTTCGCGGCCCGCCTGGAGGAGTCCGGCGAGTTCGTCGACAGCCAGGCGCTCGCCCCCGGGGGCGCGTGGGTGCGCTACGACGGCGAGGGCCGCCCGCCGGTGACCGACGGCCCGTTCGCCGAGACGAAGGACCTCGTGGCCGGCTGGATGGTGATCGACGTCGACAGCTACGAGCGCGCCGTCGAGCTGGCCGGTGAGCTGTCCGCAGCCCCCGGGGCGGGCGGGAAGCCGATCCACGAGTGGCTCGAACTGCGCCCCTTCCTGTCCGCGCCGCCGACCGTCACGGAGTGACCTCCCCGGTGGACGAGGACCTGCTCCGGAACCTCACCCCTGGCGTGCTCGCGATCCTCGTCCGGCGCGGAGCCGACTTCGCGGCGGCCGAGGACGCCGTGCAGGAGGCGCTGGTCGAGGCGGTCCGCGGCTGGCCCGCCCGGCCGCCGGCGGACCCGAAGGGCTGGCTGGTTACCGTGGCCTGGCGCAAGTTCCTCGACGCGACCCGGGCGGACACGGCCCGCCGCCGGCGGGAGGAACTCGTCGACGAGGAGCCGGAGCCGGGGCCCGCGCCCGCGCTGGACGACACGCTCCGGCTGTACTTCCTGTGCGCCCACCCGTCGCTGACGCCCTCGTCCGCGGTCGCGCTCACGTTGCGCGCCGTCGGCGGGCTCACCACCCGCCAGATCGCCCGGGCCTACCTGGTGCCCGAGGCGACCGTGGCGCAGCGCATCAGCCGGGCCAAGCGCACCGTCTCCGGCGTGCGGTTCGACCGGCCCGGGGACGTCGCCACCGTGCTGCGCGTCCTCTACCTGGTCTTCAACGAGGGCTACTCCGGGGACGTCGACCTCGCCGCCGAGGCGATCCGGCTCACGCGGCAGCTCGGGGCCCGGATCGATCACCCCGAGGTGGCGGGTCTGCTCGCGCTGATGCTGCTCCACCACGCGCGGCGTGCCGGCCGGACCGCACCCGACGGCAGCCTGGTGCCGCTCGCCGAGCAGGACCGCACCCGGTGGGACACCGGGGCGATCGCCGAGGGCGTCGCGATCCTCCAGGCGGCCCTGGCCCGGGACCGGCTGGGCGAGTTCCAGGCCCAGGCCGCCATCGCGGCACTCCACGCCGACGCGCCCACGGCCGGAGAGACGGACTGGGTGCAGATCGTCGGGTGGTACGACGAGCTCGTGCGCCTGACCGACAGCCCGGTCGTCCGGCTGAACCGCGCGGTGGCCGTCGGCGAGGCCGACGGGCCGCGCGCCGGTCTGGCGGCCCTCGCGGAGCTGGACGACTCCCTGCCCCGCCACACGGCGGTGGCCGCGTACCTCCGCGAGCGGGACGGTGACCTGGCGACGGCGGCGCGGCTGTACGCCGAGGCGGCCCGGGAGGCGCCCGACCTCGCCGAACGCGACCACCTGACCCGGCGGGCCGCCCGGCTCAACGCCCGCCTGCGTCGCTGACGGGCCGCTCCCCGGGTGCCTCGCGGGTGGCTCCCGGGTGCCCGCGGGTGATTCCGCGTGCACCCGGGGACACCCCGGAGGCAGGACGAGGGCGCGGCCCGGCCGGCGGCCGGTGGGCGGCGGTACCGGTCAGTTGAACTGGCCGGGCCGGTAGTCGCCGGCCGGCGTCTTGAGCAGGACGTTCGCGCGGTTGAAGGCGTTGATGATCGCGATGGCGCCGACGAGGGCGGCGAGCTGCTCCTCGTCGTAGTGCTTGGCGGCGTTCTCCCAGACCTCGTCCGGGACGCCGCCGGCCGCGTCGGCGATGCGGGTGGCCTCCTCGGTCAGCTCCAGCGCCGCGCGCTCGGCCTCGGTGAACACCGTGGCCTCCCGCCACACCGCGACGAGGTTGAGGCGCTCCGCGGACTCCCCGGCGTGCACGGCGTCCTTGAAGTGCATGTCGGTGCAGAAGGCGCAGCTGTTGATCTGGCTGGCACGGAGCTTCACCAGCTCCTGGGTCGTGGCGGGGAGGGTCGAGTCCTCCAGCACCTTGCCCGCGGCGATGATGTGCTTGAAGACCTTGCCGAGGACCGGGCTGGTGAAGGGGTTGAGGCGGGCTTCCATGGTGTTCTCCGTTGCCGTCGTCTGTCGGGACACACCTTTGACGGGACAGCCCGGCGGGTTGTGACACGCGCCCGTTGTGACGGTGGTCACTCCCCGCCGGCGGGCCCGGCGGGCGACGCCGCGCGGGCCGGCGCGTCCGGGGGGAGACTGCGAAGCATGGGACAGCGTGATGTTTCGGTGGCGCGCGAGATGGCGGCCCCGGCGGACCGGGTCTGGCGGTCGATGACCGACCTGGAGTCGATGCCGCAGGTGCTGAGCGGCGTCGACTCGGTGGAGGTCCTCACGCCGGGCCCGTTCGGCGTGGGGACGCGCTGGCGGGAGACCCGGCGGATGCTGGGCAAGTCGGCCACCGAGGAGATGTGGGTGACGGTGTGCGACGCCCCGGTCCGGTACGTCGCGGAGGCGGACAACGCGGGCATGCACTACGTGTCGGAGTTCCGGCTCGTGGAGCGCACGCCCGGGCGGACGACCGTCACGATGACCTTCTCGGCCCGGCCCCGGCACGGCGACAAGCTGCCGTTCCTGGCGCGGCTGCTGGGCGGGATCGGCGCCAAGGCGGCGGCGAAGGCGATCGCCAAGGACCTGGCGGACGTGGCGGCCTCGGTGGAACGCACGCCCGGGGGCGGACCGGACCGGTAGTCGCCCGCCCCCGCCCGCCCGCCCCCGCCCGCCTCCGCCCGCTCGCGACCCGATCACTGCCCGGTCGCCGCTCCGCTCGGCCGCGGGCTCAGAGCCAGCTCAGCGCCCGGTCAGCGGCCGGTCACCGCTTCGAGTGCCGCTTCGAGTGCCGCGAGGAATCGGTCCGTGGTCGGCTCGTCCCGGACGGCGATGCGCAGCCAGTCCGGGCCGAGGCCGGGGAAGGTGTCGCCCCGGCGGACGGCGAAGCCGCGCTCGCGCAGCGCGGTCCGGACGGTGTCGGCCCCGGGCAGTTCGATCAGGACGAACGACGCCGCCGGCTCGCCGTGCACCCGGACGGCGGGCAGGGCGGAGAGGCCCTTGAGCAGGTGGTCGCGCCGGAGGGCCAGTTCGTGCGACGCCTCCTCGGCCTCCGCGAGGGCGGCCGGAGTGGAGCAGACCTCGGCGGCGGCCAGGGCGGGGGTGGAGACCGGCCAGAGCGGCTGGGCGGCGGCGAGGCCGGCGATCAGCGGGGCCGGACCGAGCGCGTATCCGATCCGCAGGCCGGCCAGGCCCCAGGTCTTGGTGAGGCTGCGGAGGACGACCACCCGGCCGGGCAGCTCGCGGGCCGACGAGGCCAGGGACTCGGTCTCGCCGGGCACGGTGTCCATGAACGCCTCGTCGATCACCAGGGTGCGTCCGGGGCGGGCGAGGGCGGCGACGGCGGCGGCCGGGTGGAGGACGGACGTCGGGTTGGTGGGGTTGCCGAGCACGACCAGGTCGGCGGCCTCGGGGACGGCGTCCGGAGTGAGCCGGAAGCCGTCGGCGGGGGAGAGCAGGACGCGGTGCACGGCGTGTCCGGCATCCCGTAGCGCGGCTTCCGGCTCGGTGAACTGCGGGTGCACGACGACGATGTGACGCGCCGTCAGGGTGCGGGCCAGCAGGACGAACGCCTCGGCGGCGCCCGAGGTGAGCAGCACCTCGTCGACCGGGCGGCCGTGCCGGGCGGCGACGGCGGCATGCGCGGACGTGCCGTCGGGGTAGGCGGCGAGGTCGGCGAGGGTGGCGGCCAGGTGCTCGCGCAGCCACTGCGGGGGCGTGCCGGTGCGGACGTTGACGGCGAGGTCGACCAGGTCGGGTCCGGCGGCGCGCACCTCGGCGTCCCCGTGGTGGCGGAGATCGGGTTCGGCGGCCTTGGCGGCCTCGGCGGCTCCGGCGGGGGAGGGCTCGGCGGCGGAGGGGGTGTGCGGCCCGGGGGTGGAGCCGGATGCGGGGGTCATGGGCGGATCTCCTGCGGGGGCTGGCGGGGGAGCGGGGTGGCGCGGCAGGCGGGCGACGGCGACCGTCGCGGCCGGGGACTTCCGCTTGGGCACGACGAGTTCCCCGCCTGGCGCGCTCGCCAGTGCTGCCGCCTCGGCCACGCCGGCCGTACCCACCGCCGCGCCGACGACGGCGGACGGGTGCGGTACGGGGACGGTCGCCAGGGCGTCGGCCGGGTGTTCGGCGACCGGGACGCCGAGTGCGGCGGCGGCCCGGCGGACGGCCGGGTGGGCGGCCTTGCCGGTGAGGGTGGCGATCAGGGCGACGGGCGTGCCGGGCGGCCCTGCCTCGGCCAGTGCCCGGCGGATCAGCCCGAGCAGCTCCGCCGCCGTGGCCGAGCCGCGCGCGCCCACGCCGACGACCAGGGCTCCCGGCCCGGCGGCGGTGACTCCCGGGCGTGCCTCTCCGGCGCCAGGCGCGTCGGACACGTGCGCGCCCGCGTCCGGTGGGCCCGCGCCCGGTGCGCCTGGGGTCGGTGCGCCCGCGTCCGGCGCGCACGCCCCCGCGCACGCGCAGGCAGGCGCGCGGGAGGGCGGCTCCGCGCGCGCCCCGGAAGCACCCACGCCCGAACCGTTCCCGACCGGACCGCTCACGACCGGCTCACGTCCATCTCACGCCCTGCTCACGTCCGACTTCTCCGCGTCATCCGCCCGACACCCGTCCGCCGGCCGCTGCGAGCCGATCCGGGGCGGCGCGGGCCGATCCGGGCCCCGTGCGGGCCGGCGACGGTCCGCGACCACCCGTGGCGGTCGGTGAACGTCCGGCCGTCGGCGGCCCGAACGCCCACGTCAGGGCGATGGGGGCTGCGGAAATCCCACCACGGCCGTCACGGACGGGTCAATCGGCGGGGCTGTGACCTGCGCTTGACCTTCGGCTGTGGGGCGCGATCGCTGTTCGCCTGCTCTTCATGTCGCGGCCGGAGCCCGCGCCACCGTCCCGCTCCTACTGTTTGCGGCGCTCAGGCCCGGTGATTTCCCATCGGGTATTCCCCGCCGGTTCCCCCTCGCGGCCGGGCCACCTCCCCGGCCCGGCCGCCCCCGACGTACGGAGGACACCCATGTCCGAGACGCCCCGGACCCCCGAGACACTTGTCATGAACGCAACCCACGAGAGATCCCGCCGCCGCACCCTGACCGCCCTGGGCGCCGGCCTCGGCCTGGTCGCCGGCTCCCTCGGCCTCTGGGTCGCCATCGGGACGGCCGCGCACGCCGCCGCCCTCCCGGCCCCGGACCACGTGGTGGTCGTCGTCCTGGAGAACCACGCCTACTCGCAGATCATCGGAAGCTCCGGCGCGCCGTACATCAACAACACCCTGAAGGCCGGCGGCGCCAACCTGACCCAGTCGTTCGGGCTCACCCACCCCAGCGAGCCCAACTACTACCAGCTGTTCTCCGGCTCCAACCAGGGCCGCACGGACGACAGCTGCGTGCCGGTCGGCTCGATCAACAAGGCCAACCTCGCCTCCGAGCTGATCGCCGCCGGCAAGACCTGGGGCAGCTACAACGAGGGCCTGCCGAGCCAGGGCTCGACCGTCTGCTCCAGCGGCAAGTACGCGCAGAAGCACAACCCGTGGTTCGGCTTCAGCAACGTGCCGACCAACACCGCCTACACGATGACGCAGTTCCCGACGAACTTCGCGAGCCTGCCGAAGGTCTCCTTCGTCGTGCCGGACCTCTGCAACGACATGCACGACTGCTCGGTCTCGACCGGCGACACCTGGATCAAGAACAAGCTCGGCGCCTACGCCACCTGGGCCAAGAGCAACAACAGCATCCTCGTCGTCACCTTCGACGAGGACAACCGCCTCTCCGGCAACCGCATCCCCACCATCTTCTACGGCGCCCACGTCACCCCGGGCTCCTCGACCGCCACCACCTACAACCACTACAGCGTGCTGCGCACGCTGGAGGACCTCGCCGGGCTGACCACCCACGCGGGCAACGCCGCCACCGCCGCCACCATCACCGGCATCTGGAACTGACACCCGTGTACGTCGCGGACTCCCGCAGCTCCAAGGCCCCCGTCGCCCCGGCCGCCACCCGGCCGGGGCGGCGGGAGGCCGCCGCCGACACCGCCGCCGACACCGCCGCCGACACCGCCACCGGCCCGGACACCGGCGCGGCCCACGGCACCGACACCGCCGACACCGCTGATGCCGCCGACGCCGTAGGCCGCCCCCACCTCCCCGGCCGGGCGGCCCGGGCCGCCGTGCCCGGCACCGTGCTGGCGCTGGGCACCGTCAGCCTGGTCACCGACGTGTCCTCCGAGATGGTCAGCGCCGTCCTCCCGCTCTACCTCCTCACCGGGCTCGGCCTCTCCCCGCTCGGCTTCGGCCTGCTGGACGGCATCCAGAACGGCTTCAGCGCGCTCGTCCGCCTGGCCGGCGGCCACCTCGCCGACCGGCGCGGCCGGGACGGCGCACCCCGGCACAAGGCGGTCGCCGCGCTCGGGTACGGGCTGTCGGCGCTCTGCAAGCCGCTCCTGCTGCTCGTCCACACCGTGCCGCTGATCGGCGCCGTGCTCGCCGTCGACCGCACCGGAAAGGGCCTGCGCACCGCGCCGCGCGACGCGATGATCTCGCTGGCCACCGAACCGGCCCACCGCGGAAGGGCGTTCGGCGTCCACCGGGCGATGGACACGGCCGGTGCGCTGCTCGGACCGCTCACCGCCTTCCTGGTGCTCCGGACGGCCGGCGGTCCGCTGCTCGCCGACGGCGGCCGGCAGCGGGGCTACCAGGCGGTGTTCGCGGTCAGCGCCTGCGTCGCGGTGCTGGGCGTGCTGATCCTGCTGCTCTTCGTGCCGCACCGCCCCGACGCCGCCGGGCCGCCGTCCGGGCCGTCCGGGCCGCAGTCCGGCTCCCCGGGACTCCGGGACGGCCTCGCGCTGCTCCGCAGGCCCGACCTGCGGCGGCTCACCCTCTGCGCGGTGCTCCTCGGCCTCACCACGGTCAGCGACTCCTTCCTCTACCTGCTCGTGCAGCGCCGCCTCGGCCTGGCCACGGAGTACTTCCCGCTGCTCCCGCTCGGGACCGCCGCCGCGTTCCTCCTCCTCGCCGTCCCGCTCGGCGCGCTCGCGGACCGGATCGGCCGCCGCCGGCTCTTCCTGGCGGGTCACGGCGTCCTGCTGCTCGCGTACGGGCTGCTGCTCTCGCCGCTGGGCGGGCTGCCGGCGGTGGTCTGCGTGCTGGTGCTGCACGGCGCGTTCTACGCCTCGACGGACGGCGTGCTCGCCGCCGCCGCGGCCGACGCCGTCCCGCCCGGGCAGCGCGGTGCGGGGCTCGCCCTGGTCGGTACGGGCCAGGCGCTCGCCCGGTTCGCCTGCTCGCTGGCGTTCGGCGCGCTCTGGGGCGTGGTCGGCGGCACCGCCGCGCTGGCCTGGTCGGCGGGTGCGCTGGCCTGCTGTGCGGCCGGTGCGGCCTTCGTCCTCCGCGAACCGCCGAGCGGCCCCGCCGGTCCGGCCCCGGCCCCCGGCCACACCCCGGTCCCCGGCCCCGCCCCGACCCCCGCTCCCGCCGCCACCGACCCCGAGGTGCCCTCGTGACCACCACCCCGCTCCGCAACCGCACCAGGGTGCTGATCCTGCTGGCCGCCGTCGTCCTCCTCGGCGCGGTCGGCACCGGCGCCGTCCGCTACGCCGCCGACCGCTCCGCCGAGCGCGACCGGGCCCGGCCCGACGGCCCGGTCGTCACCCGCGGCGACGTCTCCCTCCGGACGCCCGCCTCCCGGCAGCTCGCCTTCCGCAACATGGCCTGGGGCCCCCACCGCGACGAGATCGCCACCGTCCCCGCCGACCGCCCGGACGGCCCCCGCACCGCCTCCGGCGTCCAGTGCCTGCGCTTCCACGCCGCCGCCGGCACCGGCATCTGCCTCCAGGCGGAGCGCGGGGCACTCCAGGACACCTACCGGGCCGTCGTCCTCGACGACCACCTCCGGGAGCTGCGCTCGTTCCCCGCCGCCGGGATCCCGACCCGCTCCCGGGTGTCGCCGTCCGGCCACCTCGTCGCCTGGACGGTCTTCGTCAGCGGCGACTCCTACGCGGGCACCGACTTCTCCACCCGCACGGCGATCGTCGACGTCCGCGACGGGAACCTCCGGGACAACCTGGAGACCTTCGACGTGATCAAGGACGGCAAGCCGTACCGCGCCGCCGACGTCAACGTCTGGGGCGTGACCTTCGCCGACGACACGGCCTTCTACGCGACCGTCGCCACCGGCGGCCGGACGTACCTGGTCCGCGGCGACCTCGGCGCCCGCACCCTCACCACCCTCCACCAGAACGTCGAGTGCCCCTCGCTCTCCCCGGACGGCACCCGGATCGCCTACAAGAAGCGTGTCCCGGGCGTGTCCGAGGACGCCCCCTGGCGGCTCTACGTCCTCGACCTCGCCACCATGACCGAGACCGCCACCGCCGAGCAGCGCAGCATCGACGACCAGGCCGTCTGGGCCGACGACGGGAACCTCCTCTACGCCCTCCCCGGAGACTTCGGCGCCGATCTGTGGACCGCCCCCGCCGACGGCACGGGCGCCGCCCGGCGTCTGCTCGACGCGGCGGTGGCCCCGGCATATCTGGGCTGATCAGGCTGGTTGGTCCGACTCGGAACTTCGAGCGTAGGGTCCACGTCGAGCAATACGAGTGGCGACGCGACGCCGCGACGCCACGCCGACGGACCGGGGGAGCAGGAAAAGTGAGCCAACGAGGGCCCGACCGCGGGCTGTCGCCGGAGCAGCGCATGTCCAGCGACTCGTGGCCGGCGCTGCACGGCCGCCCCGTGCTGCGCCGGACGATCGCGATGGGCCTCGTCCTGTTCGTCGCGGTGATGGCGGCCCTCGCCGTCCGCGGCGTCAACGCCCTCACCCTCGGTCGCGGTGTCGTCGAGACCGACCGGGACCGCGCCGAGCTGCTCGCCGGCCTGCACCCCTCGCAGCACCCCGGTGCCGGGCGCTACTACGTGCCCGTCGGCGCGGTGTACACGCACACGCCGGACGGCGTCCCCGTCGCGTACCTGCACTACCGGCTCGGCGGGGGGCGCGAGGTCGGCGTCGGCGACTTCCTGCGCACCTACGACCTGCCCGCCCCCGGGCCGACGACCGCGCTGCCCCCGGACCTCACGGAGGCGCTGGGCGGCGACGAGCCGGACCTCGCCGCCGAACTCTTCGAGCCGTTCGTGACGGTGCCCGCCGATCCGTCCGCGGACCCGTCCGCCGGGTCGTCCGCCCCGGTGTCCGCCGGGACGACCCCCGCCCCGGCGCCGGTCCACACCTCCGACGGCACCGGGCCGGTTCCCACGGGTGTGCCCACCGAGACGCCCGCATCCGAGGTCACCGTCGAGGCCGGCCTCGCCGCCGGCCCGGAGGGCGAGGACGGCTTCGCCCCGGCCTTCCCGGCCGACGTGCCCGACCCGGCCCAGGGGACGCCGTCCCCCTCGACCGAACCGTCCCCGACGTCCGAGCCGTCCCCGACCCCGGCTCCCGAGCAGTCGCCGACCGGCCCGGCCGCGACCGCCACCCCGGCGCGCCCCTCCACGGTCCGCCGGATCTACGTCGCCACCGTGCCGGGCGGGCTCCCGGGGGCCGCCGACATCTACGTCCGCGCCACGACGGGCTGAGCCGGCGGCGCCCGGCCCCCCGCGCCGCCCGGTGCCGCCGCGTTCGGACCCGCCGCGTTCAGTCCGGGATGCGGTCGCCCGTGTGACCGGGCCCGTCGGGACGGTCGGCGGATCCGCTGACCAGCAGGTCCCCGCCGTGGGCCGCGCGCGGCGTCAGCGTGAACGACACCCGGTGCGTACGGCCGCGCGACACCCCGGCCTCGGTCTCCGCACCGACCGCCCACAGCCTGAAGCCCGCCTTCGCCCTGGCGTCGGCCCTCAGCTCGACCTCGAACTCCATCTCCACGGGGCCGACGGCGAACACCACGTCCTGTCCCGCCCCGCGCGCCACCGCCTCCAGCAGTTCGTCGCGTACCGCCGCGACCGCGTCCACCAGCGGAATGTCCATCGGGCCCCCTTGTTCCAACCGTCCGTGCGTCGGATCAACGAGACTGCCGGGGTGGCGAGTTCCCGTACGACGGGCAGGACGCGGGCCGGTGGCGCGGACCTAGCCGACGAGGATCATGACGGCCGCGGCGACCACCGCGAAGACGACCGCGAGGATGAAGCCGAGCATCACCGGCGAGATCCGGTCCCGGAGGCTCCTCGGCGGTCGGACCCGTGCGCCCTGGTCGGTGCTCAGCTCCCACCAGTCGACGACGCGCCGGTAGTCGGCGCCGAACTCGGGGTCGGGGTACATGTCGCTGTGCTGGAGCCCGGGCAGTGAGCGCCGCCGGCCGCCCACGAGGAACATCCGGGCCACGGTCGACGACCCGTACCGGCTGTCGGTCTCACGGGTGTCGATCCACTGGACCTCCTGCCAGGCGTAGGTGCGGCCGCGCCCGATGCCCCAGCAGATGGTGACCCCGGCGGGCCCGACCCTGGACCAGCTCCTGAACGCGCAGTAGGCGACCGGGGCCAGCACGGCGATGGTGCCGCCGATCAGCCAGAAGGCCCACACGGGCCCGAGTGTGACGGAGGCGAAGGTGCCCTCGAAGACGAAAACGACGATGGCCAGGAGAAGATGCGACCGCGCCGGACGGTACCGGTCTCTCCCCCGGAAGATCAGTTCGCTCACACCACGCACACTATGCCGTGGCCATCGATCGGAACAGTGGGAGTACGTGCGATCCCCGCCAACAGGCTTGTTTCACAGGGTTCCTAGGCCCCGGTCCGGCCCTCGGGTCGGTCCGCACCCCGGTCCGCACCCCGGTTCTCGCGCCGGCCCGCGCGCACCGCGCGTGCCAGCCGTGTGAGGCCGTAGCCGAGCAGCCAGGGAAGCACAGTGAGGGCGCCGACGTAGACGGCGAGGTAGCCGAGGAGGTCGTCCAGCCGGCCCGGTTCGTTCCAGGTGTCGGTGGGCAGGACCATGGCGGTCGCTGAGACCGCGACGGGCACCGCCGGGAGCAGCAGCGACCAGAGGCGTGGTGCCCGCCGCCCGGGCCGGCGGGCGCACCACACGCCCGTGGCGGCCATGGCGAAAGGGCCGAGCGGCACCCACAGCACCACCGGGACGAACAGCAGGACCCACCATTCGTCCGAATATCCGAACATCATCGGCGCCCCCGATCTCCGCCCACCTCTGAACCCCACCCGCCCGCCGGGTTCCTGCCCGCCCCGGCGGCTCCGGAACCGGACCGCCGCCGGCTGCCCGCCGCGCGACGACGACGGCTACCCCTCCCGGCGCCCGAACCGTCGCACGGCCGGCTCCAGGAAGTCCGCGTGCGGCCCGCGGAGGTCCGCCAACTCGGCCGGAGCGCCGACGAACACGATCTCGACCAGCTCGCGCTCCGACGCCGCCAGCGTGGCGAACCGCTCGCGCAGCCGTACCTCCGGCAGCGGGGGTGCGAGGAACACCGTCCCGACGCTCCCGTACTGCCCGCGCGTGATCGCCCGGAGCACCAGCTCCCCGGGCGCCACCACGACACCGGTCTCCTCGGCCAACTCCCGGGCGGCGTTTCGCCGCAGCGCGGCCGTGTCGAGCGGCTCGCCCGGGCCCGGCGGCTCGACGGACCCGCCGGGCGGCTGCCACTTCCCGGGGGCGGCCGTGGACGCGGACATCCGGCCCAGCAGGAGCCTGCCGTCGTCCGTGGGCTGGAGGAGGACGACCGACAGCGAGGCCGGCCGGACCGCACCGGGCACCCACCGGAGCGCGTAGTGCCGGTACGTCACCCGGGACCAGGAGAGGACGGGTTCGCCGGGGGCGTCCCAGCGGACGCCCTCGCAGGCCACCACCGGACCGTCGAACAGCGTCGGGTTCCGCCGGACGGCCTCGTCCCAGGCGCGGTCCCGGGCCTGCTGTTCCGCGGGGGAGAGCCGGGGGGACGGGACTTCGACCAGGCGCAGCCGGTGGACGTCCAGGACTTCGGCGGGAGCGGGTGGCAGCGGATCGCCCATCCGGCCATCGTGCCAGGCGCCCCGGGGACGCCGGACCGCACGACACGACATGGCGCGACGACCGACACGACACGGTGCGGGGCGCCCTGGCCGCCCCGCGCCGCTCCTGTTGCCGCAGGAGCCGGCGGGAGCGGGCGGGAGCGGGGACCGCCGCCCTCGGAGGCCGTCCGAGGCGCTCTGGTGCCGCCGGATCGACTCTGACACCATTTCGGCCGAGATGAACGGGCAGTGCGCGAATGGTTCATCTCAGCTGCATCAACGTAGCCGTAGAGCGTCGAGTAGATCCGAGGCCGACCATGAAGACCTTACGCACTCACGTCCCGAATCTGGTGACGGCCGTGCTGCTCCTGCTGGGCCTGATGACCGCCGCGACCGCGCAGGCCCAGGCGGCCCCGCAGCGGCTCGCCGGCAGCGCGACCGTGTGCTCCAACTCCCCCATCCCGACGGGGTGGGTCATCACGAGCTCGTACAGCAGCAGCGGCTGTCCGGGTACCGGCGTCGCGTACACCATCGCCGATACGACCGGGCTGACGAACGCGACGGTGTGTTCGATGTCGCCGATTCCGGCGGGTTGGGTGATCACGAGTTCGTACGGCAGCGGTGGCTGTGTGGGCACCGGTTACGCGTACTCGATCGCCAAGATCACCACGCAGACCTACGCCACCGTGTGCTCCTTCTCGCCGATTCCGGCGGGTTGGGTGATCACGAGTTCGTACAGCAGTGGCGGGTGCGCGGGCACCGGTTACGCGTACTCGATCGCCAATGTCGCCAACCAGACGAACGCGACGGTGTGTTCGATGTCGCCGATTCCGGCGGGTTGGGTGATCACGAGTTCGTACAGCAGTGGCGGGTGCGCGGGCACCGGCTATGCGTACTCGATCGCCAATGTCGCCAACCAGACGAACGCGACGGTGTGTTCGATGTCGCCGATTCCGGCGGGTTGGGTGATCACGAGTTCGTACAG
>NZ_JBHXDN010000019.1:36112-143303 GCF_042726075.1 Kitasatospora sp. NPDC127035 | reverse complement strand
GTCAACTTTTTGGGTCTCGTACCCCACCGCCCCCCGGGTTACACACCCGTCCTGACCTGCGGCACACTCCGCCGCAGGTCAGGACGGGTGTGAACCCGGGCGGACAGAGCTGAGGAGAATTGGAAAGCGTGTTGGGGGCAACCCCTCACGAGTTCGAATCTCGTATCCTCCGCCTCTGCCAGCCATGGCAGCACGAAGGCCCCGACCGCCCAGCGGTCGGGGCCTTCGGCGTTTAGTGGTCTCAGTTGCCGCCTAGCCAACGCCTTGGTGACCGGTCTTGGTCTCGACTGCGCTCTCCAGAGTGCGGGGGCGAATCCTTCGCCGTCGGTGCACAGGCCCCGGTTACGGAACGGTTCTACGGCTCCCAGTGTGCGCCAGTCGACCCAGGCGGGAAGATCGTCGGCGTGTGCCGGCGTCGTGCTGACGGTCGCATCGAGCGCGGCGGCGGTGAGGGCGGCCGCAGTGAAGGCTACTGAACTTGATCGGGGGATATCGGGACGGGCCGCCCGACACGAGTCGCCCGTCTCGCGGGTCGGCGGGTATTGCCGGGGCAGTCCTTCGGGAGAAGATCTCCCCGTAAGTCAGCCCCTGCCGCAATTGCCGAAGCCCGAGTTCGTGGGCTACCGGAACGGACCAACCAGCGCCAGGCGACCAGACCCGACTTCACCCGATCAAGTTCAGGGTGCCCTTCGGGTCCGTCGGGCACGCCGCCGGACTCGGTCAGGACGCGATCGAGGCGTCATTCGCCATCGACGTTGGGACGCCGGCGCGGCGGGGGGATGACGAGCGACAGGGCGCCGGTGGCGAGCAGGGTCAGGGCCTGTATCGACGCGGTGACTGATGTGGCGTCGTGCAGTGGCCAGGCCCAGATGCCCGGTCTGTTGTGGACCAGGCCGAAGGAGACGCACAGGAAGGGAAACAGTGCGGTGGCCGCCGTGGCGAGGCGCCCTCCCCCGAACCAGCGAATGATGAGGGCGAGGCCGAGGTAGCCGGCGAAGTCGCGGGCCATCGCGACAGCGGCGCTGCCCGCGCCCGCCGCGGTTGCCACACCGGCAACCACGGCGCAGACCAGGACACATCCAGCCATGAAGGCCGCGTCCCATCCGCCGACGGCGCGAACCGCGACGCGCTCCGCGACGGCGTCGGCGCGGGCTTGGCCCTCCAGGATCAGGCAGACGGGAACCAGCGGAAGGAGCGAGGACATGGGGAGGTCGAATGTCAGCCCACCGATCACCACCGGGACGGGAACCGTCACGGAGTCGGCGCCGGTGCCCAGGAGGATGCAGGAGAGCAGGCCGAGGGCGACGGCGGGAACGTACCTGATGCGCAGCCACCAGATCATCGGGCCGCCTGGAAGGAGGGTGCTCCCGACTGGTGGTACTGCGCAGGGTCAAGTACTGGCTTGACGTCGCAGCGGGCCAGTGTGTCAGCATTCTTCTGGAACCACGCGAGCTGTTCGGCGTGCGGGAGTGTCATGACCTGACGGGCGATCTGCACCTCCTGTGGCCGATAACGACCTTCGACCGTCGTGGGGGTGACTCCGGCTGTCAGCTTCAGCCAGGAGGACAGGGGGGAGACGGCCTCGGCACCGGGCCAGCGGGCGAACGGCTCCTTGGCGCAGTCGGGGGCTCGGTCGGGGATGTATCCCAGCGCGACGAGTGACTGCACCTCGTCCTTGCCGGGTCGGGCGGAGAACGGTGACACCGTCAAGGGCTGAGACAGACCGACGGCGTGGAGATGCCGGTCGGCCTCGACCGCCCAGTCGGTGATGCGGGTGGCGGCGGCCCGCTGCTCGGGCCACAGGCACACGCGTGGTGCCGTCGTGGTGCAGGTCTGCTCGCTTTCCGGGCGTGCCTGCGCCGCGCGGTAGCCGAGCGGTGCGGCGATCCATGCCCCCGCCGCGACCGTGGCCGCCAGGGCCAGAACGGCGCTCAGCCGGTTGTTCCCGCGCAGCGTCGTCCAGATCCAGGCGGCGGCCGCCATCCCGACAGCCACGACAGCCGGTGCGAGGACCGCTCGGGTGGCCGGCAGCTGGTCCAGCGCGCAGCACTCGGTGAGGTTGCGGCCGTTGAGCTGGCGGACCCAGAAGGCGTCGAGCGCAGACGGGTAGGCCATCCAGAGGAAGCTGGCGATGAGGGCCAGGGGCACGGCGAGCAGCCGCGGCAGCACGTGCCCGAGAACGTAGCCGACTGCTGTGTGCGCGAGGACGACCAGCAGTTCCAGGAGGATGACGACGGGGGTGGACCAGCCCGGTACGCCGCTGGCCTGCGGTACGAACAAGGCCAGGGCGACCAGGACGGAGACCGTGCCGAGGGCAAGGGCCGGGGCCAGGACGGAGAGGGCGATGGCGGCGGTGGAACGAGCCGGCGCCATACCAAGGACCGCTGACTGGCGCACCTTGAGGCCTTCCCAGGCCCCGCAGGCCGCGACGGCGGGCGCCGTGAAGTTGAGCAGGAAGCTGCTCTGGGCCACGACGGATGGCCAGTAGCCGTCGGTAATCCAGCCGGTCATGTCGCTGCTGTACATCGCGATCCACACGAGCAGGACGGGCATGGCCCGCACGGCTGAGGAGATGCGGAAGATGCTGCGCCAGGGCATGGTCACGCCTCCCCGGTGACGATGCCGGCGTAGGCACTCTCGGCGCGCCGTTGCGCGGAGACGCCGTGCGGTGCGAGCGCCAGGAAGGACTCGATAGGCCCTTGATGACGCACCTTTCCCTGGTCGAGAACGACGACCGAGTCGTAGATCTCGGCCAGGTCCTCGGTCTGATGGGTGGAGACGACGAAACTCGCGAAGCCGCGCAGTTCGCCGATCAGCTCTCGGAACACTCCGCGCTGTACCGGGTCGAGTCCCGCGGTGGGTTCGTCCAGGAGCACGACCTGAGCGTCGTGCACCAGGGTCTGGGCGATCCCTAACCGTCGTAGCTGCCCCCCGGAGAGCTCCCCACTGCGCCGGTCGGCGAGCGAGGTGAGCCCGACCTTCTCGATGGCCTGCTGGGAGCGCTCCCATGCCTCACTACGCGACATACCCTTGAGCCAGCCCGCGTAGGCCGCCTGTTCCCGCACCCGCAGGCCGGGTACCGGCCGTACCTGCTGGGGGAGCCAGCCGACTTTCCGGCGGTAGGCCTTGAGGTGCTTGGAGTTGCCCGTGTCCAGCCCGTCGAGGGTGATGCGGCCGGCCTCTGGCCTGAGAGCAGAGGCGATCAGGCCAAGCAGGGTCGACTTGCCGGCGCCGTTCGGGCCCAGGAGCACACTGCACCCTTTGTCCAGGCGCAGGCTGAAGGAGTCCAGGACGCGGGATCCCTTGCGGTACCCGAAGGAACAGTCAGTCACTTGAGCAGGCATAATCACCGATCCGCTTTGCATTCGAGCTGCTGAAAGATCCAACACAGCCCCGCCGATGGGACGTGCTTTCCCAACAGGTAGGTACACCACCGGACACTCCGGCGCACACCTGCCGGGTTGTGAACGAACCAAGGATATCCGCCCTTCTCCACCGGGACGGGCGCAGGCCGGACATGGGCCCGAGTCCATTCCGGCACGAGAATTTGCGGATCCCCGAATTCCGCAGCACGACCGGAGGGGTGCGCGTCGCCCCACGGAGAGCGTGATGCATGGTGCGGCACATGCCGAGGCGCCCCTCCGTGGCGACAGCAAAGGAAGCGCGCTCACATCTGTTGATCTGCACTGACTTCCTTCCGGAGCGTTGCGCCGCGAGGCCTGCCGGGAGAGTTCGGGACCGATCATGCCGTACGAGCGCCACCTTCGCAGCGACTTCCAGGAACCCGGGCACCCCGTATGCGACAAATGGGTCATTCGGGAGTCGGGCGTCCGATGCATCGCAATGCACACTTTGTATCGATACCGGAAATTTCCCACAAGTTTCCAGGATGAATTGCCTTGACCTATATTTTCCACTCCACCGGACACCTGGCGCCGCCCCGCAAAAACCGGCCAATCGCACGAGAGTTTTGGAAATTCATTCGATCGACAGTCGTGCGTGTGCATCATTAATTCCAGCGCTCCGGGGCTACCGGAGTACCGGATCCGCCGATGTGCGGAGCCTCCGCAGGAGGGAACTAATATGCAGGTCACTGCATTCATGCGGCGCCGTGCAGGCGTCGCCCTGGCCGCGATAGCGGCAGCCACGCTCGCTGGAGCAGTGCCGGCGAACGCCGAGGGGAGCTGGAGCTCCTCCATCTCCTACTGGGGATACAACGCCGAGTCCCGCCGATGGACCGACAGCCACAACGACGGGGACTGGACCACGGTCAGCTTCAGCGGCTGCTCGGACAACAACTCGGGCTGGTTCGCCTCCGGCAGGCCCACCACCGTCGAACTGGACAGGGACATCTCCTGGTCCCCGGACACCAGCTACGGCGGCCGCGGCAACTTCTGCAACACCGTCGACTGGGGCGAGCGCACCACGGCCGGACAGTACTACTTCATCCACAAGAGCGACTTCCGACTCGACGTCAACTCGGTCTACACCGCCTACTGAGCAAGGGGAAGAAGCGACATGCAGCTCACCGGATTCATGCGGCGCCGCACAGGCCTCGTGCTGGCCACGATCGCAGCGGCCACTCTCGCCGGAACGATACCGGCGCACGCCGAAGGGAGCTGGAGCTCCCACATCAGCGACTGGACGTACAACTTCGAGTCCCGCCGGTGGACCGACAACCACACGGACGGGAACTGGACCACCGTCAGCTTCAGCGGCTGCTACCACAACGGCTCGGCGGACTACTTCAACCGTGGTGGGCAGGCCACCATCGAGCTGGACAGGGACATCTCCTGGTCCCCGGACACCAGCTACGGCGGCCGCGGCAACTTCTGCAACACCGTCGACTGGGGCGAGCGCACCACGGCCGGACAGTACTACTTCATCTTCAAGGACAGCTACCCGCTGAGCGTCGACTCGGTCTACACCGCCTACTGACCGAACTAGCCCGAACGCCGGCTGGCCAATGTGCCCGGCGGTGGTGACACCTCCGCTGGTCACACCCGGGCCACCCCGGGAACAGCTCGATCGAATGGCAGCCGGACCCCGGTGTGCGCCAGGCGAGACCGCGCCCGGTCTCGCCTGGCGCACACCACCTCACAGCCGGGCCGGCCAGGTCCCGGCGCGAAGCGCCGGCGGCGATGTCCTGACGGGACTACCCGGCCTACAGGACGTCGCGCATCGCACACAGCACCGAGGACCCGCTGGACCCATCGGCGCGACATACTCCCGGGCACCGAACTCGCCATCGCCGAGGACATCGTCGACGCCATGACCGACGGGGACCGCGCCGAGGACCGGCGCCTCAGCCACGTGATCCACACCGGCGCCCGTCCCGACGTCGTTGCCGTGCTACTCGACGCAGACCTCTCGGCCTACCTCGACAACCAGACCTGGACCCACTTCGACGGCCGTCCCATCGCTATGCAGGAACGAGCCCTCGCATCCAGCTGTACCCGGCCAGAGATGGAGGGCCGTCCCCGCCCAGATGCGGATCCAGCTCGTATTCGAGGAGGAACAGGAAGCCGCCGGCCTGCTGTGGCACGACCGCAAGCTTCCCGGCGTTCGGGACTTCGCCGCCCGCGCGGGCGTGCAGATCATCTGACCCGTAGCCGGGCTACGGCCCGTAGCCCGGCTACGGATCCGGCATCCCGCCCGGCAGTTCACTGGGGAACGTCCACCCCTCCCCCTGCTGCCGAAGTCCCTCCCATGCCAACGCACAGCACCGCCACTGTGACCACCGCCGAACGGCCGGACGAGCATCGGGAACGCTTGTCGGGGGCCACTCCCCCACGAGTTCGGATCTCGTATCCTCCGCCTCTGCCGGCCATGGCAGCACGAAGGCCCCGACCGCTCGGCGGTCGGGGCCTTCGGCGTTCTCCTGTTGCAGCTTTGGTTTGCACTCGCCTCCGTACAGCACCGCCCGGAGTCTCTTGGTCGGCGCCGCACCGCCGCCCCGCCGCGCGGATCGCGGCGGTGGGTCGGCGGTGCCCTCGGTGGGCCGGCCGCGTGGTGCGTGGCCTGTGGGGCGAAGCGCCGACCTCACACTCCGGTGCGCTGTTTCGTCGAAGTTCTGACAGCGAAAGCGGACGAAGAGAAGACCCGGGGGCGTCACGGCCATGATCACCTCATCCGAGCCGGGGCTCGCCCCGTCCACGGCCGGGACAAGGTCGCCCGTCTGCTCGCGGCTCTCGCCCCCGACTCCGGCCGAGGCCTCACCGTCACCCGACGCAGGGCCGACGGCGACCCGCCGGCGCCGGTCGGTCCTCGTCCTCGACCTCGGCCTCGCTCCGGACGGCAGCCAGGTGTGCCGAACCTGCACCGTCGCCGAGCCCGACAAGCTCTCCCACGCCAAGTGAACACTGAGGAATCAACGTGATACGAAGAATGGCGTCCCTGCCCGGTGGAAGGGTGGGGAAGTGGGTCGTCCTCGCACTCTGGGCGGTCGTCCTGGTGCCGGCCCTGATGCTGGCCGGCCGGCTCGGCGACGTCGAGAAGAACGACAACTCGGCCTGGCTGCCCGGTAACGCGGAGTCCACCAAGGTCGTCGAGCGGGTCGAGAGCTTCCAACTCGGCGACACACTGCCCGCGATTGTGATCTACGACCGGCCCGAGGGCATCACCCCTGCCGACATGGCCAAGGCCGAAGCCGACGCCGAAGCCTTCAAGGGCATCGACAACGTCGTGGGTCAGCCGCACGGGCCGTTGAAGGCCCAGGACGGCAAGGCCGTCCAGACCGTGGTCCAGCTCCACAAGGACCAGAAGGGCTGGGAGGGGATCGGCGAGATCGTTGCCGCGATGAACAAGGTCGGCGGGGAGAACGCCGACGGTCTCGGCTTCCACGTCACCGGGCCGGCCGGTTACGCGTCCGACTCGATCGAGGCGTTCAGTGGGGGAGGCGCGCTGACGACGATCACCGCACTGGTGGTGGTCGTGATCCTGCTGCTCACCTACCGGAGCCCGTTGCTTCCGGTGTTGCCGCTGCTGACCGTGGGCGTCGCCCTGGTCACCTCGGAAGCGGTGATCTACCTGTTGGCGAAGGATGCCGGACTCGTCGTCAACAAGCAGACCAGCTTCATCCTCACCGTGCTGGTGTTCGGCGCCGCGACCGACTACGCGCTCCTGCTCATCTCGCGGTACCGGGAGGAGTTGCTGCGGCACGAGGACCGGCACGAGGCGATGGCCGAGGCCCTGTACCGCTCCAGTCCCGCGATCGTCGCCAGCGCCGCGACCGTCGCGGTCAGCCTGATGCTGCTGATGCTGGCCACTCTCAACTCCACCCAGGGGCTCGGGCCGGCCTGTGCTGTCGGCGTGCTCGTCGGACTGGTCGCCATGGTCACCCTGATGCCGGCCCTGCTGGTCGTCTGCGGCCGCTGGATCTTCTGGCCGGTGAAGCCGTCGCACGGGTCGGCCGAGGCGGCCGGGGAAGGCATCTGGACCCGGGTCGGCACCGCTGTCTCCCGCCGGCCGCGGATCGTGTGGATCGGCACCACGCTCGCCCTCGCCGTCATGGCGATCGGGGCGTTCGGGCTCAAGGCCGACGGGCTTTCCAACAAGGACCAGTTCACCAACACACCACAGATGGCGGTCGGCGAGGAGATTCGGTCCGGGCACTTCCCGGCCGGGTCGGGCGACCCCGTCCTCGTCGTGGCCAAGGCCGCCTCGGCGGAGCGGGTGAGGACCACGCTGTCCGGCGTACCGGGAGTCGGCGACGTCTCGACGCCCATGGTCAAGGGCGGCGAGGCCGTCCTGCTGGCGGAGCTCAAGGACGACCCCAGCAGTACGACCGCGATGCGCACTGTGGAGCAGGCAAGAATCGCGGTCCACAAGATCGAGGATGCGGATGCCCATGTCGGCGGCAGCACGGCGATCATGCTCGACACGCAGGAGGCGGCCGCTCGCGACTCCAAGGTGATCATCCCCATCGTCCTGGTGGTGGTGCTCCTCATCCTCGCGCTGCTGCTGCGGGCTATCGTCGCGCCGTTGTTGCTCATGGCCACGGTGGTGCTGTCGTTCGGAGCGGCCCTCGGCGTGAGCAGTCTGCTGTTCAACCACGTGTTCCACTTCGCCGGCGCGGAAGCCTCCTTCCCGCTGCTGACGTTCGTGTTCCTGGTCGCCCTGGGCATCGACTACAACATCTTCCTGGTCACCCGGGTGCGCGAAGTGGCGCTGCTGCACGGCACCCGGCGCGGCGCGCTGACGGGTCTGTCCACCACCGGGGGTGTGATCACCTCAGCGGGTCTGGTGCTGGCCGGCACCTTCGCGGCGATGGCCTCGCTGCCGCTGGTGTTCGCGGCCGAGCTCGGGTTCGCGGTGGCGTTCGGCGTGCTGCTGGACACCATGATCGTCCGCTCGGTGCTGGTCACCGCGCTGACCCTGGACGTGGGTCGATGGATGTGGTGGCCGGGCAAGCTGTTCAGGCACCATGACGACCCCCGGCCGCGGGCGGACAAGGCCGACCGCGAACCCGCACTCGTGGGCAGGTGACGACCGACTCGCGGAGCTGATCGCGGTGCCGTGGTCGGCCGCCGGGCGGCACGCCCGCCTTTTCGCCGACGTGGTCCGCGTGCGGGACCGGCCATGGCAGCCCGAAGGCCCCGACCGCCCAGCGGTCGGGGCCTTCGGCGTTCCGCGGGACGGGCGGAGACGGTCCGGCGGGGATCCGGTGCACCCGGTGTTCCTCCCGCTCCCGCGCGCCCGCGCCCGATTCCACGACCTCGGGCGGAGCGGCGGGGGTCAGCGGAAGTCCGCCAGGTGATCCGCGACCCACTGCGCGTACGGGCGTGCCGGGTGGCCGGTCAGCTTCTCGACGGTGTCGCCCACCGGCGCCGGCCCGCCCACCGTGTTCGCCATCAAGTCCATCAGGGCACCCGCGAAGTCGGCGTCCATGAACCGGCCGAGTTGCTGCCGCACCACGTGATCCGCCACCTCCTCGAAGCGGAGCTCACGGCCCAGGGCCCGGCCGAGCACCTCGACCTGCTCGGTCTGGGTGAGCGACTGCGGCCCGGTCAGTTCGTGGACCCGGCCGTGGTGTTCGACGGCGCCGAGCACGGCGGCGGCTGCCTCGGCGACGTCGCGCTCGTGCACCACCGAGGCGGCGGCCGCGGCGTGCGGCCCGCGGACGGTGTCCCCGCCCTGCACCTGCATCGCCCAGGCCAGCGAGTTGATCGCCGGGAAGAACAACCGCAGGAACGTCCAGTCGACGCCCGTCGCCCTGATCTCCTGCTCCACCTTCGCGTGGTAGGCGGCGATCACATCGGGCTGCGGGTCCGCGCCGTCGACGACGGCCCCCGAGGACAGGAACACGATCTGTCGCACCCCTGCCTGCCGCACCTGGTCCAGCAGCGGCCGTGCATCAGCACCGTAGGGAAGCGCCAGGAACAACTCGGTGACGCCGTCCAACGCAGGCCCCAACGTCTCCGGCCGGGCCAGGTCGCCCCCCACCACCTCCACGCCCTCGGGCAGTCCCGCCCGTTCAGGGGTGCGCGACAGGGCCCGGACCTGCCGCCCGGCGCCCGCCAGCGCCTCCACCGTCTGCCGCCCGAAGTGCGCGGTCGCGCCGATCACGAGAATCATGACGGATCCCTCCGAATCACCGTTCCGATCAGTTCCTTCCCGACAGACGGTAGGGAGCATCTAGGACGGATTCCGTCCTAGGAAGAGCCCGTCGGGCGGACCGCGGAGCAACCGGCGGGCAGGAGCGCCCGGGCATGGCGACCCGGGGACGAACGGGGCCCGCACGCCGTGCGGGCTCGCCGGGGCCGGCGAGCCGATCGGCGCGCGGGGAGCAGCAGGTCCGAACCGAGCCCGGACCGAGCCCGCACGGGTCAGCCGTCGGTCCTGTCGCCGTTCCGGTGCCAGGGGCGGAGCTTCTCCGGGTTGCGGACCGCCCAGATGCGGGTGACGCGGCCGTCGGCGAGGCCGAACGCCGCCACGGTCACGGTGACGCCGCCGAACTGGGCGACCAGGCCGGGGCTGCCGTTGACCGTCCGTTCCAGGAGCGTCAGCCCGGGGGCCCTGTCGGCGATGTGGATCAGGTACTGGGCGATGCGCTCGCTGCCCTCGACCGGGCGGAGGGCGGCGCCGACCAGCCCGCCGCCGTCGGCGACCATCGTGGCGTCGGGGTCGAGGAGGTCGACGAGGGACTTGATGTCCCTGGCCTCCCACGCCTCCTTGAAGCTCCGCACGAGCCCGGCCTGACCGGCCGCCGGGACGGCCGTGGCCCCTGCGGCGCGCACACGCCGGCGGGCCGAGGAGGCCAGCTGACGGCAGGCCGCCGGCGTCCGGCCGACGATCTCGGCGACCTCCGCGAACGAGTACCGGAACACGTCGTGCAGGACGAACGCCACGCGTTCGGCCGGCGTCATCGTCTCCAGTACGACGAGGAATGCCATGCTGACCGACTCGTCCAGCGTCACCCGGTCGGCCGGGTCGGCCGGCTCGGTCCCGCCGCCGCCCACCGGCCCGCCGATCCACTCCGCGCGGTCGGGCAGCGGCTCGGGGACCCACTCACCGACGTAGCGCTCGCGCCGGACCCGCGCCGAGCCCAGCAGGTCGAGGCAGATGCGGCCGGCCACCGTCGTCAGCCAGGCACCGGGCGACTCGACGGCCTCCTGGCTCCGGCGCGGCATCGCGTACCAGCGGGCGTACGTCTCCTGCACGGCGTCCTCGGCCTCGGCCAGCGAACCGAGCAGCCGGTAGGCGACGTTGGTCAGGTGCCGCCGCTCGCCGACGATCTCGCGCAGGCCCGGCTCGGACCCGTCATGCCCTGGCTCGGACGGAGTGCTCATGGCCGGGGCCGCTCCCTGGTTCTTCCCGTCCGCCTCCGCAGCCGTCACGTCGACGAACCCCCGGGCCGGACATCGACGCTCCACCTCACATTTCGCGGGCCCACGTCGTCGGACTACCGAGACAGTACCGATCAACCGCCGCGAGGCGGAAGAGGGGACCGCACCATGGCCACACCGATGACGGCAGGACACCGCAGCTTCACGTTCGCGCAGGTCGCGATCGCCCTGCAGACCCTGGCCATCCTCTTCCAGGCGGTCACCGCCGGGCTGCTGCTGACCTCCCACAGCGGCGAGGTCCTGCACAGCGTCGGAGCGCGCGTGATGTACGGCGCGTCGATGTTGTACCTGCTCGCCGCGATCCTCGCGTGGCGGCCGGGCGGCGGATCGCCCCGCCCCGTCCTGTACGCGTCCGGCTTCCTGGTGCTCGCCTCGGTCCAGGTCGTGCTGGGCGTCGCGCACGTCCCGTCGTTCCACGTCCCCCTGGGCGTGCTGATGTTCGGTCTGAGCCTGCTGGTGCTGGGGCAGACGCTGTCCGCCCGCCGGTCGGAGCACTCCGGCACCCGGTGGTCGTGACCGATCGCGCGAACCCCGGCGCCGGGTGGACGCCGCCCCCTGTCTTCGGGCCGGGGCCGGGGCCGGGGCCGGGGACCGGGTCAGACGTCGGCGGGACCGGTGCGGAGGTGGTCGGCGGCCTCCCGGTAGGCGTCGGCGGCGCGGGCGAAGTAGTCGAAGAGGACGTCGAGCTGCTCCGGCGCGTACCCGGCGAGGATCTCGCCGACCCGCTCCCGGGCCGGGGCCATCACCCGGTCGAGATCGGCGGGCCCGCCGACCGGTTCGACGATGACCTTGCGCCGGTCGCCGGGATCGGCCGCCCGGCGCACGTAGCCCGCCTGCTCCAGCCGGTCGACGAGGCGGGTGGTCGGGCCGGTGGTCAGCCCGGTGCGGGTGGCCAGTTCGCCGGGGGTCATCGCCCCGGACAGCTGGAGGATGTTCAGCGCGTACAGGTCGGTCGCGCCGAGCTCGCAGGCCTTGGCACTCGCGTGGCCGTGGAGCAGCACGGCGCTCAGGTACCGGCGGTAGACCTCGCTCGCGTCGGGCCGCATGGCGGGCGTGGACACGGGCTCCCCCTCTCCGTACTCCCTTCCCCGGGGAGGAGGGAGATGTCTCGTCTCTGCGGTGGCTGCCGGACGGCGGTCCGGTCGGAACCCCGGCGGGCCGCACGTCGGGTCCCAGTCCTACACGCCAGGTGGCCGGTCGCGAAAACGCCCGAAGGCCCCGGCCGCGCACGGGGGCGGAGCGGCGAGGGCCTTCGGGGCCGGAGGGGAGCACCGGAGCGAACGGAGCCGACAGAGCTGACGGAGCGAGCGGGGTGGGGTCAGGAGCGGGCTTCGGCCTGCTCCTGGAGGAGGCCGGAGATGAGCGAGAGGTCGCCGATCATCTCGATGACGCCCTCGATGTCCGGCGTGGAAGCCCCGTTGACGGCCAGGTAGTAGGTGTGGAGGCGGCCGTGGCCCGCGTCGAGGTACCCGCCCAGGGTCTGGGCGCCGACGGCGATGCGGTTGTTGACGGCGTCGAAGCCGGCGACGGTGCCGGGCTTGGACCAGACCTTGCCCTTCCCCGGGCAGGTGGGACAGCCCTCGCAGACGGACGCGAGGCTGCCGTCGACGCCGAGGATCGGGAGGGCCTCACGGAACCGGGTCGCCTCGGGGGTGCCCTGCCAGTAGTGGAGGATCTGGTTCTCGACGCGCGGGGTGACCCGGTCGACGGGGTTGCCGCCGCGCCCGTCGAGGAGCTGGACCTGGGTGGGGTCGATGCCGGCCTGGCGGAGGAAGGCGGTGAGCACGGGGAACCCGTCCTCGCACTGGTGGCTGCCCGCCGTCACGGCCATCAGGCAGATGCCGAGGTTGGCGCCGAGGTTGTGGCTGACCTTCAGGATCAGCCGGGTGTACTCGGCGAAGACCGGGGAGACGTAGGCGGCGACGCGCTGGGTGCCGTCGTAGGAGTCCGGCAGCGTGCCGGACGGGTTCGGCCCGGTCGGCGGGGCGGTGACGGTGACACCCGCCCGGGCGAGCGCCTCGATCAGGGCGGTACGACCGAAGGACGCCGGGTCCTGCACGTTCGAGATCCGGAGCGTCGGGGGCGCGTCGGCGGCGATCGTCCCGGAGAGGGTGATGCGGGTGCCGTCGGGTGAGGCGGAGACGGTGAGCTCGGTCGGGCCGCCCGCCGCGACCGTCTGCACCGTCGACTCGACCTGGTACGGCGCGACCTGCGGGCGCCAGCTGAGCTGAGCGGCCTGGCCGGGGGCGGTCGGGGTGGTGAGCAGGTCGATGACGTTGTCGTTGATGATCAACGGGGTGGGGCTCGGGTCCAGGTCGGGGAACGAGGTGAAGAGGCGGGAGTCGACGGCGACGTCCCCGTGGACCTCGGTGATGCCGGCCTGCCGCACCTGCCCGGCGATCTCGTCGAGGCCCGCGAGCGGGTTCTCGGGGGTGAGGGTCGCACCGGGGACGTCGTTCGCGTAGGTGTGGTCGATCGGGGTGTAGGAGACGGAGCCGTCGGGCGCGGTCCGGCCGCCCATCGTGAGGTCGCCCTGGGCGACCAGGACGAGCGAGCCGTTCAGGACCTCCCCGTCCCGGCTGCCGACGGCCTGCACGGGCGTGGTGAAGCGGTGCTCGCCGCCGAGGGCGTGCCAGGCGCCGGACACGCTGACCAGCTTGGCCGTCGAACCGGGGATGAAGAACTGGTCCGGGTAGATCGAGTGGATGACCTCACCGGTCGTGTCGTCGATCTCCAGCAGGCCCCACTGGGCGTGCTGGTAGGCCGGTTTGGCCATGATCGCCCGGATGTCGGGGCTGAGGGAGCCGAGGATGCCGTCTTCGGGCGCCCCGGACGCGGGCGCGGCCGTGCCGAGGGTCACGGCGGCGAGGAGGACGGCCAGGGCGCCGGCCCGGATGCGTCTCTGACTGACGGTCGAACTCATGGATCCACCTGTCCCGGGCCGTGCTTCGGCGCCGATCCGACGGTTGCGCAGGTCCCGGGCAGGGATACCTCGCAGGAGTCCGTGATCGAACCTTCCGCGGCGCAGTTCACTCGCTCGACCGTCAACCGGAACGGCGACCGGAGGCGGGCACAGGGGCGAGGCGGAGACGGACGGAGGCAGGCGCACCCGGCGGGCGGAGGCGGACGAAGCGGGCCCCGGACCGGCCATCAGCCGGCGTGACCCAGCGCCCGGGCGACGGTCGCGAGGTGGCCGGCGACCGGGCCGAAGGAGAGCAACCCCGATGCTGCGCCCGCGAGTTCGCCGACGGCGGGGAGCAGGCGGGCATGGGCGCGGCGGAGCGCCGGGCGGTCGTGGAGCAGGCGGGCGGCGGCGGCCTCCAGGCAGCAGCAGACCTCGTAGAGGGGATCGGCCAGGGGCTCGGGGAGGGCGTGCAGGGCGGCGCGGGCCTCGGTGTCCCGGCCTGCGGCGGCGAGCACGAGCGGTTCGACCCACGGGCGGTACGGACCCCAGTCCCGGTCCGGTCCGACGGCGCGCGCCCAGTCCGGGTCGCGGTCCGTGTCGCCGTCCATGGCCCTGTTCTCGGAGCCGCCCTCGGCCCCGCTCTCGACCTCGTCCGGCCGCCGGGCCTCGGCCCGGGCTCGTTCGGCGGCGGGCAGCGACAACAGCGCAAGCGCGCGGAGTCCCGGGGCCATGCCGGGCATCCCGGCCGCGTCGAGCCGGTCGGCCACGGCCCGGTAGGCGGCCTCGGCCCGTCCACGCCTGTCGGCGGCCCACCCGGCGGGGGCCCACCCGGCGGGGGCCCACCCGGCGGCGGCCCACCCGGCGGAGGCCGGGTGGTCCTCGGCGGCCAGCCGCAGCGCGCGGTACCCGTCGGTGAACACCCCCACCGACGGAAGCTCGTGCCGCTCGGCGAGCCGGTCCGCAGCGGCGGCGTGCCCGTCGGCGGCCGGCCAGTCCGCGAACGCGCTGCGGGACTGCATCCGGATCAGGTGGCCGAGCACCTCGTACGTGGTCAGACCGTGGCGGGCGGCCAGCGCGACCAGTTCCGCCCCGATCGCATCCCGCCGCCCGGCGAGGCCGGCTCCGGCGAAGGACTGCATGAACACACCGTTGAGGGCGAAGGCGAGCAGCGCCGGGTCGTCCAGCCGCCGGGCGATCGTCTCCGCCTCGTGCGCCGCCCGCAGCGCACGGGCCGACCGGGCACCGCGCGTCTCGACGGCGACCGTCGCCAGCAACCGGCAGCGCGCCGGATCGTGGACGCCGCCGTCCGGAAGGGCGGCGAGGGTGCGTTCGGCGGCGGCGACCAGCCGGGCCGCGAGCGCCGGATCGTCGCTGCGCGGCCAGATCGCGGGGACGTCGAAGGCCCCGAGAACCCGGGCGGTGAGCTCGGGATCGCCGAACTCCTCCGCCGCCTCGACCGCGGCCCACCGGTGCTGTCGGGCAGCCGCCAGGCCGTCGGGGCCGGTGACCGCCAGGCTGCGGAGCAGGCCGACGGTGGACTCCAGGCGGGCCCGGGCCCCGGCGGCCACGCTCCGGTCGTACGCCGCGGCGGCGGACGTCCAGAGCCGGGCGGTGGCGTCGACGGGCCCGCCGTCCACGGCACCGGGGCCCGGTCCGGGACCGGTGCCAGGGCCAGGGCCAGGGCCGGGGTCGAGGTCCCGGTCCCGGTCGCCGTCGAGGGCGGGCGACTGCGCGAGGATGTCCGCCTCCAGGGCACGCAGCCGCGGAGCCGGGTCCAGTCCCAACTGCTCGACCAGCGTCGTCCGGGCCCGGCGCAGCACGGCGAGCGCCTCGCCCTGGCGGCCCTGCCGGTAGAGCGCGAGCGCCAGCAGCCGCCAGGCGTCCTCGCGCCAGGGGTGGTCGACGAGGTGCGCGTCGAGGTCGGGGACGGCGTCGGCGGCCCGGCCGAGCGCCAGCCTCGCCTCGGCCCGCCGCTCCACGGCCAGCAGCCGCAGCTCGGCGAGGCGGGCCCGCTCCGCGCGGGCCCAGTCCTCCTCGACGTACTCGGTGTAGGCGGGGCCGCGCCAGAGAGCGAGCGCCTCGTCCAACCGCAGCAGGGCCGCCTCCGCGCCCTCACCCCGCGCCGTTCCTTCCCCGTGCACCGCGCCGGCGACCGCGGCCTCGAAGCGCCAGGCGTCGACCTCGTCCGGTCCGGCGCGCAGCGCGTAGCCCCGCCCCTCCGTGACCAGCAGCCTCGCCGGGGAACGCGGCGGACGATCCGGTTCCAGGACGCGGCGCAGCGCGGAGACGAAGGTCTGTACGGCCCCGACGGCGCCCGGCGGCGGCTCCGTCCAGAGGTCCTCGACCAGACGGGTGACGGGAACGACCCGCCGGCGGGCCACGATCAGCCGCGCCAGCACCGCCCGGTGCCGCGGCCCTTTCAGTGCGAGCACCCCGCCGCCGGCCCGCTCGGCCACCACCGGCCCGAGGACCCCGAACACGGTCCCCGTCCGCCCCGCTTCTCCGGACACCCTCGTCACTCCGCCACCGTACGGCGTCCGCCGCACCGGCCCGGTACGCCGACCCCGGCGACCCCGGCGACCCCGGCGCTCCTGGCGACCCCTGCGGCCGCACCGACACCGGCCGCAGACACCAGCCGCCGACAACTGCCGCTGACGCTGACCGGATGCTGATTCGCGTCGGCGAGGCTCGTGGTGCAGCGAAGAACCGCCCACCGAGAAAGGCCGCCCCGTGCCCCTCCCCACCCCCCGGCCGACCCCCGTCCCCACGCCCTCCCCCGCCGTCCCCGGCTTCGAGTACCTGCGCGTCCCCGTCGCGGAAGGCGTGGCGCTCCACACCGCCGTCGCCGGCAGCGGAAGCCCGGTCGTCCTCCTGCACGGCTTCCCGCAGACCCACCTGATGTGGCGGCACGTGGCCGCGGACCTCGCCGCCGACCACACCGTCATCTGTCCCGACCTGCGCGGCTACGGCGCCAGCGACAAGCCCACCGACCCCGGGGGCACCGCGTACAGCAAGCGCACCATGGCCGCCGACGTCGTGGCCCTCGCCCGGGCGCTGGGTCACGACCGCTTCGCGCTGGCCGGGCACGACCGCGGCGCGCTGGTCGCGGTCCGGGCCGGGCTCGACCACCCGGACACCGTCACCCACCTCGCCGCGCTGGACGTGCTCCCGACCCTCGACACGTGGGAGGTCATGCACGGCACCACCGCCGCCGTCGGGTTCCACCTCTACCTGATGGCTCAGCCGCCGGGACTGCCCGAAACCATGATCGGCGCGAGCGCGGACGCCTTCTTCGGCCACTTCCTCGACCTCTGGGCACGCGACCCGGAGGCCCTGCCGGACGAGGTCCGCGCCGCCTACCTGTCCGCCTGCCGCGCCGCCGTCCCGTCGATCGTCGCCGACTACCGCGCCTCGGCCGGTACGGACGTCGACCACGACCGCGCCGACCGCGAGGCCGGCCGACGGCTGCGCATGCCGGTCACCGTCCTCCAGCAGGACTGGGGCGCCGCCCTGGGCTTCGACGCCGCCGCCCGCTGGCGCGCCTGGGCTCCCGACCTGCACCACGCGACCGTCCCCTACGGCCACTTCATGGCCGAGGAGGCCCCGGCCGAGGTGGCGTCCGCCCTCCGCGCCCTCCTCACCCGCTGACCCTCCGCACCTGCCGGCCTCCGATTCCCCGTCCCGCCGCCTCCCGCAGGACGACGGCGGGACGCCGGGGTGCGACGGGCGACGGGACGCCGGGCGGCGGAGCACCGGCGTCGGCGGTCAGCGGGGCGGCGGCCCGGCCGGGGGGACCGGTCCGGGCCGGTCGTGGTGGAGGGCCTGCACCGCGGCGTAGCCGGGCGTCCCGGTGCCGGGATCCGGGGCAGGGGCGCCGGCACGGATCGCGACGGCGGTGGCCGTGGCGGCGGCCAGGGCGGTGCGGTAGAGGAGCGAGCCGAGGCTGACGCGGGAGACGCCGAGGGCGGCGAGATCGGGGACGGTCGGTCCGGTCGGGCTGTAGAGGATGTTCAACGGGACGTCGAGGGTGGCGCAGAGTTCCGCGATGGCCGCCGGATCGGCGAGGCCCGGGACGAACACCCCGTCCGCGCCGGCCTGCCGGTAGGCGGCGAGCCGGCGGTCGGTCTCCCGGCCGGCGTCCGGCACGGCGAGCCAATGGGTGTCGGTACGGGCGTTGACGAAGAGGCCGGGAGCGGCGGACCTGACGGCGGCGATCTTGGCGGCGTGCAGGGCGGCGGGGGTGAGCGTGCCGTCCGCACGACCGTCCTCCAGGTTGATGCCGACGGCCCCGGCATCGGCCAACTCGGCTGCGAGGGAGCCGACTTCTCCGGGGTCGTCGCTGAATCCGTTCTCCACGTCGACGGAGAGCAGGTAACGGCCGGTACGGCCGAGGCGGCGCGCCAGCCGGAGGGTCTCCGCGCGGGTGGCGGCGACGCCGTCGGGCAGCCCGGCGGCTGCGGCGACGCCCAGGCTGGTGGTGCCGACGGCGGGGAAGCCCTGCTCGGCCAGGAGGGCGGCGGAGGCGTGGTCCCAGGCGTTGGGGAGCAGCAACGGCTCGCCCGCCCGGTGGTGCAGGGCGGCGAACGGGGTGGGCGCGCTCATCGGGCGGTCCTCTCGTGCGGGCGGAGGTCGCCGACCGGGGCGGGGACGACCGGGCCGGGGACGCCCGGGGCGGGGACGAGCCCGTCGGGGTCGGGGTCGGGGGCGTCGGGCGAGGATCCGGCCGGGTCCGCGGCGCCGTGCAGGATGCCGGACGCGATCGCCAGGGCGTGGGTGCGGCCGGGGCAGAGCCGGGGCGGAGCGCCGAAGGTCAGCGGGGGCAGCCCGGGGCGGCCCGCCTGGGCGGCGGCGACGTCGAGCACCACCTGGGCCCCGGCGGGGACCGGCACCCCACCGACCTCGGTGTCCCGGACGGCGTGGCGGCGCATCGTCCGGACGGGCGGGTCGTGGCGCAGCGCCGCGTCGATCGGGTCGGCGCCGCTGCCGACGGCCCGGCGGGCGTGGTCGACGAGGGTTGCGGTGGCGTCGAAGGACTGGACGAGCAGGCCGATCCGGTTGGCGGCCCGTTCCTCGGCCGCGCGGACGGCAGCCGCGCCGTGCTCCGCCGGACGGCGCTCCGCCGGACCGTGGCCCGCCTCCGCCCCCGCCCCGCCGCGCCCCACCGGGTCCTCGTCGGGCAGCATCCGGGGCAGCAGCCAGGCCACGGCGGCGTCGGCCTCCGGGTCGTCCGGCCGCTCGACGAAGTAGACGCGCGCCACCGCGGCGACCGCTCGCGCGACCGCGTCCGGCTCGGCCAGGCCCAACGCCTGCGCGAGGACCCGTACCGCCCGCAGACCGGCGTCCGGCTCGGAGCCGGCGGCGGCCGACGCCCGCAGCGCGTCCGGGTCGAGGCGGGCCAGGTCGGCCTCGACGCCCGCCCGGCGCACGGCGTGCCGCTCGCCCGCGCTGAACCGCGCCACCGTGGCACGCAGCCAGGCCGCGCCGCCGACCGGCCCGGGGGCGGCGGGCACCGGCACGAGGGCGGGATCGGCGAGCGCGGCCGTGACGTGCTCGTACCGGTCGAACCGGACCGGTACGAGCGCGTCGGCGCCCCTGGCCGCACCGGTCACCGGCTCGGGGACGGACTCGGGGACCGCATCCGGGCCCAGGGCAGGAACGGACGCACGAACGGGAGCCGGAACGGGAGCGGACGAGGAGGAGGCGACACGAACGACCGGAGTACGCATGGCCCTCACGCTAGGGACGGAACACTTCGGTGTCGGCCGAAGCGTCCACGCGGCACCATGGAGCCATGTCGCTCGCCCAGCTCGCCGGACTGCTCGCCGACCCGACCCGCGCCGCGTTCTGCACCGCTCTGCTCGACGGCCGGGCCTGGACCGCCGGCGAGCTGGCCCGGTACGCGGGCGTGGCCCCGTCCACGGCGAGTGAGCATCTGTCCCGTCTGATCGCCGGCGGCCTGCTGGCCGAGGAGCGGCAGGGCCGGCACCGGTACGTCCGGCTGGCCGGCCCGGCGGTGGCCACACTGATCGAGGACCTGTCGTCGTTCTCGCCCGCGACCCCGGCGTCCGGCGTCACGCTGGCCCCGACCCCGCTGTCCGCGACCCCGCGGTCCGCCCCCGGGCCGCGTTCCCTGCGCGAATCCACCCGGATGAGCGCCGAGGCCCGCGCCCGGACCTGCTACGACCACCTCGCGGGCCGGCTCGGCGTGGCGGTCTGCGACGCCGTCCTGACGCGCGGGCTGGTCGCCGAGGACTCCGGTCCGGCCCTCACCGAGCGGGGGCGGGCGTGGCTGGCCGAGCTGGGTGTGGAGCTGCCGGCCCGGTCCGGGCGCGGGGGCGGGCGCCCGGTGGTCCGCAGCTGCCTGGACTGGACGGAGCGGCGCGGGCACCTGGGCGGCGCGTTCGGGGCGGCGCTGTGCCGGACGGCGCTGGACCGGGCCTGGGTGGAACGCATCGGCTCCGGACGGGCGCTGCGGGTGACGGCGGAGGGCGACCGGGCGCTGCGCGAGCTGCTCGGGGTGGAGTTCGAGGCGCGGCAGGACCCGCTCAGCCCATCGTCTTCGCGCCGTCCAGCGACTCCCTGATGATGTCGGCGTGCCCGGCGTGCTGCGCGGTCTCGGCGATGACGTGCAGCAGCACCCGCCGGGCCGACCAGGAGGCACCCGGTTCGAACCACGGCGCCTGGGGCAGCGGGTGGGCCAGGTCGAGGTCGGGGAGGGTCGCGACCAGTTCGTCGGTCTCGGCCGCCACCCGCTCGTACGCGGCGAGCAGTCCGGCCAGGGTCTCGCCGTCGGTCATCAGGAACTGCCCTGCCCAGTCGACCGGTTCGTCCTCCATCGCGGCCGCGCCGCCGACCGCGAACCGCAGCCAGCGGGACTCCACCCCGGAGACGTGCTTGATCAGGCCGCCCAGGCACAGCTCGCTGGCCGTCGTGCGGCGGGCGGCCTGCTCGTCGGTGAGGTCGCGGACGGTGTAGCGCAGGAAGCCCCGGTGCTTGTCCAGGGTCTGGAGCAGGTCCGCACGCTCGGAGTTGCCGCTCATTCGGCCACCATCCCGGGCATGTCGCCGACGGTCGCGCCGAGGGCGATCACGCCGAACGCCGCGCCCCCGGGGTCGCCGACCGCCGCGAACCTGCCGAACGGGCTGTCCATCGGGCCGAAGTAGAGCTGCCCGCCGTGCAGGGTGATCTTGGCGACGGTCGCGTCGCAGTCCTCCACCGCGAAGTAGACGCTCACGTAGTTCGGCGCCTCGGGCGGCAGGTCGTCCGGACCGGCCTTCATCCGGCCGAGCACCGGGGCCCCGCCGATCTCGAAGACCTTGTAGTCGACCTCTTCGACGTCCATCCGCTTGACCGTGTAGGGGAAGACGGCGGGGAAGAACGCGTCGGCCCGACCGGGCTCGCGGGTGACGACCTCGGCCCAGGTGTAGGCACCGGGGACCCCCTGCACCTCGAACCCCTCGTGGGTGCCGGCCTGCCAGACGCCGAAGACGACGCCTCCCGGGTCCTTGGCGATCACCATCGAACCGAACTCGCCGACCTGCATCGGGCCCATCAGGACCTCGCCGCCGTTGCCGCGGATCTTCTCGGCGGTGGCGGCGGCGTCCGGCGAGGCGAGGTAGAGGCACCACGCCGACTTGATCGATTCGATCGGCTGGCCGGGCATGGGCGGGACGATCGCGGCGACGGCCTTGCCGTCCACGTAGGCCTGCGTGTAGTTGCCGTACTCGGACGAGGACTCGCCGAAGGTCCAGCCCAGTACTTCTCCGTAGAAGACCTTCGCGCCCTCCAGGTCGGTGAACATCGCGTCGGCCCAACAGGGCGTTCCCTCGGGTTGCACGGTCATGGCCCAGCCCTCTCCGTGTGGCATTTCGTCCCGATTTGCCACACTAGCCAGTCCCCCGGGCGCCCGCGCGTCCACCCGGCCCCGACCACCCGCGAGGCCCGCCCCGCCGCCCCGCCCGGGACGCGACGGCGGCCCGCCGGGACACTCCCCGGCGGACCGCCGCGCACCGTCGTGACCGCTACCCGACCTGCGACACACCCGCGACCGGCACCGGCTGCGCACCCAGCGTGCCGAACCCGGTCGGCCCGGCCGGCACCGCACCCGGACGCGGCGCCGACTCCGCGGCGCCGCCGACCGCCCCCGCCTCCGCACGCACCACCGACGCCGAGACCGACACCGCCGCCGCCGGGCGGACCGCGGACGTCCCCAGCCCGGTCGGGACGAACCACGCGAACCCGGCCCGGGCGGGCTCCGGCACCACACCGCCGTCGGCCGCACCCGCCGTCACCGCCGTACCCGGCGCCGCGACACCCGGCGCCGCGATACCCGAGGCCGCGATACCCGAGGCCGCGGCGTCCGGAGCCGCCGGCGCCACGTCTCCCGCCCCCACTTCGTCCGGGACCGGGCCCGCCTCGCTCCCGAAGTGCCGCAGCAGGTCCTCCTCCCGGTACCGGCGGCAGTCCCGGTGCCAGATCAGGATTCCGGCCAGCCAGTTCTCCAGCTCGCCGACGTACCCGTCGAGCATCGCCCGCGCGGCGGGCTCCAGCGCGAAGTCGTCGTACAGCACAGGGAATTCGTTCGCCGCCACGTGCTGGAACTGGGCCAGCCGCGAGTGCATCAGATCGTCGACGATCCGGACCGCCGCCGGGTAGTCGCAGTTGAAGAAGTTCTGCACCACCAGCACCATGTTGTGCACCTCGCCCTCGAACTGCACCTCCTTCTGGTACGAGTGGAGGTCGTTCATCATGCAGGCGTAGTCGGCAGCCGCCTTCTCCAGCGAACCCATCGGGCCGCTCTCGTAGACGGCGGGAGGGACGATCTGTCCGTGGGCCAGACGGCAGAGGCTCATGGTGAGGTCGGACCCGAAGGTGGCCCGACGCATCTCCAGGTAGTCGACCGGGTCCGGGATCCGGTTCTGTGCCTGGTTGTTGAGCTCCCAGATCCAGCTCAGCGTCATCTCCTCGACGGCCTCGCGGAGCCGCCGCCGGGCCTCGACGGTCATCGGCCCGGCGGTCCGCGCCCAGGCGTCGGCCAGCCCGCGCTCCAGGGCGTTCCCCGGCACCGGGGCGGGCCCGCCGTCGACCGGCATGAAGTCCGAGAGCCGGGCGTTGACCGCCTTGGCGCCGGCGAGGTCCCGGGTCTGGCCGAACACCGCCGGGAAGTAGTCGTCCGCGTACGTGCCCCAGGTCAACCAGGCCGAGGTGAGGTCGAGTTGGGCGGCGCTGGCGTCCGGGTGGATGCCGGCCGAGCAGAGCGGGAAGTCGTAGTCGGCGAGCTTCTCGGCGGTCCAGATGTGCGAGGCGGGGACGCCCGGTTGGGGCTCCAGCATGCCCATCCGGCGACCCCACTCGACCGTGTTGAGCCGTGCCGCGTCCAGGTACGGGCTCAGCTCGACGGTGAACGGCAGCCTGAACTCGGGGAGCCGGGAGGGTCCGACCTCCTGGAACGGCACGTGGGTGTGGGAGCGCGCCCGCCGCACGCCGGGCTCGGCGTCGCCGTGCGAACCGCCGATCAGCCCCGTCCCCGGAGACTCCAGCGAGGCCGGCGACAGGCCCGCGATCACGGCCGCACCGGGCCCGGCGGCGGCGCGCGAAGCCGGCCCGGACCGGCTCAACGACCCCAGCTCGTCGGCGAGGTCACGCAGCGCGCCGGAGCGCAGCACGTCCAGCGCCGAGGTCCCGACGCCGCCGATCGCGAACGGGTCCCACCAGGTGGCCTTGCCCGCGGCCGCGCCGCCGCCGTTCATGTACCGGCTGGACCGCATGTGCCACTCGTGCCCGCCGGACTGCCAGTCCTGCAGACCCTTGACGTAGGCCAGCACCTTGGCGCAGCCCGCCGGGTCGAGCCCGGAGTCGGCGAACAGCTGCGGGAGTTCGGTGAACACGGTGTTCTCGAACTGCTGGAGCCGCGAGGTGAGGAGGTCGTTGACGGCCTCGGCGGCCTCCTGCGTGGTGCAGTCCAGGAACCTCTCCAGCACCAGCACGCCGTTGCTGAGTTCGCCCTCGTCCTCGACCTCCCGCTGGTACGAGAAGAGGTCGTTGCGCAGGTGGACCCCGTCCGAGAAGGCGTCCATCAGCACCCGCAGCGGACGCGAACCGGACACCTCCGCCGGCACCTCGGCGTGGGCCGCGTACTCGATCAGCCCGGCCGACCAGGGCGCGCCACCGACCTTGCGGCGCATCTCGATGTACTCGACCGGGTTGCTGACCCGGCCGGCGTTGATGTTGGCCAGCTCCCAGAGGGACTCGTTGAGGAGGTTCCGGGTGCTCTCCGCGAACCGGACCCGCCAGTCCTCGCCCATCGACGGCACGGTGCGACGCCAGAGGTCGGCCAGGCCGGCCTCGACCGGGTTGGTCGGCTCGGGCAGCGGGACACCCGGGTCGGCCGGCATGAAGAGCGGCAGCCGGTCCAGGTACGCCTTGCCGCCCTTCCGGTCGTTGGTGCGCTTGTAGATCTCCAGGAAGTGGTCGTCGAAGAAGAACACCCAGACGTACCAGTCCGTGACCAGTGACAACGCCTCGGCGGAGGCGTCGGGGTGGGTGTAGGCGCAGAGCAGTCCGTAGTCGTGGGCGTCCAGGTCGACCTGGGTCCAGATGCCCGATCCCTCCAGCATGCCCATCTCCCGGGCCCACTCGCGGGAGTGGACCCGGGCCTGTTCGAGATGGGGGCTGAGACGCGCCGGGTGCGGCACGTAGAAGGACGGCAGTTCGAACGGCTGGGTCACCGGGCGAGCCTTTCTGGACGCGTCGACGGGGCCGACCGGCACGGCGAAACGGAGCTCCGTTGCACGGCACCGCCACCCGGTCGGCTCAGCATTACCCGTCACCGACGATCTCGACCGACGAACAGGAACAGTCATATGAGATAACCCGACCGGTTCGAACACCCGCCCAAAAACCACCCCCACACTGGATCACCTGTACGACTGATCGGCCCCACCCCAGTCACCGGAAAGGTCAGCGCCGGAGTGCGCGCCGAGGGGATCCGCATCCCGCAGCCGGAGGGGCCCGCCCGGAAGGAGTCCTGGCGGCAGCCCGCCCCAGCCCCGGTCGAGGGTTCGGCGGGCGGGGGGCTCGGGGTCAGTAGCCGATCGTAAAGCGGCGCTGGACGAAGCGGGGCAGCTCGGCCTCGTCGACGAGGGCGACCGCGGCGTCCTCCGCGGAGATGTGACTGCGCCCGTCGGCGTCGAGGACGGGCTGGTCGCCACCGATCCGGAACCGGCCGGTGCGCTCGCCGGGGGCGATGGACTCCGCCGGACTGAAGTACGTCCAGAGCCGGTTGGAGGTGCGCAGGACGTTCAGCGCGTCCCGGTGGCCGCGCACCGCGGCGGCGTACTCCCGGGGCAGGCCGACCCCGTCGAGGGTGTCGTGCAGGAGTTCGTCCGAGTCGGCCCGGACGAGGCCCGGCTCGGCCTCCAGACTGCCGGCGCCGCCGATCACGATGAGCCGGGTGCGGGGGTGGGACTCCAGCGCCTTCAGCAGCGCCCGGGCGGCGGTGGCGTAGGCGGTGGGATCGGCGATCGACCGGCGCAGGGTGTCGGCCATGTCCTGCGCGGCGTTGCCGGGCTGGTAACCGCTGATCAGCACGTCCAGCCCGGGCAGGACGGCCGCGATGCTGCCGGCGTCGAGGACGTCGACGCTCCTCCAGTCGATGTTCTCCCGCCCCTCGCGGATCCGGGCGGCGTCCCTGCTGAACGCGGCCACCCGGTGCCCGCGCGCGAGGGCTTCGGTGACGACGCGGCTGCCGATGGTCCCGGCCGCTCCGATGACTCCGATGTGCATGGCTCTCCCCTGTTCCGGCACGTCCGACATGATTGCCATACGGCGTTGCGAAACTATACGGCGTGAAGTTTTGATACGGCAATCAGAACCGAGGCGCTGTACAGTGACCGGCGTGGAGAGCGCGACGACGAGAAGCACCCGGGGACGCCGCGAACGACTGCGGGCCGAGACGACGGCGGAGATCAAGGACGTCGCGCTGGCCCTGATGGCCTCGGGCGGACCGGACGCCATCACCCTGCGGGCCATCGCCCGGGAGATGGGCATGACCGCCAACGCCATCTACGGCTACTTCGCCACCCGCGACGACCTCGTCACCGCACTGATCGACGACGTCTACACCGCGCTGGCCGACGCCGTCGACGCCGCGTGGGCCGCCACGCCCGCCGATCCACCGGCCACCCGGATCCGCGCCTGGGCGCGCGCCTTCCGGGACTGGGCACTGGGCAATCCGGAGGGCTTCCGGCTCATCTACGGCGACCCCGTGCCCGGCTACCGCGCCCCCGAGGGCGGCGCCGCACCGGACGCGGCGCACCGCGTCTGCACCGGGCTCGCCGGCCTGGCCGACGCCGCCTGGCCGCACGCCGGCCCGCGCCACGCGGACCACGGGCCGGAGTCGCCCGGCTTCGACTGGTCCGACTTCGACCCCGGCCTCCTGGCCAAGGTCCGCCCGGCGTACCCCGACCTGCCGCCGGCCGGCGTGGCGCTCGCCCTTCGCATCTGGGGTTCCCTGCACGGCACGGTCTCCCTGGAGGTCTACGGGCACCTGAGCCGGCAGACCGTCAGCCCCGGAAAGCTCTTCGACCAGGAACTCGGCGCGCTCGTACGATCCTTGGGCCTGAACGGCTGAGCGAGCGAACGGCTGAACGAGCGAACCGCTGAACGGGCGACTGGCTGACCGGCCTACGAGTCGACCGACCGGCGCCGCCGACCGGCACCGGAGGGGAGAGTGACGGGTGACCGATCACCCGGGCGGCGCCGGCGCTCCGCCCACCGGAGCCCGAACCGCACCCTGGGGGTACCCGTCGTGCAGTACACCGAGATCGAGCAGAAGTTCCGACTCCCCTGCCCTCCCGGGGAGTTGAAGGCGATCCTCCTCGCCCGCGGCGCCACCCCGGGCCGCCCGAGCCGCCAGGTCGACACGTACGACAACGCCCCGCACCGGGACTTCCTCGACAACCGGGTGGTCTCCGAATGGCTCCCCGTCCGCGTCGAGGACGGCTCGTCCTCCCTCAACTTCAAGCGCTTCCACCCGCTCCCGGAGCCGGTCAAGACCCACTGCGACGAGTACGAGACGACCGTCGCCGACGCCGAGGCGGTCCGCCGCCTCCTCGACGCCCTCGACTTCGCCGAACTGACCGTGGTCGACAAGGTCCGCGAGGAGTGGCGGGCCGACGAGGTCGCCGTCGCCTTCGACACCGTGGCCGGGCTCGGCGACTTCGTGGAGTTCGAGTTCAAGGGTGACGCCGACACGGTCGAGGACGCCACCGCCCGGCTGGAGGCGTTCATCGCCTCCCTCCGCATCCCCCTGGGTCCCCGCCTCCACCTCGGCTGCCCCCACCTGGCCCTCGGCCTGGCGTGAACGACGCCGCGCGGCGGCCCCCCACCGGGGCGCCGCTGCCCCGCTCGTCGACACCGAAACAATTCCGCTGACGAACCATCCGCTTGAGCCAAGCAATCCATCCCTTCTGGCGTGTTGACGCCGTCGCCTCCTCCCCCGTCCAGCAGACTGGGCGGCGACCCGAGTCCATGCTCCGAGGAGGTCATCCCCATGAACGTCACCGTGCGGCTGGCGCAACAGCCCGAGGCCGACGAACTGCTCGGGCGGAGCCCGCTCGCCGCGCTCGTCGGAATGCTGCTGGACCAGCAGGTGCCCATGGAGTGGGCGTTCGCCGGGCCGCTCACCATCGCACAGCGGCTCGGACACAAGGACCTCGACGCGCACGAGATCGCCGCGTACAACCCGGAGGCGTTCGTCGCGCTGCTCTCCGACAAGCCGGCCGTGCACCGCTACCCGGCGGCGATGGCCAAACGGGTGCAGCAGCTCTGCCAGTTCCTGGTGGCCCAGTACGACGGGGACGCCGCCGCCCTCTGGCAGAGCGCCACGACCGGAAAGGAACTGCTCAGCCGGCTCAACGCCCTTCCCGGGTTCGGGAAGCAGAAGTCGCAGATCTTCCTGGCCCTCCTCGGCAAGCAGTACGGCGTGCAGCCGGACGGCTGGCGCGAGGCGGCGGGTACGTACGGCGAGGAGGGGGCCTTCCACTCGGTCGCCGACATCACCGGCCCGGAGTCTCTGGAGCAGGTCCGCGCCCACAAACAGGAGGTGAAGCGGGTCGCCAAGGAGGCCAAGGTGGCGGCCGACGCGAAGGCCAAGGTCCGGGCCTGAACGCCCTGACTTCCCGGTATTTCTGAACGTCCGTCACCGCCGGTGCCCGGCACTCCGACGCGAGTGCCGGGCACCGGCGGTGACGGACTTCCTCCGCCGCACCGCTCAGATCAGCAGCAGTGAGGCCGCCGCCGGCGCCATGTAGACGAGCGGGAAGGCGACGTGGGCGTAGGAGCGGGCGCGGACCACCGTGATGACGGCGCCGCCGAAGTAGAGCACCAGGCCGGTTGCCGCCAGCACCCCGACGACCGGTGCGAACAGGCCGACCAGCAGCCCCAGCGCCCCGGCGGCCTTGGCCGCGCCGAGCCAGTTCCACCACGACCGCGGCACGCCGTACTCGGTCAGCGGTTCCACCACGAAGGCGGCGCGGGCGAAGATCGATCCGCCCGAGAAGCCCGCCATGACGGCGGCGAGGACGGTGACGACGATGAAGGCGGTGGACATCGGAGGGCTCCTCGTGCGGTGGGTGTTCGTTGCGTTCTCGCTTCCCTGACCCGCAGCACCGCGCGTGTGTGACAGCCGCGCCGAAGAAACTTTTCCGGGCCCCGCCGTCGCGCCCCACCGTCGCGCCCCGTCCGCCGATCCGGCCGCCCCGCCCCGCCCCGGCGACCCACCCCGGCGACCCGCCCCGGACGGAACGCACCACCGACGGGCGCACCGACGGGCGCACCGGCGGACATGCCGACGGACCCCGGCCGCACCGCGCGACCGGGGTCCGCCCTCCTACCGGGGGGACGCTCAGACCAGCACCGGCTCCCGGGCCACCGGAGCCGCACCCCCACCCGCACCGGTGTCCGCACCGGCATCCCCACCCGACGCCTTTCGCGCCGGCATCGCGAACATCAGCAGGAACGCCACCACCAGCACGCCCAGCACCCACCACATCGCGTGCACGAACGCCGCCCCGAACGCGTCCCCGACCGAGGGGGCCGCAGCCGGCATCGCCCCGAAGAACGCCACCGAGACCAGTCCGAGCCCCAGGGCCAGCCCGACCTGATTCACCGTGTTGATCAGCCCGGACGCCGACCCGGCGTGCTCGCGGGGCACCTCCGCCAGGACCGCGTCCGTGATCGGCGCGACGATCAGGCCCATCCCCGCGCCCATCACCACCAGCGGCAGGGCCATCTGCCAGGGCGTGACCTCCGTGCCGTACCGCTCGGCCTCACCGATGTAGAGCAGCACGCCGGCCGCCATCACCAGCGCCCCCGCCTGGAGCACCTTCCGCCCGAACCGCGGCACCAGCTGCTGCACCGAGATCCCGGCCGCGGTCGACACGGCGAGCGAGAACGGGATGCCCGTCGCGCCGGCCTTCAGCGGGCTCCAGCCGAGCCCCAGCTGCATGTAGAGCGTCCAGACCAGGAAGAAGATCCCGGAGACCACCCCGAAGGTCAGCTGCACGCCGATCCCGGCGGCGAAGCTCTTGACCCGGAACAGCGACAGCTCCACCAGCGGGGAGCCGTCCCGCCGCGCCTTCACCCGCTCGTAGGCGACGAACAGGGCGAACACCGGCAGGCTGCCGGCCATCGTCAGGTACCCCCAGAGCGGCCAGCCGGCCTCCCGGCCGTGGGTCAGCGGGTAGATCAGCATCAGCAGTCCGGCGCTGGCCAGCGCCACACCGACCAGGTCGAGCTTCAGGGCCCGTTCGGCCTTCGACTCGCCGATGAAGGCCCGGCCGAGCAGCAGTCCGGCCACGCCGACCGGCAGGTTGATCAGGAAGATCGGCCGCCAGCCCAGCCCGAACAGGTCCCACTCCGTCAGTACCGCACCGATCATCGGACCGGTGACCGCGCCCAGCCCGATCACCGCACCGTACAGGCCGAACACCTTGCCGCGTTCCTCCGCCGGGAAGGTCGCATGGACGATCGACAGCACCTGTGGCACCATCAGCGCCGCCGTCCCGCCTTGCAGGATCCTCATCGCGACCAGCATCTCGGCCCCGCCGGCCAGGCCGCACAGTGCCGAGGCGAGCGTGAACCCACCCATCCCGATCAGGAACAGCCGCTTCCGACCGTAGATGTCACCGAGTCGACCGCCGGTGATCAGGCCGATCGCGAAGGCCAGCGCGTACCCGCCGGTCACCCACTGCACGGCGGAGAACGACGCTCCCGTCGACTCCTGGATGCTCGGGATCGCGATGTTCACGATCGTGACGTCCACCAGGTCCATGAACGAGGCCGTCATCACGATCGCCAACGCGATCCACCTCCGCCGGTCCGCCGCCCGGTCCGAAACCGTTCCCACTGCCTGCTCCTCGTCGCCGTTCCTCCACACGTCGACGACATTAGGAGGCATCTAGGCCAGATCCTGTCCTGGACTTCCGGCACCCTGGATGCCATGACCGACACTCCGGCACGACTCCTGAGCCTGCTCTCCCTCCTCCAGACCCCCCGTGAGTGGCCCGGCAGCGAACTGGCCGGGCGCCTCGACGTGAGCCCCCGCACCATCCGCCGCGACATCGACCGGCTCCGGGAGCTCGGTTACCCGGTCGAGGCCACCATGGGCCCGATCGGCGGCTACCGGCTGGTCGCCGGCACCGCGATGCCGCCGCTACTGCTGGACGACGAGGAGGCGGTGGCCATCGCCGTCGGTCTGCGGGCGGCGGCCGGACACGCCGTGGTCGGCATCGAGGAGGCCTCGGTCCGCGCCCTCGGCAAGCTGCTCCAGGTGCTGCCCTCGCGCCTGCGCCACCGGGTCGCCGCCCTCGACAAGGCCACCCTCCCGTTGCTCAGCGGCGACGGGCCGACCGTCGACCCCGAGGACCTCACCGTGCTCGCCAACGCCGTCGCCAACCGCGAACGCCTCCGCTTCGGCTACCGGGCGGGCGACGGCGCCGAGACCCGGCGCCAGGTGGAGCCGGACCGGCTGGTCTCGGCCGGCCGCCGCTGGTACCTGGTCGGCTTCGACCTCGACCGCGACGACTGGCGGATCTTCCGGGTCGACCGGCTCGCCGACCCCTTCGCCACCGGCGCCCGGTTCACCCCGCGTCCGCTCCCCGCCGAGGACGCGGCCGCCTACGTGGCGGAGAAGCTGCGCCGCCTCGCCCCGGTCTACACCCTGGACGCCACCCTGCACGTGCCCGCCGCCGAGGTCGAACGCTGGCTGAGCCACAACGGCGACTCCGAGGTCGAGGCCGTCGACGACCGGACCTGCCGGCTGCGTTCCCGCGCCGACTCCCTGGAGTGGCTGGCGATGCGCCTGCTGATGCTGGGCTGCGAGTTCGAGGTGCACGAGCCCCCCGAGATGCACGCCCACCTCCGCGCCCTCGCCGGCCGGGCCGCCCGCGCGGCCGACGCCGGCCACTGACCCCGGACCCACCCGGGCACCGACGCACCCGGAGCCGCCGGAACGCGAACGCTGCCGCCCGCAGACGAGCGGGCGGCAGCGACAGCGCAGCAACAGCAACAGCAGGGAGAACAGGACGGAACGGAAGACCGCTCAGATCCCGTACTCGGCGGTGAGCACCGCGCGGGCCAGGGTGTGGAAGGTGATGTTGAAGCCGATCTGGGCCGGCGGGAGGTCGGCGGCGACGTCCAGGGCGTCCACGTCCAGCGCGTGCACCGCGAAGGCGTAGCGGTGGGCCGGGCCGGGCGGCGGGGCGGCACCGTCGTACTTGTTGCCGGGGAAGTCGTTGCGGCCGTGGAAGGAGTTCCCGCCCGGCAGGTCGGCGTCCGAGGAGCCGGCGCCGCGCGGCAGGCCGGTCGTGTCGGCGGGCAGGCCGAGGGCCAGCCAGTGCCACCAGCCGGAGCCGGTCGGCGCGTCCGGGTCGTAGCAGGTGACGGCGATCGACCGGGTGCCCTCGGGCAGGCCGGACCACGCCAGCTGCGGCGAGAGGTTGCCCCCGGCGTGGATGAACTCCTCGGCCAGCGTGCCGCCTTCGGTGATGTCCTCGCTGGTCAGCTCGAAGGACGGGACCTGCGGAAGGAACTCGTACGGGAGCGGGGGACGAACACTCATGGGGCGGGTCACCTCTCGACGAGCCGGGAACGGCCCCGACCGGGGCGCGGGTTGATCGACGCGATTCACCTTAGTGGGGTGACCGCGGCGGTGGCCCGGCCCTACAGTCGGAGTCATGGCCCCGCGATTCGCCCGTCTGCTCCGCGACTCCCGCCTCGCACTGTTCACGATGCTCGGCGTACTGGCCGTCATCTGGGCCGTCCAGGTGGCGAACTGGCTCGACGACTACCGGCTCTCCTACGAGTACGGCATGAGCTCCGGACGGCTGGACGAGCTGCCGGACGTGTTCACCATGCCGCTGCTGCACTTCGGCTGGGACCACATCCAGGCGAACTCCTGGCCGCTGTTCGCCTTCGGCTTCCTCTCCGCGTACCGGGGGGTCAAGCGGTTCCTGCTCGCGACGCTGCTGATCGTGGTCGCCGGCGGGCTCACCGTCTGGCTCTTCGAGCGCCCGGACGCCGTGACGGCCGGGGCCAGCGGCCTGGTCTACGGGTACTTCGGCTACGTGGTGCTGCGCGGGATCTTCGACCGCAACCTGGTGGACACCGCCATCGGCGTGGTCGTCGGCGCGCTGTACTCGTACCTCCTGCTGGGTGTCCTGCCGAGCGCCCAGGGAGTCAGCTGGCTCGGCCACCTCGGCGGGCTGATCGGCGGGCTCGCCGGCGCCTGGCTGCTGCGCGACCGGGCCCCGAAGGCGGCTGCCGCCCCCACGCCCGCACCCGCCGGACCCGCCGGACCCGGCTCCGCCCTGCTCAGGGAACTCGACGACCTGGGCATCTAGCCGTACCGGCCGGTCACGTCAGGTATAGACCATTCCCCTCACTGCGGTTAGCGTGAGCAGGCACCTTGCCCCCTGCTCCGGAGCCGCACCGTGGAGTCGTCCGTCCTCGCCTTCGCCACCGACCTGATCGACGAGGGGGCCGACACCTTCTTCGGCAACCTCACCGACCGGGCCGGGGTCGGCGGCGTCACCCTCGCGTCGGTCTACCACGAGGCCCGCGACGTCTTCCCGCACAACCCGCGCCGGGTGATCCGCTACCTGGAGCCGGGCGCCGCCTACTTCCGCCCCGACCCGGCCCTCTGGTCCGGACGGCGGCTGCGGCCCGTCGCGTCCACCGCGATCGGCGACCGCGACCCGTTCGCCGAGGCCGCCGCCGAGGCCGGCCGCCGGGGCATGAAGCTCCACGCCTGGACGGTCTTCTGCCACAACGACCGGCTCGGCTTCGAGCACCCGGACTGCGCCCCGGCCAACGCCTTCGGCGACCGGCACCTCACCGAGCTCTGTCCGGCCAATCCGGAGGTCCGCGAGTACGCCGTCTCCCTGGTCGCCGAGCTGGCCCGGTACGGCGTGGACGCGATCCGGGCCGAGTCGCTGCACTTCCACGGCCTGCGCCACGGTTACCACCACGAGCGTTACTTCGAGGAGCTGGGCCCGGCCGCCGAGGCGCTGCTCGGCCTCTGCTTCTGCGACCACTGCCGCGCCGCCGCCGTCCGCGCGGGCGTACCGGCGGACGAGGTGGCCGGGGCGGTCCGGACCGAGCTGCGCCGCCGGCTGGCCGACGACGCGGCCGCCGCCGAGCCCGCGGCGCTGGACGAGCTGGCCGGTGGCGCCGTCGCCGCCTACGTGGACGCCTCCGCCGCGACCGTGACCTCGCTGGCCGCCGAGGTCGCCGGGGCGGCGGAGCAGCACGGCATGCGGCTGAGCTTCATGGACGGCGGCGGTCCGGGCACCGGCTGGCTCTCCGGCATCGACCTGCCGGGCCTGGCCGGGGCCGCGCACCAGATCGAGACGCTCGGCTACGCGCGCACCCCGGAGGCGGTCCGCGAGAAGATCGCCGCCTTCGCCCTGCACGGGGTGCGCCCGCAGGACATGGCGGTGATCCTGCGGCCGATGGCCTCGGACTGCGACGGCCCGGCGAACCTCGCGGCCAAGATCGCCGTCCTCCGCGACCTGGGGGTGCCGGAGGTCGAGTTCTACAACTACGGCCTGATGCGGCTCTCCTCGCTCGACCGGATCGGCGCCGCGCTCGCCTGATCTTCCCCTCCCCCTCCCCTTCCCCCCTCCGGCTCCCGGAGAGGCCGCTGCCGCGGTCGGCTCACCTCCGCCGCCGGGACGTCCCGAACAGGCTCCGGGAGATCTCCCGCCCGAGCTGCGTCCCGGCGGACCGGGCGAAGGACTTGAGCGCCGGGTTGCTCAGCAACGACCCGAGCAGCCCGCCGCTCTCCTTCTCTCCCGGCGCACGGTCCCGCGCCGTACCGCCCCGCACCGCACCGCCGTCCGACGGCCCGGTGCGTGACTCCTCCCGGTCGGGTTCCCCCGTCGGCGCCGGTTCCGCCTCCGGCCGGGCCGCCCGCGCCGCCAGCTTCTCGTACGCCGACTCCCGGTCGACGGCGTCCCGGTACTTCGCCACGATCGCCGACCCGTCCACCACCGCCTGCAGTGCCGCCGGCTCGATCGGGCCCATCAGCGACTGGGGCGCCCGCAGCCTGGTCGCCGCGACCGGCGTCGGCGCGCCCTTCTCGGAGAGCACCGTGACCACCGCCTCCCCCGTACCGAGCGAGGTCAGCACCTCCCCCAGGTCGTACGCGGGCGACTTCGGGAAGGTCGAGACGGTCGCCCGGAGCGCCTTCGCGTCGTCCGGCGTGAAGGCGCGCAGCGCGTGCTGCACCCGGTTGCCCAACTGCGCCAGCACGTCGGCCGGGACGTCCTTCGGCGTCTGGGTGACGAAGAAGATCCCGACCCCCTTCGACCGGATCAGCCGGACGGTCTGGGTGATCGCCTCCAGGAAGGCCTTGGACGCGCCCCTGAACAACAGGTGCGCCTCGTCGAAGAAGAAGACCAGCTTGGGCCGGTCGAGGTCGCCCACCTCGGGCAGCTCCTGGTAGAGGTCGGCCAGCAGCCACATCAGGAAGGTGGAGAACAGCCGCGGCCGGTCCTGCACCGCCGGCAGTTCCAGCACCGACACCATGCCCCGGCCTCCTGCGCCCTCCGGGCCGGAGCCGCCACCGTCCACGGTCCGCAGCAGCTCGGCGGTGTCGAACTCCGGTTCGCCGAAGAACGCGCCGGCGCCCTCGTTCTCCAGCGTGGTCAGCGAACGCAGAATCACCCCGGCGGTGGCGGCGGAGAGACCGCCGATGCCCTTCAGCTCCTCCTTGCCCTCGGGCGAGGCGAGGAAGGTGATCACCGCGGTGAGGTCCTTGAGGTCGTACAGCTCCAGGCCGTTCCGGTCGGCGTAGTGGAAGACCAGCCCGAGCGAGGACTCCTGGGTCTCGTTCAGGTCCAGCACCTTGGAGAGCAGCAGCGGGCCGAAGCTGGTCACCGTCGCCCGGATCGGGATGCCGGCGCCCAGGCCGCCGAGTGCGTAGAACTCGGCCGGACAGCCCCGGGCCCGCCAGTCCTGCCCGACCTCGGCGGCCCGGGCGGCGGTCCGCTCGCCGGGCGTGCCGGGGGCGGCCACGCCGGAGACGTCGCCCTTGACGTCGGCCAGGAAGACCGGCACTCCCTGGGCGGAGAGCTGTTCGGCGATCAGCTGGAGGGTCTTGGTCTTGCCGGTGCCGGTGGCGCCCGCCACCAGCCCGTGCCGGTTGAGCACCCCGAGCGGCACCCGCACCTGGGCGGCCGGGTAGGCGGTGCCGTCCAGCAGCACCGCACCCAGGTCGAGGGCGGGGCCGGTGAAGGCGTAGCCGTCGGCGATCTCCCGGACGGCGGCCGGGACGACGTCTCCGGGGGACACGCCGGAGGAGGAAAGAGAAGGGGACGGCGGCTCGGCAGCGGACATCGGGCACACTCCTGGGCAGAACTACAGATAGACCTTCGCGACATTTCCCATGAAACAGCCCCAATCCGCCGCCCGCAGCTCGCACCCGAGCGCGTGGCGGCGCCGCGGCTGCTGCGCCATCCGCCGCCCAAACGGTAGGCTTTCCGTGTGATCTTCAAGCGCATCGGCAATGGGCGGCCGTACCCGGATCACGGCCGTACCAGCACCCGCCAGTGGGCGGACGTCGCCCCACGCCCGGTGCGACTCGACCAGTTGGTGACCACCAAGGGCCAGCTGGATCTGGAAACCCTCCTGGCGGAGGACTCCACCTTCTACGGGGACCTCTTCGCGCACGTCGTGAAGTGGCACGGGGACCTGTACCTGGAGGACGGGCTGCACCGCGCGGTCCGCGCCGCGCTGCAGCAGCGCCAGGTGCTGCACGCCCGTGTCCTCGAAATGGAATGACGGACCGGCCACCGGCGGAGAAGTCGACGGGGTCGACCGGAACGCCGGCGGAGATGTCGGGGCAGCCGGCCCCTCACGCGACGTCGGACCGCCCTCCGGTCACCACCCGGAGGGCGGTCCGTTCGCACCCGGATACCCCCTTTCGGGTGCCGGGATACTCCAGATGATGATCGTTTAGTACCTTCGCAGCCGTACGGCACTAATCTGCTGACTACGGCCGCGGCCCCGTTCCGACACCGCGCCCCGGCCGGCCCGTCACCCGATCCCCGCCCCGGCACGAGGGGGAGACAAACCGTGAGCATGTTGACTCCCCAAGGCCTGAAGGGGAAGCAGTACCGCATCACCGGCAACGCCTATCCGCGGCTTGGCCGACCACCGAAGAAGAGCCGCAAGGTGTTCGCCCTGATCGGCGCGCTGCTCGCGCTGGCGCTGATCGGTCTCGGCGGCGTCCAGCTCTGGGACATCTTCAGCGGCAAGGGCAAGCACGCCTCGGCCCAGGCCTGCGCCTCCCCCTCCGGCAAACCGCTGGCCGCTCCCACCCCGGACGGCGCGGCGACCGCCCCGGGAGCGCCCGGCGCCCCCGTCGACCCGCAGGCGATCCCGCAGCCGGCGTCGGTCACCGTGAACGTCTACAACGCCACCGCCAAGGCGGGGCTGGCCGCGCGGACCGCCGAGGAGCTGAAGAAGCGCGGCTTCACCATCGGCAAGGTCGGCAACGCGCCCGCCGAACTGGACAAGAAGGTGCCCGGTACCGCCCAGGTGGTCGCCGGCCCGGCCGGCGCCGGGGCGTCCACCCTGGTCGGCTCGGTGATCGCCGGTGCCACCAGCACGGCCGACGCCCGCACCGACGGCACCGTGGACTTCGTGATCGGCGACAGCTACAACGCGCTGCTCGACGAGACCCAGGCCGCCGCCGCGCTGGCCCTGGCCACCAAGCCCACGCCGGCTCCGAGCACCACCGGCAGCTGCTGAACCACCGACAGCCGGCGGTCCGCCCGCCCGGTCGACCGACGAGAGCCCCCCGGCACCGCGCCGGGGGGCTCTCGTCGCACGTACGGGGCTGCTCAGCCGGCCGTGCCGTACAGCCGGTCGCCGGCGTCGCCGAGGCCCGGAACGATGTAGCCGTTCTCGTTCAGCCGCTCGTCGACGGCGGCGGTGACGACGGTGACCGGCAGGCCGGCCAGCTCCTTCTCCATCACCGCGACGCCCTCGGGCGCGGCCAGCAGCACCACGGCGGTGACGTCGGTGGCGCCGCGCTCGATCAGCATCCGGATCGCCGCGACCAGCGTGCCGCCGGTGGCCAGCATCGGGTCGAGCACGTAGACCTGGCGGCCGGAGAGGTCGTCCGGCATCCGGGTCGCGTAGGTGGAGGCCTCCAGGGTCTCCTCGTTGCGCACCATGCCGAGGAAGCCGACCTCGGCCGTCGGCAGCAGCCGGGTCATCCCGTCCAGCATGCCGAGGCCGGCCCGGAGGATCGGCACCACCAGCGGGCGGGGGTAGGACAGCCGGGTGCCGGTGGTGACCGCCACCGGGGTGGTGATCTCCACCTCGTCGGTGCGGACGTCCCGGGTGGCCTCGTACGCGAGGAGGGTCACCAGCTCGTCGGTCAGGCGACGGAAGGTCGGCGAGTCGGTGCGCTCGTCGCGCAGGGTGGAGAGCTTGTGGGCGACCAGGGGGTGGTCGACGACGTGGGTCCGCATGCATCGAGGTTAGCCCGCGCCCGGACGCCCGTACGACACGCCGTGCCAGACCCGGGCGCGCCGCCCCCCGTCCGCCCCCCGTCCGCCTCCTGCCGGACAGTGACACGCCGTGACGCACCGCGAACGTCCGGACGGATGCGCTTCCTGTGGTATCAACCGGGCCGATCTGGGAAGGTCAGGTCTTATGACGAGCAACCCGAACACCGGGGACGGCTCGGCGGACGAGGCCGCGACCTCGTCGGACGGCCGTTTCGGCCCGCCCCCGGACCGCCCGGAGACCGAGGCGGAACGCCGCAAACGGCGTGCCGTCTTCCTTCGCGAGCTCACCGAGGCGCGCGAACTGCGCGAGCGGGTCCAGCCACGCCGGACCAAGGAACGCCGCATGCGCGAAGCGATGCGGATGCGAACCTTCCGGATCTGACAAGCCCTCCACGGCTTCTCCACATGCCCCTTCCCGCCCCGTCCCCCGTTCGCCGTCCGGCAGCCAACCCTTCCGACACGACCTGCAAAGACGCGCTGCCGAACACCCCCCGCAGAGCCGGGCTTTCTGTCACGATTCCGATGGGACGGTCCGAACGGCGGACCGCCTCTGGCGCGGGGGCGGCCAGTTCCGCGTTGCCCGAGAGCGCCGACAGCCGAGACCGAGATCTTGGGAGTGTCCCTGGTGGCGTACTTCGCTGCACTGCTTGCTCGCACCGACGACGGGTGGGATGTGAGCGAGACGGAACTCGACAACGTCGAAACCCTCGCCGATCTGGCAGACCTGGCCCGCGAGGCGACCCAGGACGACGACAGCGTCCTGGTCTTCATCGAACAGGAGGACGCCTGGTTCGCCGTCGTCCGGGTGGACGGCGAGGAGGATCCCCGCATCTTCGTGTCGGACGGCGCCGCCGCCGCCCGGAGCTCCTACGGGTCCGTCCTCACCGACGAGCTGGTCGACCAGGCCGGCGAGAGCGAGTTCGGCGACCTCGACAACCTGGTCGCCGAACTGGAGGAGGGCGGCGAGGCCGGGGAGCAGGACGACGACGAGGAGTCCGGCGACCGCGGCAGCGTCCCGGTCGGCCCGCTCGGCGACGCCCACCTGCTCACCGAGTTCGGCCTCGCCCCGGACCGGCTGCTCGCCCTCAGCGGCGAGGGCGCGGTGCCGGGCGACGCCCTGGAGGAGATCGCCGAGGCGCTCGGCTGCGGCGAGGTCCTGGAGGCGGTCCGGTAACGGTCCGTGTCCGCCGTCCGGACGGCCGGATGCCCGCCATGCCCGACACTGGATGCCATGCAGTCCGCCCGCCCGATCCCGCCGCTGCCCGCCCCCGTCCGCCCCGACCCGGTCCGTGACCGCTGGGCGGCGCCGATGCGCCTCGCCATCGCCGAGGCCGCGCTGGCGCCGGCCACCGGAGACGTCCCGGTCGGGGCGCTCGTCCTCGGTCCGGACGGCGAGGTCCTCGGCCGCGGCCACAACGAGCGCGAGGCCGTCGGCGACCCGACCGCCCACGCCGAGGTGGTCGCCATCCGCCAGGCCGCCGGGAAGATCGGGGAGTGGCGCCTCGGCGGCTGCACCCTGGTCGTCACCCTGGAGCCGTGCACCATGTGCGCGGGGGCGATCGTGCTCTCCAGGATCGACCGCGTGGTCTACGGCGCCCTCGACGAGAAGGCCGGCGCGGCCGGCTCCCTCTTCGACGTGATGCGCGACCGCCGGCTCAACCACCGCCCCGAGGTGGTCCCGGGCGTCCTCGCCGACGAGTGCGGCGAGCAGCTCCGCGCCTTCTTCGACGGCCACCGCTGACACCACCGCGGACACCGCCGTCGGCACCACCCCCCGGCGCACCGCCGAAGGCCCCTGCGCACCGCGCCGCGGACCGCCGCAGGCCCTTCCCCGACAAAGATTTCGTGACGGTGCCACCCGTCCGGTAGAGTTCCCCTCGGTAGCGTGTCCGAGCGGCCAAAGGAGCACGCCTCGAAAGCGTGTGTGGGGGCAACTTCACCGTGGGTTCGAATCCCACCGCTACCGCCAGAAAGCCCGAGGGCCCGTCCGGAAGTCCGGACGGGCCCTCGGCGTTTCCGCGCACCCTCATACACGGAAATGGGCTCCGCACTCGGGGGCCGATGACCACCAACGCCCGGTCGAGTACGGAGCCTGGAAGGGGGGAGCGGCTCGGGGGGACTGACCGCTCCCCCGACGGAGTCCCACAACCGGGGTCGCGTCGGGGGGAAGTCGCGACACCCGGTCCCACAGCGGGGAGCTCCGGATCCACGCACCGGGGATTCCTGCCAGATCCTCGGTACGTTCCCCATCCTGCCGTCCGATCCGCGAGCGGGCACCCGGAGAAAGGCCCCTGTCACGGGGACCTTCGTCCCACCGGGTGAACGCGTCGCACACCTGATGGGCCGTCCGGGTGGATAAGCTGCCCAGTGCAGAGGACCGCTCGGGGACCGGATGGCGGCGGCCCACGGCAAGGAGGAAGGTCACCGGATGGCACAGGCGAAGAAGATCGGAATGGTCCTCCTGCTCGTCTTCGTGCTCTACACGATCATCACCTCGCCGGCCCGCGCCGCCGAGCTGGTCCAGCTCGGCTTCGAAGGCATCTCGAACGCCGCCAAGGCCGTCGGCACCTTCATGACCGGGCTGGTGAAGTAGCCCGGACCCCACCGGCTACGGTGGGCCCTGACTCTCACCCCCCGTCCGCGAGGAGCGGCATCGTGATCCGGCACCTGGTCCTGTTCAAGCTCAACGAAGGCGTCAGCAAGGACGACGAGCGCGCGCTCGCCGGCGCCAAGGCCTTCGAGGAGCTCGGCCCGGTCGTTCCCGAGCTCCGCGAGTGGGAGTGCGGCTGGAACACCACCGAGCGCGACATCGCCCACGACTACGCGATCAACAGCCTCGTCGAGGACCGCGAGGCCCTGCAGGCGTACCTCACCCACCCGGCCCACCAGGCCGCGGCCGGCCAGTGGCGCGAGTTCGCCACCTGGGTGATCGCCGACATCGAGGTCTGAGCCCGGAGGGCCGTCCCGACGCACCCCCGGCGCGTCCCCCGGACGGCCGCGGCGCCCCGCCCGGAACCCGGACGGGGCGCCTTGCTCTGTCCCGGAACGATCCGCCGCCGTGCCGCCGGAGGGCCCGGTGGATCCTCCGGCGCGGCACCAACACACCTCCACGCGGTGCTTGCCCGACGTGCGCCCGCCTTGTGATGCTATGACCGGTTTTGCCGGACATCGCTAGGTGGTGCACGAAACCCGACGACACCCGGTCCACAGGTCTCACCGTTGTCGACTTTGGGAGGGGTGACGTGTCCGTGCGGACACCAGGGAGCGTGCCGGACGACGAGGTGCTGGCCACCGTGATCAGCCCGGCCGGCGAACTCCGCCCGGACGGCCTGCGCGGCCCCGGAGGCCGTCCGACGGTGGACGTCCGGACCCTGACCCGGGTGCTCTTCGAGCGGCTCGCCGAGCTGCCCCCGGACGCCCCCGAGCGGGAGCGGGTCCGGGCGGCACTGATCGAGGTCAACATCCCGCTGGTCCGGTACGCCGCCACGCGGTTCCGCAGCCGCAGCGAACCGATGGAGGACGTCGTCCAGGTCGGCACGATCGGCCTGATCAACGCCATCGACCGGTTCGACCCCACCCGGGGCGTGCAGTTCCCGACCTACGCACTGCCGACCATCCTCGGCGAGATCAAGCGCTACTTCCGGGACAACGTCCGCACCATGCACGTCCCGCGCCGGCTCCAGGAGCTCTGGGTCCAGGTCAGCGGAGCGATGGAGGAGCTGACGGTCACGCACGGCCGGGCCCCCAAGGTCCCCGAGATCGCCGCCAGCCTGCGCATCCCCGAGGAGGACGTCCGCGCCTGCCTGGACGCCGGCCGGGCGTACAACGCGGCGTCGCTGGAGGCCGCGCAGGAGCACGAGGGCGGGCTGGCCCTCCTCGACCGGCTCGGCTACGAGGACTCCGCGCTGGCCGAGGTGGAGCACCGGGACATGGTCCGTCACCTCCTGGTGCAGCTGCCGGAGCGGGAACGACGGATCGTCATGCTGCGGTTCTTCGCCAACCTGACGCAGTCCCAGATCAGCACCGAGCTGGGCATGTCCCAGATGCACGTCTCCCGGCTGCTCTCCCGGATCCTGGCCAGGCTTCGGACCGGCAACTCCTGGGAAGACTGACCGTCACAATCCCCGACAAAACAGGACGGCGCTCCGTGCGACGGCGGGATCGCTCCGCGTTACCGGCGCGTGACGTCTTGCGACCCCCTGGTTTGCCGGAGACCGTGTTCCGGTATGGAGGGGGAAGGCATCGCTCGGGAACCGCCGGGCGACGGCACCCGTTCAACTGTCAGTCACAAGGGGGTGGGTGCATGTCCGGAGAGCTGGGCACTGCGGAGATCCACGCTGGTCAGGCCGAAGGAGCGACGTTCGCCGTCGACCGGATCCCGTTCCGGCGGGGCCCGGCCGCGCCACCCGGCGCCGAAGCGGGAGCACCCCCCGGGGCGGGCCCGGAGGCAGCCGGGCCGAGCACCGCGGAGGCGGGCCCCGAGCCGGTCCCGGAGGCCGCCCCGGCGCCGTCCGGCGCCGGGCTGGACACCCGGACGCTCTCCCGCTCGCTGTTCCTGCGACTGGCCGCCCTGGCCCCCGGCAGCGCCGAACACACGTACGTCCGCGACACGCTGATCGAGCTGAACCTGCCGCTGGTCCGGTACGCCTCGGCCCGGTTCCGCAGCCGCAACGAGCCGATGGAGGACATCGTCCAGGTCGGCACGATCGGCCTGATCAAGGCGATCGACCGGTTCGACCCGGAGCGCGGGGTCGAGTTCCCGACCTTCGCGATGCCGACGGTGGTCGGGGAGATCAAGCGCTTCTTCCGGGACACCAGCTGGTCGGTCCGGGTGCCCCGGCGGCTCCAGGAGCTGCGCCTGGCACTCACCAAGGCCGGCGACGAGCTCTCCCAGCGGCTGGACCGCTCCCCCACCGTCGCCGAGCTGGCCGTCTGCCTCGGCGTCAGCGAGGAGGACGTGGTCGAGGGCCTGGCGGTCGGCAACGCGTACACCGCCAGCTCGCTGGACTCCAGCCCGGGCGAGGAGGACGGCGACGGACCGCTGGCCGAGCGGCTCGGCTACGAGGACCTCGCGCTGGAGGGCGTGGAGTACCGGGAGTCGCTCAAGCCGCTGCTGGCGAAGCTGCCGCCGCGCGAGCGCCGGATCATCATGCTGCGGTTCTTCGGCAACCTCACCCAGTCGCAGATCGGCGACGAGATCGGCATCTCCCAGATGCACGTCTCCCGGCTGCTGACCAAGACCCTCACCCAGCTGCGCGAGGGCCTGATCAGCGAGGGGTGACTCCGTCGTCCCGACCGGGTGCGTGCCCGACGGCTCCCGCCGGACGCGCACCCGGCGCCGGGGCACCCGCGGATCGCCGGTCAGACCGAACGCCCGGCGGATCGCCGGGCGGGCCGGGGCCGGGCGGGCCCTACGGCTCCAGCAGGTTGGCGCGCAGACCGGCCAGCACCTCGTCGTCCAGACCGAGGCCGTCCGTCCAGAACGCCTCGAAACCGGACCATCCGGACTCGACCTCCTCGAACGCCGCCTCCAGGTAGCAGCGCTCGGCCCGGAAGACCGGCAGCAGCAGCTCCGGCTCGTGCATCAGCCCCCGGGCGCGGAAGCTCTCCACGATCGAGGCCACGATCGCGGCCGACCGCTCGTTGGTGAGCAGGTAGTCGGCGAACACGGTCTCCCGATCGACGCCGAGCGCGGTGAGCAGCACGGCCGCCGTCCAGCCGGTGCGGTCCTTTCCGGCCGAACAGTGGAAGAGCAGCGGCGCACCGCCCGGCGCGGCCAGCAGGCGCAGGACGGCCGAGAATCGTTCGCGGGCGATCCGGTCGGTGACGAACCACCGGTAGAGGCCCGTCATCATCGCGCCGGCCCGGCCGTCACCGAGCAGGGCGCGCTGCTTCTCCGGGCTACGGTCACCGAGCGCTTCCCGCAGTGCCGCGAAAATATCGAAGTCCGCCGCGAAAACGGGCAGGTGATGAAGGGTCACGCCGTCGGGCGCGGCGCGTTCCACGGTGATCGCGGTGGCGGAGTGCTCGGCGTCGGCGATCACCGCGACCGGCAGGCCGGGCACCCGGTCGGGGCCCGCCTCGCGCACTTCCTCCAGGCTGCGCAGGTCGACGACCTGCCGCAGGCCCAGCGCGGCCAGCAGGGCGAGGTCCTCGTCGGTGAGCCGGTTGAGCCCGTCGCTGCGCAGTACGGCACCGGGGCGGAGGAGCCGCCCGCCGACCGTCCGATAGCCACCGAGGTCGCGGGCATTGACGGCACCGAACAGACCCAGGCTGCGGGCGGCCGGGAAAACGGCGGTCTCGGTCTGCTGTTCGGTCACGCGGCGGCCTCCATTGGATATTCGGACGGTGACGTGGCACAACCCTGCGCGATATTGCATGAACCTGCCCATCGAAACGGCAGGGTGTGCGAGAGTGTGAGGCGCGACGCCGCCAGTGTAGGGTCCACCTCGCCCGCCCGGACCACACGGTGGGTGAGCAGCGGTAACGCTCAGGCTTCGGGTTTTAATTTTTAATTGATTATTTGCGCAGCCGGTGCCGTTCCGGCCACAATCAGCGCTTTCATGGCCCGACCATGAACGTTGGTAACAGATTCGCTGCACTCCTGCCCATTTGGTCCCACCTGGAACGGACTCTCCACCAGGATGGGCGCCGGGCAGCATGCTGCCTGCGAACAGCGACAGGGCAGGCGAGTGCCGAGCAGCGGAGCGCCCTGCCCAGGGGAGGAAAGACAACATGGGTCGAGCGACCCGAAGAGTTGCCGCCTGCGCGGCAGCCGTTCTGCTGGCCGGTGGCCTGCAGTCGTCCCTCGCACACGGTGCCACCACCACGCCCCGGATCGACCTCACGGTCCTGGTCATCAGTGACGGCGGACCGGCGACGGCGGCGATCGCCGCCGAGCTCAAGAGCCAGGGCACCCCGTACAAGATCGTCGACCTGAACGACGCCAACCGCCCGGTGATCGACGCCGCCTTCCTCAGCGACACGCTGAACGGGCAGCCGCGCGGCAAGTACCAGGGCATCGTGCTGCCCAACGACAACCCGTTCGCGGCCGGCTCCGCCGAGATGACCGCGATCGCCACGTACGAGGCGGCGTTCAACGTCCGCCAGGTCGACGCCTACACCTACGCCCGGCCCGAGGTCGGCCTGAACTGGGCCGTCAACCCGGGCTACATGGGCACGCTGGACGGCTTCCAGGGACAGGTCTCCACGGCCGGCCTGACGGGGCCGTTCGGGTACCTCAAGGGTTCCGTCCCGTTCGAGGACAACGACCCCAGCGTCTCCGAGAGCTACGGCTACCTGGCCACCCCGCTGGCCACGCTGCCGGCCGGATCGAGCTTCACCCCGCTGGTCGAGGTGCCGATCCCCGGCAGCACCGCCAAGGGCTCGCTGGTCGGCGAGTACAGCCACGACGGCCGCAAGGAACTGGTCGTCACCTTCGTCTACAACCAGTACCAGCAGCAGTACCGCCTGCTGGCCCGCGGCATAGTCGACTGGATAACCCAGGGTGTCCACCTCGGCTACGACCGCAACTACTTCGCTGCCCACGTCGACGACGTCTTCCTCGCCGACGACCGCTGGGACACCGTCCTCAAGTGCACCCCCGGTGACGTCACCTGCCCGCCCGGCACCCCCGAGACGGCCAACCCGATCCGGATGTCGGTCGCCGACGCGCAGTTCGCGAAGCAGTGGCAGACCACCAACAACTTCACCATGGACATGGTGTTCAACGGCGGTGGCAGCGAGGACTGGAAGGTCGACCACGAGACCACCACCGACCCGGTGGTGGACCAGATGATCGCCGACCAGACCAGCTACCGCTGGGTCAACCACACCTACACCCACCCGTACCTGGGCTGCCTCCAGGACGTCTCGGTGGTCCCGTGGAAGTGCTCCAAGGACGGCGCGGGCAACACCGTCTGGATCGACCAGGCGACCATCAGCTCGCAGATCAAGAACAACCTCGACTGGGCCACCGCCCGGGGCCTCACGCTGGACAAGACGGAGCTCGTCACCGGCGAGCACTCCGGCCTGCTGACCGCCCCGCAGGAGACCAGCGACAACCCGTTCCTGGCTCCCGCGCTGGCCGCCAACGGGGTCAAGTGGACCGCCAGCGACGCGTCCCGCGAGCCCGCCCAGCGGGCCGTCGGCTCGTCCACGCTGACCGTGCCGCGCTACCCGATGAACGTCTTCTACAACGCCGCCACGGCGAAGGAGCAGACGGACGAGTACAACTGGATCTACACCAGCGCGGCCAACGGTGGCAGCGGCGTCTGCGAGAACAACGCCAACTCCACCTGCCTGCCGACGCCGCTGGACGTGAACACCGGCTACCTCTCGTACATCGTTCCGCTGGAGGCCCGGATCGACCTCGGCCACGTGCTGAGCAACGACCCGCGGCCGCACTTCATCCACCAGTCGAACCTGGCCGAGGACCGGATCGTCTACCCGGTGCTGGAGCGGATCCTCTCGACCTACCGGTCGCTGCACGCCGACAACACCCCGATCGTGAACCTGGCGCAGAAGGACCTCGGCGTCGAGTTCCAGCGCCGCGCGGCCTGGAACACGGCGCTCTCCTCCGGCCAGGTCACCGCCTACCGGACCGGCGACACCGTCACGGTGAACGCCCCGGCCGGCGTCCAGGTCCAGGCCACCATGCCGACCGGCACCGTCCAGCAGCTCGCCATCGGCAGCACCGCGTTCGGCACCGCCTACGCCGGTTCGCTCTCCGGCTGGGTCAAGCCCGGCCAGCTGCAGAGCGGCATCCAGCTGAAGCTGCCCGCCGCGGGCACCCCGGCCGCCCCGGCCGGCACCAGCCCGAGCGTCGCCGCCAAGTCGGTCACCGCCCCGGCGCCGAGCGACACCAAGGTCGTGCCGCAGGGCACGGCGGACGCCGTCCCGGCCGGCCCGGGCGACACCGACCGCACCGACGCGCCGACCCTGGTCCCCGGAAGCGGGGCCCCGGTGGCCGGCAAGGGCGCGGTCACTGGTACCACTGCTGGTAGCACGACCGGTACCGCCGGGAAGGCCGCCGGCAAGGGCACCACCCCGCAGCACGGCAAGGCCTCCGGGGGGAAGGCCGAACCCGCCAAGAAGACCGCCGGCAAGACCGGCACCCGCTAAACGGTGACCCGGTGGCGGGCCGGTCCTCCCGGCCCGCCACCGGAACCACCCGACCCGGCCACCACGGCCGGGTGCTTGACGCAAGAACAGGAGGGGGGACAGAGATGCGCGTCACCCTGCTCACCGAGGGGACGTACCCGCACCAGCACGGTGGTGTCAGCGTCTGGTGCGACCAGCTCGTCCAGGGCATGCCGGACGTCGACTTCGACATCATCGCCGTCACCGGAACCGGCCACGAACCACTGGCCTGGGAACTGCCCGCCAACGTGCGGTCCGTCACCACCGCGCCGCTCTGGGCACCGGCCGCGGACGGCCGGGCACCGCGCGGCAAGGAGATGCGGCGCTTCCTCAACGCCTACGAGCGCTTCCTGCACTCCATCCTGGACCCGGTCTACACCACCCACTTCGGCACCGAGCTGTACGGCTTCGCCGACCTCGCCCGGCGCGGGCTGCTCAGCCCGGCGCTGCGCAGCGAGCGGGCCCTGCGCACCCTCCAGCACGTCTGGACCCGCGACTACCTCTCCACCGCCGTCTCCCGGCCCACCCTGCACGACGCGCTGAACGCCACCGACCTGCTGGAGCACGCCCTCCGGCCGCTCTCGGTCGAGCCGCCCCGCGACGGTGTGGCGCACGCAGCCAGCGGCGGCCTCGCCACCCTGCCCGGCCTGATCGCCTCCCAGCAGTACGGCGTACCGTTTCTCCTCACCGAGCACGGCATCTACCTGCGCGAGCGCTACCTCGGCTACCGCACCGGCCCGTACCGCTGGCCGGTCAAGGCCCTGCTGCTCGGCTTCTACCGGATGCTCGCCGAGGAGAGCTACCGGCGGGCCGCGCTGGTCACCCCCGGGAACCGGTACAACCGGCGCTGGGAGGAGCGCGGCGGCACGCCCTCCGCGCACATCCGGACCGTCTACAACGGTGTCGACCCGGCGGCCTTCCCGCCCGCCGGACCCGAGCCGGAGACCCCCACCCTCAGCTGGGCCGGCCGGGTCGACCCGATCAAGGACCTGGAGACGCTGATCCGGGCCTTCGCGATCGTCCAGCAGGAGATACCCGAGGCACGGCTGCGGTTGTTCGGCGGCACGCCCAAGGGCGGCGAGGCGTACCGCGACGGATGCATAGCCCTGGCCGCCGAGCTCGGCGTCGCCGACTCGGTGGCCTTCGAGGGCCGCGTCGCGGACATCACCGACGCGTACGCCGCGGGGAACGTGGTGATGCTCTCCTCGATCAGCGAGGGCTTCCCGTTCACCCTGATCGAGGCCATGTCCTGCGGCCGCTCCACCGTCTCGACCGACGTCGGCGGTGTGCGCGAGGCGGTCGGCGACACCGGCCTGGTCGTTCCGCCGCGCGAGCCCGAGCCGATGGCGGCCGCCGCGATCGAGCTGCTGCGCGACCCGGAGCGGCGGGCCCGGCTCGGTGAGCAGGCCCGGCTGCGGGTGATCGAGCAGTTCACGCTCCGCCAGAACATCGACGGCTTCCGCGGCATCTACACCGAGCTGCTGGGCACCTCCCGCTGGCTGCCGGAAGGCGTGGTCGCCGTCACGGACGGCCCGCCGGACCCGGACTGGGAGCAGCCGTCCGAGCACGAGCGCAGCGAGGTCACGGCATGAGCGAGCGCAGCGAGCGAATCATCAGCAGGTGCGCGTGCCGCGAAGCGGCCGCCGAGCGCAGCGAGGTGGGCGCATGAGCGGTCCCCTCCGTCTCGTCCCCGACGAGGCCGGACCCGACTGGGCCGAGCAGACCGTGCAGCTGCGCACCCTCCCGCCGCGGGGGCGGCGCCGCCCGGTCCTGCCCGAGCAGCGCCCCGAACCGGCCGAGGACCCGCTCGACCTCTCCCCCGACCCGCTGGACGAGCTCGCCGAGCGGCTGCGCGACGTCTGCGCGGACGCCGTCCACCCGTACGAGATCGCGGCCTTCCTGGAGTCCGACGGCCTCTCCGACGAGCAGGCGGCCCTGCTGTACGGCCGCCCCGACTCCTTCACCGTCGCCGCGGAGCTGTTCGAGAAGGTCGAGCGCCGCTACCCCGGCCCGAGCGCCGAGTTCGCCAACCCCTGGCGGGCCGACCCCTGGCGCTGCGTGGTCCGGGGCCTGGTGTTCGCCCTGCCCGGCCTCGGCTACCTGCTGGGCGCCAACCTGTTCGCCGCCGACCGGATGCGGTTCGGGCTGCCCTCGGGCATGCTCGCGCTCTCCGTCGCCACCCTGGCCAGCTGGGCCTGGAACCAGGCACTGGCGCACCGCTCGTACGCCTGGCTCGGCCGGGGCCGGCGCCGGTCCGCCGCCGCCTGCCTCGCGATCGGGGCACCGCTGGGTGCGGTGGCCTCCGCCACCGCCGGGTACGTGGTCGGCGGGCCGCTGGGCGCGCTCTGCTTCGCCGCCGGGCAGTCCGGCTACCTGGCGGCGGCCACCGTGCTGCTGGTGCTCGGCCGGGAGAAGTTCCTGCTGCTCGCGCTGGCACCGTCCGCGCTCGGCGCCGGCGTGGTGCTCGCCGTCGACGTGCCGCAGGTGGTCCGCACCGCGGTGCTGCTGGCCTCCCTCGGCCTGGCGATCGGCCTGGCCGCCCGGGAGCTGGTGCGCTGTCGTCGCAGCGAGCCGGAGCCGGTGCCGTTGCGGCTGCCGCTCGTCAAGGAGGTGCCGCACCTGCTGTTCGGCCTGGCGGTCGGCACCCTGACCATGATCGCCGGCCTCGGCGTCACCGTGCACGAGGCGGTGCGCACCGGAGCCGCCGAGGGCGCCTCGGCCAGCCCGACGGGGCCGGCCATGATCGCCCTGACGCTCAGTCTCGGCCTCGCCGAGTGGCTGCTCTTCCGGTACCGGGCGATGGCGGTGGCCGCGCTGCGGACCAGCCACACGCCGATCGAGTTCGTCCGCCGCACCGGCGGCGTGCTGCTCGGATGCCTGTTCATCTACCTCACCACCGTGGCCGCCCTCGACGCCGCCGCCACCGTGCTCTGGCCCGGCGCCCCGGCGCTGGGCGTCCCGGAGCTCGGCGCGCTGCTGCTGCTGGGCGGCTCGCTCTGGCTGGCGCTGCTGCTGAACGCCTTCGGGCTCAGCTGGAGCACCGCCCTCATCTGTCTGGCCGCCGCGGGTGCCGAGTGCGCCGGGCTGCTGACCGGTGTGGACCCGACCCTCCTGCAGCTGATCGGCTGCGGGGCCTCGGCCGCGCTCCTCACCGCCATCGCCGGGCCCGTGCTCGGCCGCACCACCAAGCACCGCTGAACCACCACCGGCCGGGTCACCACCGTTCACACACCCGGCCCGGTCCCAGAAAGCCAGTCCCCAGAGAGAAGAAAGCGAATCACCGTATGAGCAGCGTCGCCATCACCGGAGCCGAGGGCTTCATCGGCTCCCACCTCGTCGAGGCCCTGGTGGCCGACGGCCACCACGTCCGCGCGATGGTCCAGTACAACTCCTTCTCGTCGTTCGGCTGGCTGGAGACCCTCTCCAAGGAGGTGCTGGACTCGGTCGAGATCGTCCTCGGCGACGTCCGCGACCCGGGGTCGGTCAACGGCCTGGTCAAGGGCACCGAGGCGGTCTACCACCTGGCCGCCCTGATCGCGATCCCGTACTCCTACCAGGCACCGCACTCGTACATCGAGACCAACGTGACCGGCACCCTCAACGTGCTGGAGGCGGTGCGTCACCTGGACATCCCCCGCCTGGTGCACACCTCCACCAGCGAGACCTACGGCACCGCGCAGACCGTGCCGATCAGCGAGGACCACCCGATCAACACGCAGTCCCCGTACGCCGCCTCCAAGGCCGGCGGGGACCGGCTGGCCGACAGCTACCACGCGAGCTTCGAGACGCCGGTCGTCACGCTGCGCCCGTTCAACACCTTCGGCCCGCGCCAGTCGATGCGCGCCGTCATCTCGACCGTGATCGCCCAGCTGGCCGCCGGCGAGACCGAGATCACCCTCGGCGACCTGCGTCCGACCCGCGACTTCATGTTCGTCAAGGACACCGCGCTGGCCTTCCGCACGGTCGGCACCGCCCCCGCCGAGACCGTGGTCGGCCGGACGTTCAACGCCGGCACCGGCGGCGAGATCTCGGTCGGCGACCTGGTGATCCTGGTCGGCAAGCTGATGGGCGTCGACGTCACGGTGAAGGAGGACGAGCAGCGCATCCGTCCGGCCAACTCCGAGGTCATGCGCCTGGTGGCCGACGCCACCCGGCTGCGCACCGCCACCGGCTGGGCTCCGCAGTACTCCCTCGAAGAGGGCCTGGAGCAGACCATCGAGTTCTTCCGCGACCCGGCCAACCTGGCCCGCTACAAGACCGACATCTACAACGTCTGACCCAGCCCGCCTTCCGTCCGCTCCCGGCATCGAAGGCCCCTGTCGCACCGACTTCCGTGGGGGAAACACCATGCACGCAGTGATCCTGGCCGGCGGTAAGGGCGTCCGCCTCCGCCCGTACACCACCGCCCTTCCCAAGCCGCTCGTCCCGATCGGCGACCAGCACGCGATCCTGGAGATCGTGATGCGTCAGCTCGCCGCCGCGGGCTTCAAGACCGTCACCCTGGCCATCGGCCACCTCGGCCACATCATCCGCGCCTACGTCGGCAACGGCTCCCAGTGGGGCCTGCGGGTCGGCTACGCCGTCGAGGACAGCCCGCTCGGCACCCTCGGCCCGCTGCTCACCCTGCAGGACCGGCTGCCCGAGCACTTCCTGGTGATGAACGGCGACGTCCTCACCGACCTGGACTTCGCCGGTGTGCTCAAGCACCACGAGGCGTCCGGGTCGCCGCTGACCATCGCCACCTACGCCCGCCAGGTGAGGATCGACTTCGGCGTCCTGACCACCGAGGCCGGCTCGATCACCGGCTTCCAGGAGAAGCCGACCATCGACTACCGGGTCTCGATGGGCGTGTACGGCGTCTCGCGCTCGGCGCTGGCCAAGTACACCCCGGGCCTGCCCCTCGGCTTCGACGAACTGGTCCTGGACCTGCTCGCCGCCAAGACGCCGCCGGCCGCCTACGAGTTCGACGGCTACTGGCTCGACATCGGGCGCCCGGACGACTACGACCGGGCCAACGCCGAGTTCGCGCTCAACCGGTCGCTGCTGCTCCCGGGCGAGGCCGCGGAGGGCCTGTACGCCGTGCCGAGCGAGCAGGAGCTGCCGATCCCGGCCGCCCGTACCGCACCGGACGTCGCCGACCAGCCCGCCGCGGTGGGCCAGGCCGGTTCAGAGAACGACGGACGGGCCGCGTGAGAATCCTTCTGCTCGGTGCCGACGGCTTTCTCGGCCGGCACGCCGCCGTCGTCCTGCGGTCCCTGCCCGGGGCCACCGTGCTGACCGCCGGACGGCGGCCCGACCACGACCTGCGCCTCGACCTGGCAGCCGCCGGGTCGGGCCCGCTCGGCGAGGAGCTGGCCGCGCTCGCCCCCGACGCGGTGGTCAACTTCGCCGGTGCGGTGGCCGGCAGCGCCGTCAAGCTCGCCGAGGTCAACGCCCGCGGCCCGGCCGTGCTCTGCGAGGCGCTCGAACAGGGTGCCCCGAAGGCCCGGCTGGTGCACATCGGCTCGGCCGGCGAGTACGGCGTCTGCCCGCCCGGCAGCTCGCTCGACGAGGACGCCGACGCCCGCCCGGTCGGCGTCTACGGCGCCACCAAGCTGGCCGGCTCCCTCGCGGTGGCCGGCTCGCCGCTGGACGCCGTGGTGCTGCGGGTGTTCAACCCGGTCGGCCCGGGTGCCCCGGCGGGCTCGCTGCCCGGGCGGCTCGCCGCCGAACTGCGCCGGGCCGCCCCGGACGGCGCCGAGGGCGTGGTGAAGGTCGGGGACCTCTCGGCCCACCGCGACTTCGTCGACGCCCGGGACATCGCCCGCGCGGTCGGTCTGGCCGTCACCGCGCAGGGCCCGCTGCCCAGGGTGCTCAACCTCGCCTCCGGAACGGCCAGGCCGGTCCGGGCGATCGCCGACGGCCTGGTCACGGCGGCCGGATTCACCGGCCGGATCGACGAGAGCGGCGCCGGTTCCGAGCGGTCCGCGGCCGTCTCCTGGCAGCAGGCCGACGTGTCGGCCGCCGCCCGGACGCTCGGCTGGCGGCCGGAGACGGGGCTCGACGAGACGCTGCGCGACCTCTGGCTCTCCACCGAACCGCTGGTCGCCGCATGACCGGCGCAAGCCACCACGACGGCCGCCTGCTGGTGCCGCTGTACGTCCACCCCGCGGTGGACCCGGCGGCCTGGCAGGCGGTCGCCGCCGCCGACCCGAAGCGGATCGCCGCCGTCGTGCTCAACCTGGCCGACGGCCCCGGCGATCCGGACCACGTCTTCACCGACGCCGCCGAGCAGCTCCGTGCCGCCGGTCTGCCGCTGCTCGGCTACGCCGACACCGACTACGGTCGGCGGTCGCACGCCGCCGTGGTGAACGACGTCCTGACCTACCGCCAGCGGCACGGCATCACCGGCGTCTACCTCGACCAGGTGTCCACCCAGCCGGGCGCCCTGCCGCACTACCGCCGCCTCGCCACCGCGGCCCGGGCCGCCGGGTGCTCCACGGTGGTGTTCGGGCACGGCGACCACCCCGACCCGGGGTACGCCGAGGTGGGGCTCGCCGACCTGCTGGTCACCTTCGAAGGGGACTGGACGGCCTACCAGTCGCTCACCCTGCCGCTCTGGACCGGCCGGCACGCCGCCGCCCGGTTCTGCCACCTGGTCTACGACGTGCCCGCCGAGCGGGCCCGCGAGGCCACCGCACTGATCGCCGCCCGCCGGGCCGGCGCGGGCTGCGCGGTCCCGGGCGCCGGGGACAACCCCTGGAGCACCCTGCCGCACGACCTGACCGCCCCCGACCTGGCGTCGCCGGCGTGACGGTCCCGGCCGCGCACGGCCGACCCGGCACCACCGGACCGGCCGCCCGACCGACCACCGGACCGGCAGTCAGCGGATCGCCGACTGCCGCCCGGCCCGCACACCCACCGATCGCCACCGACCCGCCCGTTGCCGAACGGACCTGACCAGACCCGGAGTTCGAGCACCGTGACCCGTCGTACCCGGCCGCTCCTGGCCGCCCTCGCCCTCGCCACGGCCCTGCTGGCGACCTCGTGCAGCAGCTCCGGCCCGGATGACGAGGACACCTCCTCGGCCGACGCCACCGGCGCCCAGCCCCCGGGGGCCACCGCCGACCCGGTCCCGGGCAGCCCGACCGCCCCGGACAGCTCGTCGTCGGCCCCCGCCGCCACGGCGGCCACCACCCCGCCCGCGCCCGGCACCGCCACCACCGCACCGGGCACCCCGACCGGCACCACCCCGGGCACGCCGGGCACCCCGACGGGCAAGCCCGGCACCACCCCGGGCACCACCCCGGGCACCGCACCGGGGACGCCGCCCGGCCCGGGTACGGGCGGCACCGGCGGCACCGGCACGCCGAACGGCACCTCGAACGGCACCCGTTGGCAGCCCACCCCCGGCCTCGCCTGGCAGTGGCAGCTCGGCGGCGGCGTCGACCAGTCCGTCGACGTCCCCGTCTACGACATCGACGGCTTCGAGACCGACGCCTCGGTGGTCGCCGCACTGCACGCCAAGGGCCGCAAGGTGATCTGCTACATCAACGCCGGTTCCTGGGAGGACTTCCGCCCCGACGCCGCCGCCTTCACCAAGGCCCTGCAGGGCGCCGGCAACGGGTGGAAGGGCGAGAAGTGGTTCGACATCCGCAAGCTCGACCAGCTGAAGCCGCTGATGGCGGCCCGCTTCGACATGTGCAAGCAGAAGGGCTTCGACGCCGTCGAACCCGACACCATCGAGGCGTACAACCAGAACAGCGGATTCCCGCTGACCGCCGAGGACCAGCTCCGCTACAACCGCATGCTGGCCTCGCTCGCCCACGAGCGCGGCCTCGCGATCGGTCTGAAGAACGACCTGGACCAGATCCCCGCCCTGCTGGCCGACTTCGACTTCGCCGTGAACGAGGAGTGCGCCGAGTTCGACGAGTGCGCCCGCCTCTCCCCCTTCATCCAGGCGGGCAAGGCGGTGTTCCACGTCGAGTACAAGCTCGGCACCGACCGGTTCTGCGCCCAGTCCAAGTCGCTGGGTCTCAGCTCGATGCAGAAGAAGCTCGAACTGGACGCCTGGCGGAAGCCCTGCTGAGGCAGGAGGGCCGCCGAGCCGCCAGGCGTTCCGGCGCGAGGGTTACTTGACAGCCAGCCAGATGACGGCGCCCACAACGACCAGGGCAACGACGGCGACCAGCGCGATCACACCGGTGCGGTTGCTGTTGGTGCTGTAGGTGTTGACGGATCCCGGCGCCTGGGGTGCCGGGGTCTCGTCGACGAAGGCCCGGAACATCTGGGTGCTGCCGGCGGGGTCGTAGTCGTTGTCAGCCATGGCACGGACTCTAACGAATCCCCGCACCGCGCCGACACCCCGGTGCACCCTCCCCGGCTCACGCCGGGAGGGGCACCGGGCCGGCCCCGGCCCCCGACCGGCCCGTACCGGACTCCCGCCGAACCCAGCGCTACGGGCGTGCGAAAAGCCTGTGAAGTCTGCCCGGACCGCGGAATTCCGGCCCGGCCGATCCGGTTGACTCGGATCATGACCGGAATCCACAGTGACGCCCCCCGTTATGTGCAGCTCGGCACGTCCGACCTCTCGGTGTTCCCGATCTCCCTCGGCGGCAACGTCTTCGGCTGGACCGCCGACGAGGCGCAGTCCTTCGCCGTCCTCGACGTCTACGCGGCGGCCGGCGGCAACTTCGTCGACACCGCCGACACCTACTCCTCCTGGGTGCCCGGCAACGCCGGCGGCGAGTCGGAGACGATCCTCGGCAACTGGCTGCGCAAGCGGGGCAACCGTGACTCCGTGGTCATCGCCACCAAGGTCGGTCTCCACCCCGAGGCCCGCGGCCTGAGCGCGGCCAACATCAAGGCGTCCGCCGAGGGTTCGCTGCGCCGTCTCGGCGTCGACCACATCGACCTCTACTACACCCACCAGGACGACCACACCCCGGTCGAGGAGTTCGTCACCGCGCTGGACGAGCTGGTGCGCGAGGGCAAGGTGCGCGCCGTCGCCGCCTCGAACATCGGCGCCGAGCGGCTGGCCGAGGCGCTCACCTTCGCCGAGGGCGAGGGCCTGGCCGCGTACGTCGCCGTCCAGCCGCACTACAACCTGGTCTCGCGCGGCACCTTCGAGGGCCCGCTGGCCGACCTGGTCGCCGAGCGCGGCCTGGCCACCGTGCCGTACTACGCGCTCGCCTCGGGCTTCCTCACCGGCAAGTACCGCCCGGGCGGCGAGGGTGTGGACAGCGCCCGCGCCGAGGGCGCCAGCCGCTACCTGGCCGACGCGCGCGGACCCAAGGTGCTGGAGGCGCTGGACACGGTCGCCGCGGAGCAGGACGTCGAGCTCGCCTCCGTCGCCCTGGCCTGGCTCGCCGCCCGCCCCACCGTCGCCGCCCCGATCGTCAGCGCCCGCACCGTCGAGCAGCTCCCGCCGCTGCTGGCCGCCGCCTCACTGGAGCTCACCCCGGCGCAGACCGCCCTGCTGGACGCCGCCTCCGCCTGAGCGCCGCGCTCTCCCGTCAGCACGGAGGCTGTGGACGACGGGGAGGGACTTCTAGGCGCCGGGTCGCCCGAAGTGGGTCGGGTAGAAGCCGCTGGTGATCGTCGACACCCGGACCGGCTTGCCCGGCCTCGGTGCCTCGGCGAACTTGCCGCCGCCCAGGTAGATCCCCACGTGGTGGATGCCCGAGGCCCGGCCGCTGTCCGACCAGAACAGCAGGTCACCGCGGCGCAGCTGCCCCGCCGTGATCGGCGTGGTCGCCGCGTACTGGTCGTCGGCCACCCGCGGCAGGCTGATGCCCGCCCGCCGGTAGGCCTGCTGCACCAGCCCCGAGCAGTCGTACCCGGACGGCCCGTTGCCGCCCCAGACGTACGGCTTGCCGAGCTGGGCGAGCGCGTAGTCGATCGCCGTCTCCAGGCGCCCCGAGGCCGGACCGGCGTCCTGGACGGGCCGGGTGACCGGCGGCGCGGACGCCTGCGCCTGACTACCACCGGACTGGCCGGTGCGGCTCAGGTAGACGTCGTAGTGGCTCGTGTACCGCCACTCGCCACTGCCGTTCTTGAACCAGTACTTCGAGCCGTCCCAGCCCTGCCGCGTCCCGGAGGAGCCGGCCGCGGACCCGTTGGAGACGACCGCCTTGCCACCGGCACCGGAGGCCGGGCCGGAACCGGACCCCGCCCCGCTCCGGGCCGCTCCGGTCTGCACCGCCCCGGTCTGCGCCGCCCCTCCGGAGCCGCCCGTCTGGCGGGTGCGGCTGAGGTAGACGTCGTAGTGGCTCGTGTACCGCCACTCGCCGCCGCTGCCCTTGAACCAGTACTTCGAGCCGTCCCAGCCCTGCTTGCCGGGCGCCGCCTGCGCGGACCCGGCACCGGCGGTCAGTCCGACCACCCCGGCACCGGCCAGCACGGTGGTCGCCAGGCAGGTGCTCCGGACCGCGCGGTGTATTCGCCCGCCACCGGACGGCCCCGCCGGTCGGACGGTGCGCCGCGCGGCCGCGCAGTCAGGGCAGGAGCAGGCCGCGATCGACGAGGTGCTGCCGAGGCCCTCCTCGAAACCGATCAGCGCCGTGTCCGGGTCGAGCGCGAACTCGGCCGCGCCCGCGAACTCCTGGCCGGGCACGAACTCCTGGCCGGGCTCGAACGAGGAGTCGAACGCGAGTCCGGTGTCCGGGCCGGTGGCTATCCTCATGCCGGTCGTCCTTCCTTTCGCCCGGCCCGGGCGGCCGGGGACGGTACCGAGGCGGCCACTCCGGCCGGGGCGACGAAGGCGACCAGCAGTTGCTCCATCAGCGCGCTGCGGGCGGCCTCGTCCAGCTCGTGCGCGGTGGCCCGCTCCAGCCGGCGGACGGCGAGCGCCGCCGCCTCCACCGCGTCGTCCACCAGCACCGTGCGCAGGCCCGCGTCCAGATCGGCCAGCCTCCGGCGGCGCATCGACTCGGCCACCTCGGGCGCGTAGTCCAGCGCCAGCGGCTGCGCCGAGTAGACCTCCAGCCCGGCCGGGGCGACCTCGGCGGCCAGCGCCCGGGTCAGCTCGTCGGCGAACCACTGGCCGTCGCGCAGCGCGGGCCCGGGGCCCGCGTTGCTGTCGCACGGCAGGATGGAGGCGGTCCGGGTGAGCACCGCCTGGACCTGCTCCCGCAGGTAGCTCTCGTGGTCCTCGATCGACAGCACCGCGCGGGCGGTGTCCTTCACCCGCCAGACGATCAGCAGCCGGACGACGATCGGGGTGCCGGTGCGGTCGACCACCTTGACCGGCTCGCTGCGCCAGTGCCGCAGCCGGACGTCCACCCGGCGGCGGCGCAGCAACGGGTTGACCCAGACCAGGCCGGTGCGGCGGACGGTGCCCCGGTAGCGGCCCCAGCGGGTGAGCACCCGGGTCTCGCCGCCCGCGTTGACCAGCAGTCCGGCGAGCGCGAGGACCACCAGCAGTCCGGCGGCGGTGACGGCGGACACCGAACGGGCGGTCACCTCGGCCGTGCCGGCGGCCCGGACGGCCGCGGTGCGCAGGTCGGGCAGCGTGTCCCAGTGCGGGATGACGCCGTCGCGCAGGAGCACCAGCAGGACGGCCGCCGTACCGGCCAGGAGCCCGAAGAGGGCGACCCAGCCGGGCAGCGCGGCGGCGCCGTGCTCGCGCAGCGCCTGGTCGGCGCGCGGGGGCCGGCGCGCGGTGGCGGTGGTGAGCGCGCCCACCGGGACCGTCTCCGTCTCCGGCGGGCCGCCCGGTCCCGCCGGTTCGGCGGCCTCCAGCGGATCGCGCAGGTCGACCGGGGCGCCGACCGGTCCGGGGACCACCGCCAGCGGGGTGGTGGCCGGACCGTTGTCGGCCGGCCTGGCGGGCTTGGGCGGCTTCGGTGCCCTGACCAGCGGGCTGGAGCCGGAGGCGGAACGTTCCGCCAGCACCGGCGGAAGCGTCTTGGGCGGGTTGTCGGGTCGCTGCGAAGAATCGCGGGTGACGTCCATGCACGGATCCTCAGGTTCAGTGTGTCGCGCAACGGGCGGCCCGGATCTGACGGGCAGTGCCAGAGTCAGGCTAAGTTCATACGTCATCAAATGCGACATTTGAGCTAGTGCGTGTCGACATTTACTGACGAATCATCTAAAGCCGGACCTGACGCGCAGGCACATGAGCGGATGGTGTGAGCGGTTCAGCGGCGCCGGGTACCCGAACCCCGGACGAGCACCCGGCGGGTGATCAGTCCGATGCCGGTGAGCACCAGCAGGACACCGGCGAGCGCACCGCGCCAGCCGTCCGACCGGTGCTGGTCGGACGCCACGGGCGACCCACCTGCCTCGGCCGACGGCTGCTGCTCCGGCGCGGGCGGCGCGGCCAGTGCACGGCCGGCCTCGGCGGTGGTGTCGGCCCCGGTGGCCGCCTGCCCGGCGGACCGCGCCACCGCAGCCCCGGCGGCCGGAGCCGACGCGGTGGCAGGTGCGGACGGGGTGTCGGCGGGCGCCGGGGTGACGGCCGGGATCGGGGACGACGGCGAGGACGGGCCCGGGGACGGGGCCTGCGACGCGACCTGCGACGGGGACGGGAGCGGAGAGGAGAGCGAGGACGGCGACGGGGACGGGACCTGCGACAGGGACGGGGACAGGGACGGGGACGGGGACAGGCCGGCGGACGGCGAGGTCGGGGAGGCCGGAGAGGAGGACGGGCGGGGCGCGGTCGGGGACGGACCGGCGGTCGGGCTCGTCCTCGCCGTTCCGGTGGCACCGGCGGCCGTCGGCGGCACCGCCGTCGCGGGGGCCGTCGGGGACGGCGTCACCGGCCTGACGGCCACACCGGTGACCGGCGGCACGACGATCGGCAGCAGCCCCGGCGGGACGGGGTCGAAGACGGGGTCCGGGGCGGGTTCGGGCGAGGCCGCCGACGGGGCAGCCGGAGGCGATCCGGCCGGCCCCGACGGGGCGGGGGCCGAAGGCGAAGGAGCACCCGGGGACGCGACCGCCGAAGCGGAGCCGGCGGGAGTGGAGAGGGCATCGGGAGCGGAGGGGGACGGAACGGCGACCGAGGGCGAGGCCGCGGCCGACCGGGAAGCGCTCGGCGTGCCGGACGCGGGAGTCCCGACGGTCGGCACGGCCGCCGACGCGGTACCCGAGGCCGTGGACACCGCGGGCGTCGGTGACACCGGTGCGGCCACCGCCGTGGACGCGGCGGCCGAGGGTACGACGGCCGGGACCGCCGCCGACGGCGAGGACGAGGCCGATGTCTCCGCGCCGGGGGAGCCGGCCGGGACCGCCGGGGCCTGCGGGGGAACCGTCGTCGGCCCGCCGGCGGGCACCGCCGTCGACCCGACGGTGGGCGCGACGGTCGCCGTGGCGGTCGCCGCGCCGGTCGGCGCAGCGGTCGGCGCGACCGTCGCCGTCGGTGTCGCCGTCGGTGTCACCGTCGGGACGGGCACCGTCGGCGGCTGTACGGCCGCCGCCTCCACCCGCACCGCCACCGCGTCGCCCGCCGTCCCGTTCCCCGCCCGGTCGGTCGCCGTGACGACCAGCCACTGGTCCCCGTCCGGGAGGTCGCGGTTGGCCGTGCAGATCCAGCTGCCGTCGATGGCGGCCGTGGCCCCGCAGGCGACGATCCGCTCCGTCGAGGCCTCGCTGCCCGCACGCGCGGTGACGATCACCCGTGCCTCGGGCTCCGCCTTCCCGGCGAGCCGGGGGCGGGCGGTCCGGAGGGTCTCCCCGGCGGAGGGCTCGGTGAGCACCGGGCGGTCCGGCGAGACGGTGTCGACGACCAGCGTGACGGCCGTCCCTGCGGTCCGGTTCCCGGCGAGGTCGGCGGCGGCCGGGGTGAGCCGGTGCCGCCCGTCGGCGAGGTTCTCCACCGGCAGGCAGGACCAGGCGCCGTCGGAGCGGACGGCCGTGCTGCACAGGTCGGCCGCGTCGGCGGCGTGCCCGTCGGCCGGCTGGTCGGTGATCGTCACGGTGCTGCCCGGCTCGCCGGTGCCGGTCAGTTGGAGTCCCGGGTCGTTGGTGAACTCGGGAAGGGCGAGGAGAGGGGCGGCGGGCGGCGCGGTCCTCACGGTGATCCGGACCGGCTCGCCCCGCAGCACCAGGCCGCCGGCGGTGGTCTCCACCGGGGTGAGGCTGTGCGCGCCGCCGGACAGGGCCGTGTCCGGGCGGCAGGACCAGCCGCCGCCGCGGGCCACCTTCGTCCGGCAGATCACCGTGTCGCCCTCGCGGATCTCCACCGTGGCGCCGGCCACCGCGCCGTCGCCGGAGATCCGGGGGCGGGTCTCGGTGACCGCCGTGCCGTCGACCGGTTCGGCGATCTCCGGGCGGGAGGCCCCGACGGTCAGCCGGATCCGCTGGTCGGCGACCTGCCCGGAGTCGGCGAACCCGCCGGGCTCGACGAGCTGGGTGGCGTCCCGGCCGATCCGCAGCCGGGCCCAGGTCTCCCCGGACGCGGCCTTGCCGGGGACGGTCCACTCCAGGGTGACGCTGCGCTCCCCGACGGCGGCCTCGGCCTGCACGCGCTCGACCGGGTCGAACCGCCCGTTGCGGTCGAAGTCGATCCAGCCCGCCAGGGTGGCGGGGGCGTCCCCGACCGCGACCGGGACGGCGAGCCGGTAGTAGCGGCCGATCGCCGCTTCGGCCGGGTAGCTGACCGCCGGGTCGGCGCCCTGGTACTCGCCCCGCCCGGGCTGGAGTTGGGGCGGCGGCGGGCTGGACCGGACGCTGCGGTCCTCCTCGCCGCGGCCGGTGCGGACCTGCGACTCGCCGGCCGGGGCCGTCGGCTCTCCCGTCGGCTCTCCCGTCGGCTCTCCCGTCGGTTCTCCCGTCGGCTCCCCCGCGCGGCCCGCGTCGGGCCGTCGGAACAGCCAGGCCGGCCGCCGGTCGGCGCGGGCCGCCTGGGCGGCGTCGCCGCCGAGGTAGAGGTCGGAGAGCAGGTGGGAGGCGTTGCCGTAGCCCTGCGGGGCGGTGCCGACGCCCTCGTCCAGGGTGACGGTGGACGCCAGGGTGAGCGGGAGGGGTGCGGTGGTGGAACCGGCCCGGGCGGTGGTGCGCTGTTCGACCCGGAAGACCGCCGAGGTGAAGGTGCCGGCCAGCTCCAGGCTGCCCTCCGCGGCGGACCCGGCCGTGCCGTCCGACGTGCCGTCCGCACCGGCGGGGGCCAGGACGTTGCCGTCGGCCGTCCAGCCGGGCCAGTCCGTGCGGTTGACCAGGGTGGGCCCGCCTGGCGAGCCGCCGGTGAGGGTCAGCCGGGCCGCGGTACTGGTGGAGCCGGATTTCCCGGTGGCGACGACGGCGAGTCCGCTGACGTGCAGCCGGGGATTGCGGACGGCCCGGGAGAATGTCAGCCGGAGCGTCCCGACGGTTCTCCAGGAACCGTCCGCCTGCGGACGGTTCTCGGAGATCCGGAAGGTCTGGGCGGGATCTCCGGGCCGAACTCCGTCCGTGTAGAGCGCGGCGGACCGGCCGCCGCCGGCGCGGTCCGCCAATTCCCCGGGCTCGGCGATCACGGCCGCCCCGGGGGAGGCCGCGAAATCGAGGTGGACGGAGAGTCCGGAGGGCAGCACCGCGCGCTGTTCCCCCGACCAGGTACCGGGGGACTGCTGGGCGGCCGAGGGCGGTGGGTTCCAGCCGATCAGCAGCCCGGCGGCGAGGACCGCTGCGGTGCCGGCCACGGCCGGGAACTGTCGGCTCATCCGGCTCTCCTTCGGTATCGGCTGCCGGCATCGCCGGGTTCACCGGGATCTCTGGGCAGTCTGGACACAAGATCTGACAAAACGGAATCACGATCCTGGGCCGGTCATACTGCGACACCTGCGCTATTGGCCGCATGACACCCGATTGGCGGCCCTCCGACCGGCAGGACGGGATGTACCCGAAAGGGCTGCATTTCATCCATTAGGCGGCGTATCGCGGGGAATCCCGGCGAATCCGACCCGTTCCCACGGACCAGTATCTGACCATTCATCAGACAACTCTGTTCGAATTACCGGCCCGCTCAGTAGAGTCGGGGCCCGTGACCATTAACCCCGTTCTCATCACGAGCAGTTTCGCGGTCGTCGAACCGCACGGCGCCGTCGTCGCCGAGTACTTCTACCAGCACCTGTTCGAGCACCACCCCGAGGTCCGGGGCCTGTTCGCCGAGCACATCGACGAGCAGCGGGACCGGCTCTGGGCCGCGCTCGGCACGGTGGTCTCCCATCTGGAGGAGACCGACACGCTGGTCGGCGTCCTCCGCGACCTCGGTGCCCGGCACGCCCGGTACGGGGCGCTCGTCGAGCACTTCCCCGCCGTCGGCGCCAGCCTGCTCGCCACCCTGGCGCACTTCGCCGGCGAGGCGTGGACCGAGGAGACCGAGGCGTCCTGGACCGCGGTCTACGGCGTGATCAGCGACACCATGGGCCAGGCGCTCACCACCGCGCAGCACTCCTAGGGCGCGCCGCGGTGCCCTTCGACCCCGCGGTCATCCGCGACAGCTTCGCCGTCGTCGAGCGCCGTGCCGACCACATGGCCAAGTACTTCTACGCCCACCTGTTCGCCGGCAACCCCGGGGTGCGGGCGTTCTTCCCCACCCAGATGACCGAGCAGCGGGACCGGTTCTTCGCCGCACTCACCCAGATCGTCCTCCGCATGGAGAACCCCGAGCAGCTCACCGGGTACCTGCGGGCGCTCGGGCGCGACCACCGCAAGTTCCAGGCCGCGCCCGAGCACTACCCCGCCGTCGGGGCCAGTCTGATCGCCGCCCTGCGGCACTTCTCCGGACACTCCTGGACGCCCGAGATCGAGAAGGCCTGGACCGAGGCCTACACCGTGATCGCCCGGACGATGACCGGGGCGGCCGCCGGGGTCCGGCCCGAGGTCCCCGCGTGGTGGGAGGCCGAGGTGGCCACCCGCCGGCGGGCCGCAGCCGACATCGTCGTCCTCACCCTGATGCCGATGCGCCCGTACCCCTTCGTCCCCGGCCAGTACCTCACGCTCAGCAGTCCCCGGGTGCCGAAGGTCTGGCGCCCCTACTCGATCGCCAACGCGCCGCGCTCCGACGGCACCCTGGACGTGCACGTCCGCCGGGTGCCCGGCGGGCTGCTCAGCACCGCACTCGTCGACGACGCCGCCCCCGGCGAACTGCTGCGGCTCGGCCCCCCGCTCGGCGACGCCGTGCTCGACCCGCACTCACGCCGCCCGCTGCTGGCGGTGGCCGCCGGCACCGGCTGGGGACAGACCCGGGCGCTGCTGGAGCAACTCGCCGCCGGCCCCGCCGACCGCGACGTCACCGTGGTGCTGGCCGCCCGTTCGCAGGCCGAGCAGTACGACCTGCCGGCGGTGGAACGGCTGCTCGCCCGGTGCGCCCGGCTGCGGGTGCTGCCGACCGCCCCGGCGCGGAGGGAGGGTCGCGACGACGCCGACGCCCCGGTCCGCGACGCACTCGCCCGGTACGGCCACTGGTCCGGCTGGGACGTCCACCTCAGCGGCCCGCCGGGCCTCGCCCCCTCGCTGACCGCGCTCCTCACCGAACTGGGCGCCGATCCCGCGCTGATCCGGCACGACCCGGCACCGGTGACCTTCAACCGGGCCCGACCGCTGACCTCCTCGGAGTGGTTCCTGGATCAGCGGGACGTCCCCTGGATCAACCGGACCGACCTGGGGTGAGCGCCCCTGCCGACCGCCCGGCCCGCCGTGGAACGGGAGAAGCCCCCGGCCTGGGGCCGGGGGCTTCTCTCTGGTGCGCTCAGCAGGATTCGAACCTGCAACCTCTTGATCCGTAGTCAAGTGCTCTATCCGTTGAGCTATGAGCGCAAGTGCCGGGCGGACCCGGTCTTGCGGGGTTTGGTGCGCTCAGCAGGATTCGAACCTGCAACCTCTTGATCCGTAGTCAAGTGCTCTATCCGTTGAGCTATGAGCGCTCGCCCTGGTGAACGTGCCAGCGGGGCGGTGCGGGGACAACATTACATGACCTGCGACGCGGGGCGAAATCGATTGATCCGGGCCCCGTAGCGGGGCACCGGGCACCGGGGTACGGGCACGTCGGGGCCCTCCCCCGAGCCCGGCCGGGGCCGGACGGGTCCGGACGGACCGGACCGACCCGGACCGGGAGACGCGAAGAGCCCCGCCGACGGACTCGTCGGCGGGGCTCTTCGTCTGGCGGAGGCTGAGGGATTTGAACCCTCGATCAGGAATAACCCCGAAACCGCATTAGCAGTGCGGCGCCATAGACCGGACTAGGCGAAGCCTCCTCCACATGGACCAAGCCCGCGTGCGCGGACCCGTTCCCTGTGCCTGTGATGATGCCACAACCCGGGGGCCCGGCACCAACCGCCGACCACGTTACTAGGCGGGTCGTCCCCGCCGCAAAGAAGAATGAGATACTGCCTTCTCCGGAGAGAGCTGCCCTGAGCCGAGGAGACCTGTCGACGTGAGCAGCAGGCCGATCCGAGGCGCTGCTCGCCTCGCCGCCATACTCGACGCCCTGCCCGACGCACTGCTCCTGGTGAACAGCAACGGCACGGTCGTCGACGCCAACAACGCCGCCGTGCACGCGCTCCAGACGCCCGGCACGTCCTTGGTGGGGATGGGAGTGCTGGACCTCCTGCCCGAGTTCGACCCGAGCCGGATCCCCGGCTCGATGCGCCCGGCCGCCCGCGAGGACGACGCACTCGACCGGCCGGTCCGGATGACCGCGCGGCGCACCGACGGAAGCACCTTCCCCGTCGAGGTCTCCGGCAACGACTTCGCCGACGACGGCACCGGCGACAGCCGCGGCTACGCGCTCTCCCCGCTCGCGCCCTACGACCCCTACCGCGAGGGCTCGCGTTCCTCCGACCTGCTCCTGCTGCTGGTCCGCGACCTCTCCAGCCGGCTCGGCGTCGAGGCGGAGCTGCGCCGCCAGCACAAGCAGACCGAGATGATCCTGCGGGCCGCCGCCGAGGGCGTGCTCGGAGTCGACCTCGAAGGCCGCTGCGTCCTGGTCAACCCGGCCGCCGCGCACATCCTGGAGTACCGGGCCAGCGAGCTGGGCGGGCGCGAACTGCACCCGCTGATCCAGCACTCCCGGGCCGACGGCACCCCGCTGGCGCTGGAGGAGTCCGCGCTGCTGGACACCCTGACCTCCGGCCGCAAGCACCGGGTGCGCGGCACCGTGCTCTGGCGCAAGGACGGCCGGCCGGTCACCGTCGACCTCACCACCGCCCCCGTCCGGGACGGCGACCAGCTGGTCGGCGCGGTGATGACCTTCACCGACCGCAGCCGCGAACTCGCCCTGGTCGCGCGCAACGAACACCTCACCGCCGTCCTGGAGAGCGAACTGGGCGGCGCGCTGACCGCGCTGCACCGCCGGATCGACACGCTCGCCGCCGACCCCGCGGGCCAGCTCTGGCCGGAGGCGAACTGGACCCTGCGCCGGCTGGCCGACGAGTGCCGCCGCTTCGGCAAACTGATCGACGGTGTGCTCGCCCACCAGCGCTCCGAGGCCGGCGAGTGGTCCACGGGCGCCGGCGCCACGGGCAACGGCCCGCTGGGCTTCGACGGCCCGGGCTCGTCCACCGAGGGCAAGCCGGACGACAAGGCGGGGAAGAAGGCCGCCGAGCGCGTGCCGGTCGCCCTGGACAAGGTGGTCCGCCGGGCGGTCGAGCACGCCGGCGAACTGGTCGGTGCCGGCCGGGTGCGGTTCTCCGTGCACGCCGCCGCCGTCGAGGTGATCGCCGACGAGCAGCGACTCGCCCAGGCCCTGGCCCACCTGGTCGCCGACGTCAGCGGCGTCGGCCTCTCGCTGGACGCCGAACCCGCCCTCCCCTCCCCCGGCCTGACCGCGCCCGGACTCAACCCGGCCGGCGGGACCGCGCTGCCCGCCGGCGGCGGGGACGCGCCGATGGTCGTGCTCGCGGCCGCCCAGCGCGGCGAGGTCGCCCGGGTGGAGATCCGCGGCCCCGGCCGCGGCGGCAGCCCCGTCCACCTGCCGATAGCCCGCGCGGTGGTCGAGCGCCACGGCGGGGTGCTCCAGCCCCACGAGCTTCCGGGCCGCGCCGGCACCACGTACGTCGTCGAGCTTCCGCTGGACCCGGCCGCGGCGAAGGCCGCCGCCGAGCGCGCGGGTGCCGAGGGCCGCTCGGACCGGCCCAAGGAGAGCGACAGCGCCGTCCTGCCGGACCTGCCGGGCATCCCGGAACTGCCCACCGCGCGCAGTGAGGAGCCGACCGCGTCGGCCGCCGAGCCGGCCGCCGGGTCCGAGGGCGGGCCGGCCACGGCCGCCGCGCCCGCCGGTCCGGCCGGGGCGACCGGGCCTTCCGACCCTTCCACCGCTTCCGTCCCCTCCGGGAGCACCGGGCCCGCCGGAGCTGCCGGACCTGCCGGACTCTCCGGACCTGAGCGGGCCGCCGCCGAAGGTGTCCCGGCCGAGGAGCCGACCGCCGAACGCCGTGGCCGCCGCGGCCGACCCGCGGTCGAGGAGGCTCCGCTGGACCCGGCCGCGGACCGGCCGTCCCCCGGACACGCCTCCGGGCCGTCCGACCGGTCCGCCGACCCGTCGGCCGACCCGTCCGTGAACCACGGCGCCGCGCCCGGCGGACCCCGGGCCGCCCCCGGCCCCGTCGATCCGGCCGTACCCGCCGACCAGTGGCCGAACGCCCCGGCACGAATCGAGCGGGCCGTCCCCGAGCAGTGGAACGGCACCGGCAACGACCCCGCGTACGGGCGGCAGGGCCTCGGCGGCCCGGCCGGCCCCGAGAGCGACCCGTGGGGCAAGGACGACGGCCGGTCCGGCACGGCGTACGCGGTACCGGTCGAGGCCGGGCACCTCGACCAGCGCGCCGAACAGAACGCCGGACAGCACCCCGGACAGCACCCCGAGCGGCAGACCGACCCGCGGGGCGACGGCGGCCCGGTCCGGGACACCGGCGGCGACGCCGGCCCCCGCGGCCCCTTCGCCCTCGGCCCGGGCACCGGTGCGGCCGAGGCCGGCGCCGACGGCGCACCCACCGACGCCACCGCCGCCACCGCCCCGGAGGGCGACACCGGCCAGGAGCCCAAGCCGTCCCGTCGGCGCCGGGCGCTGCCGGGCGCCGAGGACTCCTCCGGCGGATTCGCCCTGCCCGGCGTCACCGACTCCCCTCTCTACCCGGGCCTGGAGCACGCCCTGCCCGCCGGCCCCGCGCCCGCACAGCCCGAACCGGCCGCCGCGCCCACCGGCCGGCGCCGCCGCCTGGCCGTCCCGCCCGGCCCCGGCGCCGAGACGCCCGGCACGCCGGACGGCGCCCCGCCGGCACCGTCCGCGCTGCCCGCGCTCCCCTCCGCGTCCCCGTCCGGCCCGTCCGCGCCCGGCGACCAGCGGGAGGACAGCCCCCTCCCGGTCGGCACCGGACTCGGCGAGCTGGCCCCGCCGCGCCCGCTCGGCGCGCCCGGCGCCACTCCGCTCGGCCCGGTCGCCATCGCCCCCGACGCACCGCAGCCCGTCGCCGCGAACCGGCCGGCCCCGCGGGTGATGGCCGAACTGCCCGCCGCACCGACCGCCCAGGACGAGGCCGCGTACACGTCGATGCCCGCCCCGGGCGCCGACGGCGGGCCGCGCCGCCTGCTCGTCTGGCCCGAACCCGACCCGGCCACCCGCCAGGCGCTCCAGGACCGCGGCTACCGACCGGTGATCGTCCGCTCCCGCGAGGAGGTCGACGCCCAGGTCTCCGGCTTCCCCGCCGCGCTCTTCGTCGACCCGCTGACCGGCCCGATCACCCGCACCGCGCTGCAGTCGCTGCGCACGGCGGCGCTCAACAGCCGGGTCCCGGTCGTGGTCACCGCCGGCCTCGGCCAGGCCACCCGCGACGCCGCGTACGGCGCCGACCCGGCCGTCCTGCTGCGCGCCCTCGCCCCGCGCGACGGCGAGAACCACGCCCCCCGCGTCCTGCTGGTCGAGGGCGACCCGGACATCGCCGCCGCCATGATCGGCAGCCTGGAACGGCGCGGCATGCACGTCGAGCACGCGGTGGACGAGAACGACGCCGTCGCCCGGGCCAGCAGCGTGCAGCCCAACCTGGTGGTGATGGACCTGTTCCAGATCCGCCGCCGCCGGGTCGGCCTGCTCGACTGGCTGCGCACCAACGACCGGCTGCACCGGACCCCGCTGGTCGTCTACACCTCGGTCGACCTCGACCCCCGCGAGCTGCCCCGGCTGCGCACCGGTGAGACGGTGCTGTTCCTCGCCGAGCGCTCCACCAGCGACGACGTCCAGTCCCGGATCGTCGACCTGCTCGGACGGATCGGCGCCATGGGCGAGGCGGGCGTCGCGGCCGCGGGCTGACCCCCGCGGGCCCGCTCGCCGGGTCCGCTCGCCGCCGGGAACGGCGAGGGCCGGCCACCCCGTTCCCGGGAGTGGCCGGCCCTCGCCGTTCGTCGCGCCCGCCGGCCCCTACTCCTTGCCGAGCAGGGTGACGTCCAGCCGCTCCGCCGCGTAGTCGGCGCGGATCACCTTCTTGTCGAACTTGCCGACCGAGGTCTTCGGCACCGTCCCGACGATCGCCCAGCGCTCGGGCAACTGCCAGGAGGCGATCCGCCCGGCCAGGAACGCCCGCAGCTCCCGGAGACCGGCCGTGGCACCCGGGCGGAGGACCACCGTCGCCAGCGGCCGCTCGCCCCACTTCTCGTCCGGGACTGCCACCACGGCGGCCTCGGCGACCTCGGGGTGGGCCATCAGGTGGTTCTCCAGGTCCACCGAGGAGATCCACTCGCCGCCGGACTTGATCACGTCCTTGGCCCGGTCCGTGAGCGTGAGGTAGCCGTCGGGGGTGATGGTGCCGACGTCACCGGTGCGCAGCCAGCCGTCCTCGGAGAACTTGTCGTCCGGGCGCTCCGGGTCGCTGTCCGCGCCCCCGTAGTACGCCCCCGCGATCCACGGGCCGCGCACCTCCAGCTCGCCCGCCGAGGCGCCGTCGTGCGGCATCCGCTCTCCGCCGGGACCGATCAGCCGCGCCTCGACGGAGGCCGGGAAGACGCCCTGGGTGACCCGGTACGGCCACTCCTCCTCCGGCGTGAGGCCGCCGGGCGGCTGGGCGAAGGAGCCGAGCGGCGAGGTCTCGGTCATGCCCCAGGCATGCACGACCCGGATGCCGTGGCGCTCCTCGTAGCCCTCCATCAGCGCCGGCGGACAGGCCGAGCCGCCGATGACCACCATGCGCAGGCTGGAGGTGTCGTAGTCCCCCGCGTCCAGCTCGTCCAGCAGGCCGCTCCAGATGGTGGGCACGGCGGCGCTGACGGTGGGTCGCACCGCGGCGATCATCTCGGCCATCGGCCGGGGCTGGAGGAACCGGTCCGGCATGAGCAGGCTCGCGCCGGACATGAAGGCGGCGTGCGGGATGCCCCACGCGTTGACGTGGAACATCGGGACCACCGGCAGCGCGACGTCGCGGGGGGTGAAGGCGAAGTTGTCCCCGGTGTTCACCTGGAGACAGTGCAGGTAGACCGAGCGGTGGCTGTAGAGCACGCCCTTCGGGTCACCCGTGGTGCCGGAGGTGTAGCAGAGCACGGCAGCCCGGCGCTCGTCGATGTCCGTCAGCCAGGGGTAGGAGGACGGCCGGCCCGCGATCAGGTCCTCGTACTCGTGCACGGTGCCCGCGAAGCCGTCCAGCACGGACCGGTCGCCGGGCCCGCTGACCACGATGTGCCTGAGCGTCGGGTTGAGGTCCGGGAGGACCGCGGCCAGCAGCGGCAGGACGGTGCCGTTGACGAGGACGACCCGGTCGGCGGCGTGGTTGATGATGAACGACAGCTGGTTCGCCGGCAGCCGCAGGTTGAGCGTGTGCAGCACCGCGCCCATCGCCGGCACCGCCAGGTAGGCCTCCAGGTGCTCCGCGTTGTTCCACATCAGCGTCGCGACCCGGTCGTCCGCCGTCACGCCGAGCTCGTCCCGCAGCGCGCACGCCAGCTGCGCGGCCCGCGCCCCCACCTCCGCGTACGTCCGGACCACCGGACCGGTCCCGTCCCAGGTGGTGACGGTCGAACGCCCGTGGATGGTCGACCCGTGCTCAAGAATCCTGGCGACGGTGAGCGGTACGTCCTGCATCGTGCTGAACACGGGTCCTCCTCGACCTGGGCGGCACTGCGGCGGCTGCTGCCCCTGAGAACCGCCCCGGCCAGCGGGCCGGCTACTGGGCGGTAACGCGGGCAGCCGAGCCCGATTGTGCCCCGCCGCCTGCCCGATGTCAGTATCCCGACCCCGTTGCCCCGATCACGACTTCGTCCCGGTCCCGCCCGGGCGCTCGCCGCGCCGCCCGGGCGGTCGGCCCGGTACCACAGTCCGGAAGGCCCGGTGGCGCGCGCGGGGCGGGCGGGATACTGGGGGCATGGGTGACGGACGTGGCGAACGACGGGTGGGGCGGGGGCCGGCGGAATTTCGGGTGCCGTGCCCGTGCTGCTCGGGCGGGGTGCGGACGCAGGCGCGGGTCGGGGTCCGGGCGGACCGGACCGGGACGGGGTACATCCCGGAGACCTGCCGCTACTGCCACGGGCAGGGGTGGTTGGCGCTCACGCTGCGGGAGTGAGCGGGGGCGGTCCGCCGACCGCCGACCGCCGACGGGCCTCGCCGGGCGGCGGCACGGGTCGAGCCGTTGCCGTCGGGCCGTTGCCGTCGGGCCGTTGCCGTCGGGCCGTTGCCGTCGACCGTTGCCGTCGGGCCGCTGTCCGACCCGGGCGGGGCGCGACTGCCGGCCGGTCAGCCGGCCAACGGGGCGTCGACCTGGTTGCGGTCGACGGTGAGCGTCGCGCCGCCGTACGTCTCCTCGACGTTGCCGCGGTACTGGTGGACGCGCTGGTGGTCGGCCCAGAGGTCGGAGGTGAGCGGTCCGCCGCCGACGGTGTCGGCGTGGTCGTCCCAGCGCGCGTACCAGAGGGTGTCGGGCAGCGGGGAGCTACCGGCGCGGGCGGCGGCCGCGAGATCGGCGATGCCGGAGTCGAGGCTGGAATAGAAGCCGGACCGGAACCCCGCCGTGTGCAGGCCCTCGGTCCAGCCGAGGGTGAAGTCGACGACGCCCTGACCGCAGGCCGGGTCGCGCATCGGGTACGCCTCGATGTCCAGGAAGACCGGGCTGCCCTCGCCGATCCCGACCGCCCGGAGTCCCGCGACCGCCTCGGCCGCCTCCTCCCGGCCCTGCTGGACGGCCCGGGCCGGGTCGATCCGCTTCGGCTTGCGCTTGAGCTCGCTGCACGGCGCCTGCAGGCCGACGTGCACGGGCAGGAACCGCCAGCCCATCTCGCGGGCCTGCCGAACCCAGTCCGCGGTGAGCCTCGGCTGGGTGCAGCCGCGCTGCCCGCCGCTGGTGTAGATGCCGAGCGCGCCGTACGGCGAGCTGTCGCGCCAGGCCCGCAGGGTCTCCAGCGGCGGCGCGGTGCAGGCGTCGAAGGCGGCACCGGCGTAGAGGTCCCGGGTGCGGAGGGCCGGCGGCCCGAACCGGTCGGCGAGGACGGTGGGGCGGATGCGGGGGACGGCGGCGGCCGCCGGAGCGGCCTCGTCGGCGCTCGCGCCCGGCCCGCCGGCGGCCAGCAGGAGGACGAGGGAGGCGGCGGCGATGGCCGCAGGGCGGAGATAGCGCACGCCGCCTTGATACTGACGGACCGTCGGGCACTGGCGGCTGCCGCGCCGCACGCGCCCTGGAAGCTCACCCTTTCGGACGCACCCGTCCGTATCCGTCCCGATTTTTGTAACGAGCTTGCTGCCCAGTGGCTCCTTACGGCAAACTCGCCAGCATGCCCACGCCCAACCCCACCGGAACCGCCGCCCCGCCGTCGGCCGCAGCCGTCGCCGAGGTCCTTGCCATGCCGCCCGCCCCCGTGGGCGATCCCGCCGGCGAGCGCGGTGGCCGGCGACGAGGCGACGCCCCCGGAGACGGGCTGCCGCCGGACGCACGACCCGGCCGACCGTCCGGCCGACGGTTCCCGAACTTCCTGCGGCGCCCGGAGCGGATCCCGGCGCCGCTCCTCTGTCTGACCGCGATGTTCCTGGTGCAGACCGGGATCGCACTCTCCAAGCCGCTCTTCGGTCCGCTCGGGGTGAGCGGTACGACCTTCCTCCGGCTCAGCTTCGCGGCGGTCGTCCTGCTCGCCGTCACCCGGCCGCAGCTGCGCGGGCGCCACCCGCGCGACCTGGCCGCCGCCGGACTGCTCGGCATGGCCTCCGCAGGGATGACCCTGCTGTTCGCCGGGGCGATCGACCGCCTGCCCATGGGCACCGCCGCGACGATCGAGTTCCTCGGCCCGCTCGCGGTGGCGCTGTTCTTCGCCCGCCGCGCCAGTCACCTGCTCTGGGCGCTGCTCGCGGCCGGCGGGGTGGCGCTGCTGACCCTGCTCGGCGAGGGCGGGGACGGGAGCGGGTCGGGGCTCGACCCGGTCGGTCTGATGTACGCGTTCGGCGCGGCCGCCTGCTACGCCGCGTACATCCTGTTCACCGACAAGGTCGGGGCCGCGTTCCAGGGGTTCCAGGGACTGGCCGTCTCGATGACGGTCGGCGCGCTGGTGGTCGCGCCGTTCGGGCTCGGCGAGGCCTGGGACGGTCTGACCGAACCGGGGGCCTCGCCGCTGATGCTGCTGCTCGCGGTCGCCGGGGTGTCGCTGCTGCTGCCGGTGATCCCGTACGCGCTGGAGATGACGGCACTGCGGAGGATGCCGCAGCGGGTGTTCAGCGTGCTGGTGAGCCTGGAGCCGGCGGTCAGCGCGCTGGTCGGGCTGGTGGTGCTGGGGCAGCTGCTGGGTGCGGCGCAGCTGGCCGGGATCGGTTGTGTGGTGGCCGCGAGCGTCGGGGCCACACTGACCGGCCGGCGCTGAACCGGCGCTGAACCGGCCTGCTTGGACCGGCTTGGTCGGACCTGTCGACGACGGACCTGTCGACGACGGAACGGCCGCCGGGGAGACGGCCGGCGGGCTCGGGGCGCGTACCACTCGGTGCGCGCCCCGGCCCGTTCTCCTACGGCCTTACGGCCTTACGGCCTCACGGCGTTGCGGCCCTGAGGCATCGCGGCGCCACGGCCTCACGGCGTCGGGGCGCTACGGCCAGAGCAGGGTGCGGGACCACTCCGGCGTCCGCACCGGCCCGGTCCGCGTGTAGCGGAGGCGGACGTGGTGGCGCTCCGCGTGGCCCTGCCAGAACTCCACCTCGTGCGCCCAGAGCGTGTAGACCGTGTGCCCCGCGGCGACCGCGTCCGGGGTGGCCTCCAGCCGGCGACGGGCGACCGCCACCGCCTCCTCGTACTCGGCCGGCGAGGCCAGCGGCTCGCTCTGGCGACCGACCAGCGCGCCGATCCGGGCGGCCGGGGACCGCGTCGCGAACTCGGCTGCCGCGACCTGGTCGGCAGCCCGCTCGACGGTGCCGCGGACCCGCACCTGGCGGCCCAGCTGCGGCCAGTAGACGGTGATCGCGGCGGCCGGGTGGTCGCCGAGCTGGCGGCCCTTCGGGCTGTCCGCGGCGGCGGAGAAGACCCAGCCGGTGCCGGCGGCGTCGATGTCGCGCAGCACCAGGACCCGGGCGTCCGGCATGCCGTCGGCGTCCACGGTGGAGAGCGTGACCACCTGCGGGTCCAGCACCCCCGCGTCGAGCGCGGTCGCGAGCCAGTCGACGAACAGCGGGCCGGGCTCGGCCGGGGCCGCCTCGGCGTCGAAGGTCGGCAGCGGGCGGGTCATCGGCGGACGGCCGAGCAGCAGCTCGGGCACGGACCTGGGCTCGGGCCGGTGTTCCGTCCCCGGCGCCCCGGCCGGGCCCTGGACCGGCTGCGAGGCCGCCTCCGGGGCAGGCTGCGGGTTCTGCCCGCGGCCCGACTCCGGGCCCGGTACCGGCCTGGTCCCGCCCGGACCGGTCAGGCCCTCCTCCTCCGCTGCCATCGCGCCCTTCCTTCCGGTTGCCGCTGCCGCAGTCCCGCAACGGGCGGGCCACCGGGGCCCGGGCGCGCGGGGTGCGCTGTCGGAGCGCAACCGTACCGCCGCACGGTGACGAACCCGGGCGCGGGCCCTGTAATGAGGGCTCCCTCCGGGACACCGTCCCGGGCACAGGGGGCGGGCCGAGTGCTCGACGCACCGGTCCGGACGCGCCCGTGGGCGGCACCGACGTGCGGTGCCGCCCACAGGACCGGTTCGCGGTGACCCTTTCCGCTACCCGGTTACGCATCTCGCGATCTTTTCCGACCGCTTCGCTTCGATTCACTTCACTGTCTGCCTCGAACCCCGCCGCGGATGCTCAGCTCACCCACGACCACCCACCTCCGGCGCCCCCGCCGGCGATGGTTCACGGTCCATCGGCGCTCAGTTGAAGATCGGGGCGAAGACGACGTTGAAGTTCTTGTTGGACTGGCCGGCCAGGATGGCCCCCGAGTTGTCCTTCACCGCGAGGGTGTTGGCCTGGTTCGAGGCCCCGGACCCGGTGGCCGTCTGCTGGTTCGAAACGTAGTTGCCGTCGACCGAGCCGAAGATGTTGCCGGTCCCGATGTTGGACACCACCCCGCTGTTGGACCCGTCGTTGGCGAGCGCGCCGTTGTCGGCGGCGGCGGCACCGGCCCCGGCGAGGAGCAGTCCCGCCGCGAGCGGGGCCGCCACCAGAAGACCTGCCACCTTGCGGGTACGGATGCGAGCCATGAGAGCCTCCAAGAAACGGTAAATCGTGCAATGTGTGCGGGAGTTCGCCGGCCAGACGAACACCTGCGGGCTGCGACGCCGAGGGAAAGACTTCCGCAACAAATCGACAAAGCACTACCTCCCGGCAGGCTTTTCGCCCTTTAGCGTGATATCCAGCAGCCCGGTGCATAACCCGGGCCCAAACGGAAAGCGCGCCGACACACCGCCACCGACCTGCCGCATCGCCCGAAAGGTCGGACACGATCGAAGCTCCAGGGGCGGCGCGAAGAGCAGCACACGGAGAACCCGGCGCACAACCCTGGCGCGGAACATCCCTGAACGCGCCCCCTGAAAGTTCGGTCGCGCTACCGTGTCGACATAGTGAGCCATTCTGCGACAGTCTGACAATCCGGTGATTCACCGATCGGCCGGGAATCCGATCAGATCGCTTTACCGGGGTTGAGAATGCCCAACGGGTCGAAGACCGCCTTCAGCTGCCGCTGCAGCTCCCACGCCACCGGACCGAGCTCCCGCGCCAGCCACTCGCGCTTGAGCAGCCCGACCCCGTGCTCCCCGGTGATCGTGCCGCCCAGCTCCAGCCCGAGCGCCATGATCTCGTCGAAGGACCGCTGCGCCCGCGCCGTCTGCTCGGCGTCCGCCGCGTCGAAGATGACGATCGGATGGGTGTTCCCGTCCCCCGCGTGGCTCACCACCCCGATGGTCAGCCCGTGCCGCTCGGCGATCACCGCGACGCCGGCCAGCATCTCGGCCAACCGTGAACGCGGCACCGCCACGTCGTCGATCATCGTGGTGCCCAGCCGGTCCAGGGCGGGCAGCGCAAGGCGGCGGGCCTCCAGCAGCATCTCCGACTCCGCCTGGTCGTCGGCGGGCACCACCTCGGTCGCCCCCGCGGCCCGGCAGAGATCCCCCACGGCGGCCAGGCGGTCCACCCGGTCCGGACCGTCGAAGGCCACCAGCAGCAGCGCCCGGGTCGACTCCGGAAGACCCATCTGCCCCAGCTCGTTGACCGCCCGGACCGACACCGCGTCCATCAGCTCCATCAGCGACGGCGTGAAACCGCGCGCCATCACCTCGCAGACCGCGTCGCACGCCGCGGCCGCGCTCGGGAACTCCGCCGCCAACGCCAACTGCGGCTCGGGCGCCGGTCGCAGCGCCACCACCGCCCGGACCACCACGCCCAGCGTGCCCTCCGAGCCGACCAGCAGCCGGGTCAGGTCGTAGCCGGCGACGCCCTTGGCCGTCCGGCGCCCCGTGGTCAGCAACCGCCCGTCCGCCAGCACCACGTCGAGCCCGAGCACGTACTCGCTCGTCACGCCGTACTTCACGCAGCACAGCCCGCCCGCGCCGGTGCCGATGTTGCCGCCGATCGTGCAGGACTCCCAGCTCGACGGGTCGGGCGGATAGGCGAGCCCCGACTCGGCCGCCGCCCGGGAGAGCTCGGCGTTCACCACACCGGGCTCGACCACCGCGATCCGGTTCACGGGATCGAGCTCCAGGATCCGGTTCATCCTCACCATCGACAGCACGATGCAGCCGTCCACGGCGTTGGCCGCACCGGAGAGCCCCGTCCGCGCCCCCTGCGGGACCACCGGGACACGAAGGGCCGTGGCGGTCCGCATGACGTGCTGCACCTGCTCGACCGTCTCCGGGAAGACCACCACGGCCGGGACACCGGCCTCGCAGAACCCCGCCATGTCGCGGCTGTAGGCGGCCGTCACATCCGGGTCCACCGCCAGCGCTCCGGGAGGGAGACCCTCTGCCAGCCGGTCCGTCAGATCACTCATCGCCGCCTCCGCCCGCGCGGCCCGGGCCTGCCGCACCGGTGCCGCCGCTGTGTCGCTCCGTCAACGTGCCGGCGCCCCGGTCTCCCTCGCCGCCGTCGTGCTGGTGCCGTGCGGGGCAGGGGCAGCACCACGGGCCACCGCTCCGGACCGGCCCTCCGACCGCGTCCGGCTCTCGCACTCTGCCCGGCGCCCGGCCACCCGGCAAGTACGCAGCTCCGAGCCCCACCCGCACGCACCCAAGCGCCCGGCTACCGGCTACCGGCTACCGCTCAGGACGGCCGGACGGCCGCAGCGCCCTGGAGCCCAGTGCGGCGAGCCCTGCCGCGGCGGTGGCCGACGCACAGAGCACCGTCGGCACCCGGGCGCCGGCCGCGTCGGCGAGCAGGCCGAGAAGGCCGGTCGAGACCACCAGCGCCGCGCTCTGCACGAGCGTCAGCAGTGCCTGCACCCTGGACAGGTGGCCGACCGGCGCGGCGGCCAGGACGAGCGGGCCGAGCCGGCCGGCGAACAGTCCCGACCCCACCCCCGTCACCACCCCGCCCAGCACGGCCACCCCGGGGTCCGGCGCCCAGGCCAGCACCGAGACGCCCAGGGCCGCCGCACCGAGCCCGACCCCCGCCACGGCCCCCGGCCCGCCCCCGGACCTCACCCCGGACCGCGCCCCGGACGCGGCCCTCCCCGACCTCCGACGCGAACCGCCCCGGCCCCGACCGCCGCGCAGCGAGAGCAGGACCGCCACGGCGAGCACGCCCGCGCCCTGCCCGCCCGTGACCAGGCCGGCCGCACCGGCACCCCACCCGCGCTCCCGCGCCAGCAGCGGCACGAGCAGCGAGCCCACCGGCAACAGGACCCCCGCCGCCGCCCCGGCGAGCAGCAGCGCCGCCCGCAGCAGCCGGTCCCCCGCCGCCGACCGCACCCCTGCGGCCGCCTCACGCAGCAGCCCGGGAACGACGACGGCCGCCTCCGCCCCACGCTCCCCCGCCCCGCCCTTCGCCGGGGCCGTCTCCGGAGTCGCCGGAGCCACCTCCGCGTCCCCCCTGACCCGCACCCGCAGCAGCACCAGCAGGAGGACCGCGAAGCTCACCGCGTCCGCCAGCGCCGCCACCGGCAGCCCGCCCACCGCGACCAACGCCCCGCCGATCGGCGCCCCGAGCAACGCGGCCACCTGACCACCGGCCTGACGTAACGCCAGAGCGCGGGGCAGTTGCCCCGGCTCCACCAGCCGGCGCGGCATCGACCCGCTCGCCGGAAGGTAGAACGCGTCGACCACCCCGACCACCACGGCCGCCACGACCAGCAGCCGGAGCGGTGTGCCCCGGCCGCCCGCCGCCACGGCCAGGGTGAGCGTCGCGGCCAGCATCACCGCGTCCCCGGTGAGCATCACCCGGCGTGCGCCCCACCGGTCGGCGACCGCACCGCCCAGCAGGACCAGGACCGTGCGCGACACGGTGATCGCCGTGAGCACCAGGCCGGCCGCGCCGCCGCCGTGCGCGGCCGCGGCCCAGCCCAGGGCGAAGTACAGGGCGGCGTCACCCAACGCCCCGATCTGGGTACCGGCCAGCCAGAACAGGTAGGACCCCGGCAGGCCCGGACGGCTCGTGTCGTCGGATCCACCCCGGTCGGCGGATCCGCTCGGGCTACCCGGGCTGCCGGCTCCGTCGGGCGCGGTCGCACCGGTGATCGTCATGCCGGCCGACGCTAGGACCCTCGACCGGCTTGAGGGCAAGCTCCGACCGGTGCGGCGCCTACGCCCGGCCCACCGGCTCCTGGAGCTCGGTCACCCAACCGGCCGGGTCGTCCGGGCACTCCAGGTAGAGCTCCCGCGCGTACCCGGCCGAGCGGTACCCGTTCTCGTCGATGAACCGCGCCAGCGCCTGGAAGGAACCCAGCGTGTCGTCCATCGAACCGCGGTGCACCACGGTCACCGCTTCCTCGATCTCCGGCAGGTCGACCACCGCGAAGCCGTGCTCCCCACCCGGCTCCACCGTGGCCCCGACCGGCACGGCCACCCGTACCAGCACCGCCGCCCCGTCCCCGTCCGGGAGGTCCTCGTAGCAGGCGACGGACGGTCCCGTCTCCGCCACTCCGGCCGCCGCCAGCCTGCCGCAGAGCTCCGCGAACAGCGGCCCGACCACCGGCCCGACGTCCTCCGGCTCGTAGCTCGCCGCGACCGCCGTCAACTCGGCCACCCGCACCGACGGCACGCGCTTCACCACGACATCGTGCGTGGACATGGTCCCCTCGCTCTCGATCGTCCGGAGCCTCGCCTCGACCCGGGTCAGCCGCTCCGCGTCCGCCGCCATCGCTGCGGCGAGCTCGGCCCGCCGCAGCCGCAGCATCCCGCGCAGCTCGGCCGCGCCCACCTCCTCGTCCAGGACGGCCCGCACCTGCTGCAGCGTGAAGCCGAGGTCCTTGAGGGCGATGACGCGGTTGAGCCGGGCGAGTTGGGCCGCCTCGTAACAGCGGTAGCCACTGACCGGGTCGACCCGGGCCGGGCGTAGCAGCCCGATCGCGTCGTAGTGGCGCAGCATGCGGACCGACACCCGGCCGTGCTTGGCGAAGTCTCCGATGTTGAACATGATGCCTCCAGTGCAGACCCTCACACCGTGTCATGGTCAAGCAGCGGGACTCCGCCCTCCCTGCACTCCTCCCCGCCTTCCTCCCCGTTCTCCTCCCGGTCGCCCTCTCGCCGTCGTCGTGCCCGGACCGTCCCCGCCGCTCAGTCCGTGACGTCGAACCCCCGCCGGTCCCCCAGTGCCTGCAGGCTCCGCTGCCCGGGGATCCCGTTCGCGTCGCCGCCCGAGTAGCCGAGGCTGCGCTGGAACGCCGCGTACGCCTGCACCGACCGGGTGCCGAGCGAGCCGTCCACCCAGCGCTGCTCCAGGAACCCCTCGTCGGCCAGCGCCTGTTCGACGATCCGGACCTCGCCGCCGTACGTCTGGTGGCCCTGCTCGGCCCCCGGATCGGTACGCGCCGCCGCCACGACGTGGGCCAGCGAGACGCGCCGCGGCGAGGGCAGCCGGCCGAGCAGCCTGCGCAGTGACCCCTCGCCCGGGACCCCGTCCGCGTCGGGCCCCGACAGGCCCAGACTGTGCTGGAAATCCTGGTAGTTGAGGGTGTCGGCGTCCCGCCAGTCCTGGTCCGGCCCGGACTGGTAGTGCCGTCCGAAGCCCTGCCGGACCAGCGCCTGGCCCACCTCCAGGACGTGCGGCCCGTGCGCCCCGTAGCCGTACTCCAGGCCGTTGAGGGTCACCCGGTACCGGGCCGGGCCGGTGGAATCGGCCCGCGGCGGGGGCACCGGCGCCCCGCCGCCCGCCTCCGCCACGATGCCGGGCAGCACGACCTCGCGGAACTGCCGGGCCCGGACCTCCCCCGGGCAGGCCGTCCCACCGTCCGACCACTCCGGGAACATCCGGTGCACCCCGAACCCGGCGGCGTCCGAGGACGGGCAGGCCCGTAGCGGGATGTCGTGCCGCTGGTGCAGCCATACGCCGAGCGCGATCAGCGCCCTCACCTGCGCGTCCGTCCACGGGTCGGTGCTCCGGTCGTCGCTCGCCGACTCGATGCTCACCGCCCCGGTGCCGTCGGCCCGGCGGTTGGCGCGCATGTTGGCGTCGGCGCGGGTCTCGGTGCCGACGAACTGACCGACCGAGCCGTCGTACCCCACCCCGAAGTGCGACTCCAGGTTGGTCGAGTCCCGCCAGTACTCGTACATCCGCCGCGGCGTCCACGGCGCCGCCACACTGTGGAAGATCACCTGCGTCGGCGTGATCGCCGCCTGCTCGTCCGACTCGGGCTGGAGCTCCATCTTCTCCGCACCGGGGTACCAGGCCATCCGTCTCTCCTCGCCAGGCCCAGGGCAGTCCGCCCCTTGCATCCGGCTAAACGAGACGCACACCCCCACACGAGGACACCTAGGCCCCAAACCCCCCGTTCAGGTGAAACCGGGACAACTCTGCTCCCCCGGGCCCCACCTCCCCCCACCCCCGAAAACACCGAAGGCGGGTGCCGGAAGCTTCCGGCACCCGCCTTGAGCAGGTGGTTTTCTCCAACCAGCGGAGAGCGTGGGATTCGAACCCACGGTACGGGGTCACCGCACGACAGTTTTCAAGACTGTTCCCTTAGGCCGCTCGGGCAGCTCTCCAGGCGGAGGTCAGCCTAACGGGTCCGGCGGGCTTCGGTGCACCGGGTTTCGGGGCGGGGTGGGGTCAGTTGTCGCCGACGCGCTCGGCGAGGGTGACCTTGGTGTTCAGGGTCTGGCCGTTGCGGGTGTACTCGACGTCGACGGTCTCGCCGGGCTTGTGCGTCCAGATCTTGCTGACCAGGGCGGGACCGTTCTCGATCGGGCTGCCGCCGAGCTTGGTGATGACGTCGCCCGGCTTGAGGCCGGCCTTGTCGGCGGCGCCGCCGGGGGTGACGGCCGGGGTGCCCTGGATGTCGCGGGTCTGGATCTGGGCGCCGTCGCCCTTGTAGTCGTCGTTGCGCAGGACGTCGAGCTTCGCGTACACCGGCTTGCCGGTCTTGATCAGGGTCTCGGCGACCCACTTGGCCTGGTTGACCGGGATCGCGAAGCCCAGGCCGATGGAGCCGGCCCGGCCGTTGCTGGAGGCGTTGGACTGGATCGCCGAGTTGATGCCGATCACCGCGCCGCCGGAGTCGAGCAGCGGACCGCCGGAGTTGCCGGGGTTGATGGAGGCGTCGGTCTGCAGGGCGTTCATGTAGGAGGACTGGGCGCCGGTCTCGTCGCCGGAGGCGACCGGGCGGTCCTTGGCGCTGATGATGCCGGTGGTGACCGTGGACTCCAGGCCGTACGGGGCACCGATGGCGATGGTGGAGTCGCCGACGTTGACCTTGTCGGAGTCGGCCAGCGGAAGCGGCGTCAGCTTGCCCTTGGGCGGGCTGTCGAGCTTGATGACGGCGACGTCGTAGCCCTCGGCGCGGCCGAGCACGGACGCGTTGTAGGACGAGCCGTCGGCGAACTTGACGGTCAGTTTGCCGCCGCTGGACGCGGGCGCGACCACGTGGTTGTTGGTGAGGATGTGGCCCTCGGTGTCGAAGACGAAGCCGGTGCCGGTGCCCGACTCGCCGTTGCCCTGCGCCTTGATGGTGACGACGCTGGGCAGCGCCTTCTGCGCGATGCCGGCCACCGAACCCGGGGCGGCCTCGTTCTTCTGGGAGTTGTTGGCCTGGACGGTGGTGCTGGTGCGGTCGGCTGCGGCGCTGACGCCCTTGTCGTCACGGTCCGCGACGACGACGCCGACCGCGCCGCCGGCGATGCCCGCGACCAGGGCGACGGCCGCGACCAGGGCGATCAGGCCGCCGCGCTTCTTGCGCGGGCCGCCGGGCGTGGGGGCGCCGGGGTACTCGGACGGGTAGCCGAGCGGGCCGCCGGGGCCACCGGGCGCGCCCGGGCCGCCCGGGGTGATGTCGTGCGCGGCCCAGCCGCCGAGCGGCTGGCCGGCGCCGAACGGGTGGTGCTGGCCGGTCGCGCCGTGGCCCTGCGGCGCGGCCGGGGCGCCGTACGGGTCGTGGGCGGCGAGGGCGGCCGGCGGGACCGGCGTGCCGGGAGCCGGCGTGGCGTACGGGTTGCCGACCGGCGCGGCCGGTGCCACCGGGGCGGCCGGCGCGGGCGGCAGGACCGGCGGCGGGGCGTCGAGGTACCCCGCGTCGGCGGCCGGCGCCGGGGCGGCGGGCGCCGGCTCCGGGGCGCTGACCTTGCTGAACGCCAGCGTGGGCGTGAACCCGCCGTTGCCGCCGTTGCCGCCGTCGGCGGCCGGAGCGGCCTGATCGGACGGGGACCGTTCGGCAGCGGGCGTCGCTACGGGGGAGGGGACGGCCGCAGACTGCTGCGCCGGACCGTCAGGACCGGGAACCACCACCCCCTGGCCGCCGGAGGGCTGCTCCCCCTGCGGCCCGGTGGACCCAACCTCGCGCTCGGTGCTCACGGACGACCTCCATAGCTGACAGGACCAACAACCATAGTTTTTCGCACACTCGATTCGATTGCCGTAAGGAGGCTTCTGAAGAAGTCATAAGAATCCTTAGGCCGGCCAGACAAACCCCGGAACATCCGGCCCCGCGGGCCCCCTGCGCGCCGGCTCCGCGCCCGGGCCACAGCCCCTTCGTACCCCCACCGCACTCCCGCCACGTTCCTGCCGCACCCCCGCCGCGCCCCTGCCGCACTCCGCCGGCCCCGGCCTCCGGCCCCCTGGCCTTGGCGTTCTCCGCCGTGCCGGTTAGCCTGTCGCTCACAACTGACACGCGGGAGCTTGGACCCACCAGGCTGAGAGTGCGCCGGTCGACCGTACGCCACGGAATCCGCGGGCGAGCGTCGAGGGGGCGCAGACCGCCGGAACCTGTCCGGGTAATGCCGGCGTAGGGAGTATCGGCCATGCCGCCTGCTTCGCCATCCTCGTCCTCGGGTACGCCCGCGTCCAAGGGTCTGCCCCCCTCCGGGGACGCCGGGGGCACCGTCCCCGGTTCCCGGGCGGCCGATTCCGGCCGTCCCGCCGGTCCCGCCGGCGCCGCCGTCCTGGACCGCCCCGCGGCACCGGACGGAGCCCGTGTGGAGGCGCCGCTGGTGCTGGACACCGAGCCGCCGCGCACGCTCCGCTTCCGCGACCACTTCGCGCTCTGGATGAACCTCGGCGTCTCGCTCATCGGCTTCACCACCGCCGCCACCGTGCTCGGAGCGCCGGGCAGCGAGCTGTCGCTGGCCGCCGCCGTGACGGCGATCGTGGCCGGCACCGTGGTCGGCACCGCGATGCTCGGGGTGGCCGCGTTGATCGGCGCCCGCACCGGCGCGCCCGCCATGGCGAACCTGCGCGGGCTGTTCGGGACCCGGCTCTCGTACGTGCCGACGGTGCTCAACATCGTCCAGTGCATCGGCTGGGGCGTGTACGAGCTGCTGGTGATCGCGATGGGCGCGCAGACCGTCGTCGGTACCGGCGGCTACCGCTGGGTCTTCGTCGTGCTGGCCGGTGCCGTCACCACCGCGCTGACCATCTGGCCGCTCGGCGCGATCGCGGTGCTGCGCCGCTTCGTCGCCGCGGCGGTGGCGGTCGCGATGGTGTACTTCACCGTCCAGCTGGGCCGCAACGGCGTGTCCGACCCGGGCGCGGGCAACTGGCACGGCTTCCTGAAGGCGACCGACGCGATGATCGCGGTGTCGATCTCCTTCGTACCGCTGGCCGCCGACTACACCCGGCACTCGCGCACCCCGCGCTCGGCGTTCTGGGGCAGCTTCTCCGGCTACACCGTGGCGCAGGTCTGGTGCTACGTGCTCGGTCTGTTCGCGCTGCTCCAGGCGGACGGGGACGCCACCCGGATCTTCGACTCCTTCCTCGGCGTCTGGGCCGGCTGGCTGTTCCTGCTGGTGCTGGTGCTCCGCGAGACCGACCAGTCGTTCGCCAACGTGTACTCGACCGCGATGTCGATCCACAACCTGCTGCCGAAGGTCGACCGCCGGGTGCTGACCGGGGGCACCGGGGTGCTCATCACCGTGCTGGCCCTGCAGATCACCGAGTTCACCGACTCGTACTACGCCTTCCTGGGCCTGATTGGCTCGATCTTCGTGCCGATGTTCGCGGTGCTCGTGGTCGACTACTTCCTCGGGGCCGGCCGGCGCGGCTGGAACCTCTCCGCCGACGCGCCGTCCCGCTGGCTGATGCTGCTGCCGTGGGCCCTCGGCTTCGCCACCTACCAGCTGATCGCACCGACCGCGATCGCCAGCTGGTGGACCGACTTCTGGACCTCCGTCCAGGAGGCGCTGCACTTCACCCCGCAGGAGTGGACCTCGGCCTCGCTGCTCGGCTTCCTGGTGCCGGCCCTGGTCACCTGGGCGCTCACCCCGCTCTCCCGGAGCAGCGCCCCGGGCACGACGGGCGGCGCGGGCGCCCCCGGCACCGTCGAGCGCTGACCCGCACCGTCGGGCGCTGACCCGCGCCGGGGCTCGCGCACCCGGAACGGCGCGCTCGCCCGCGCTCACCTCCACACCCGAAGACGGCCCCGCAGGTTGGGGCCGTCTTCGCTTTCGTGTCACTTCCGCGGCCTATCGTGGACGGTGTGACCAGCCCAGACCTCTCGCCTGCGACGGCGCGCACCGCGCCGCCCGTCCAGGTGATCGCCCACCGCGGTTCCTCGCACGCCCTGCCCGAGCACACGCTCGCCGCCTACCGCCGGGCGCTCTCCGAGGGCGCGGACGCGCTCGAGTGCGACGTCCGGGTGACCGCCGACGGGCAGCTGGTCTGCGTGCACGACCGCCGGATCGGCCGGGTCTCGGACGGCCGGGGCACCGTCTCCGCGATGACGCTGGCCGAGCTGGAGGCGCACGACTTCGGCGCGTGGAAGACCGGCCGCCCCAGCGACGACCCGGAGCTGCGCGGCGTGCTGCGGCTGGAGAGCCTGCTGGAGCTGGTGACCGACTGCGGGCGCCCGGTGGACCTCGCGATCGAGACCAAGCACCCGGTCCGGTTCCGCGGCCGGGTGGAGTCCGAGCTGCTGCGGACGCTGGACCGCTTCGGAATCGGCGGCGCCGGGGAGAACGGCCGGTCCCGGGCCCGGATCATGAGCTTCTCGTCGTTGGCGCTGGCCCGGGTGGGCGCGGCCGCACCGGAGTACCCGCGGGTGTTCCTGTTCGAACGCGGCCTGGCACTGCGCGGACGGCTGCGCCCGGGTGCGCCGCTGCCGGGCGGCGCGCGGATCGCCGGGCCGGGCATCGAGCTGGTGCGGGCCCGGCCGGGGCTGGTGACCAGGCTGCGCGAGCTGGGCCACCAGGTGCACGTCTGGACCGTGGACGAACCGGCCGACGTCGAGCTCTGCCTGGAACTCGGGGTGTCCGCGATCATCACCAACCGCCCGGCGGAGGTGCTGGCCCAGCTCGGTCGGTGACGCGCCCGACCGCCCGCGGAAATACCCGGCCCCACCCGACAGGACGGTGCGGTGAACCGTTCAACCACCTGGACCGGTTGATCGTCTTGGTAGGGGCTCAAACCTTCCGACGGCGATTTCTGACGCAATTACGGCACTTTCACGACGCAGCGTGAGCATCGAATCACCTGCCGCGTACCGTCCGTCGCCCGGCTTGAAATGTCCGTGCAGGATCGCCGTCCGGTCGTTTCCGACGTATTGCCAAGGGGCATCCATCCCTCGGCATACGCTGAAGGAGGTCCGGGGGTGGCGTTGATGGTGGCGCGTGAAGTGCCGACTTCATCGACCATGGCAGTGCCGCACGGCCCAGCGAGCGTCGGGGCCGCGCGGCGCCGGCTGCGTCGAGATCTGGGTGACCGGCAGATACCGGAACCGGTCATCGATGATGCTGTTCTGATCCTTTCGGAACTGCTGAGCAACGCGTGTCGTTACGCGCGACCGCTCGGCCCGCTGCCCGCCCTCGGGCGCGGCGCCCGGGCCGAGATCGTCGAGCCGCGACTGGTCGGCGTACCGTCCCGGACCGCCGGGTCGGGCGAGGACCGCTCCCCCGCACCGGGCGGCCACGGCGGCGGCACCGGGCCCACCGGCGGAGCCGCCGGGCACGGCAACGTCGGGCACGCAGGCACGGGCGGCGGCGAGGAGGACGGCGGCGTCCTGGTCCGCTGGCAGATGCACGCCGACGGTGTGCTCACGCTGGAGGTCACCGACGGCGGGGCACAGACCCGTCCGTCGCCGGCCAGCCCCTCACTCACCTCGCACGGCGGCCGCGGGCTGGGCATCGTGGACCAGCTGGCCAGCGACTGGGGCGTGCGCGACGCGCCCGGCGAGGTGACGGTGTGGGCGGCCCTGCCCGCCCGGGCCCGCCACGCCAGGCGGACCGGCGGCACACCCTGCAGCGCCTGAGCTCCGTCCCGCGCGGCGGGTGAACACGGTCCCGCGCGGCGCCCGGACGCCGGGCACGGCCCCGGACCGGGCGGACGGGCGCCCCCGCACCCCGGCGTGCGCCCACGCGCCCGGAGAACGTCAGTAGGCTGCCCGGAGCACATCACCACCTCCCCGGGAGAGCCGCACCATGGGCAAGAAGGCCGCCAAGAAGGCGCCGCAGCGCAGCCAGTCCACCCCCGCCGTCACGGGCGAGATCCCCGTGGTCGGGGCCCGCGAGAACTGCCCCTGCGGTTCGGGCCGCCGCTACAAGGCCTGTCACGGCCGCGAGGCCTCGCACGCGGTGCAGGAGCTGGTGCACCGCCCGTTCGAGGGTCTGTCGGGCGAGGCCGACTGGGTGGCGCTGCGCGAGCTGGTACCGGCCGCGACCGTCCCGCTGACGCTCGCCGCCGGCGTGGCCGCCACCGCCAACGGCGAGGTGCCGTCGGTGACGCTGGCGACCGTCCTGCCGCTGGCCTGGCCGGCCCTGCGCCGCCAGGACGGTTCGATCCTGCTGGGCCTGCAGACCCAGTCGGGCTCCGGCGACCTGAGCCGTGACCTGGCCGACGCGCTGGAGCTGGCGCTCGCCGCCGAGCCCGGCACCCCCGTGCCGTCCCGCCGGACCGTCCCGGGCGGCCCCCGGCTGCAGGACCTGCTCGACGCGGACGCCCCCTTCGAGCCCGCCGTGCACACCGGCTTCGAGTTCTGGCTGGAGGACGCCGAGACGGCCACCGGCGAGGTGGCCGCCTCCCTGGAGCGTGCCAACGCCTCGGCGATCCCGACCGAGAAGCTCGCCGGCGTCGACTCCGCCTACTGGTGCGGCACTCCGGACAAGAACCACCTGCGCTGGGTGATGACCGTGCCGGAGGAGCAGCTGCTGGACGCACTGGCCCGGCTGACCGCCGCCGACCGGTCCTCGCTCGGCCAGGACACCCGCCTGGTCGGCTCGTTCCGGGCGCACGGCCTGACCGTTCCGGTCTGGGACCTGCCGCTGTCGATGACCGCGGCCGACTGCGAGAAGCCTGCCGCCGAGTTCGCCGAGCGCCTCGCCGAGACGCTGGCCGACCCGTCCCCGCTGACCGCCGAGGAGCGGCGCGCCCGCGCCAACCTGGTGAACCGTCAGGTCACCCTGAACTAAAGGCGAACGGAAGGCGGACGGGGCGCGCGGAGATCCACGTGATACGCGTCACATTGTTCGCCGCGACCCGCAATTTCCGGGCTGCGAGGGCGTCTTGGAAATTGGCGCGGGCGCAGATCCTTGTTACTGTCTAAAGAGTCCGGTCGCTGGTGCATCCCCCGTCGCCAGCGGCCGGATCTTTTGTTTTTCCGGCCGGCCCACCCCGGAACGAGTGGGCCGTGCCCGATCAGTACGTGGGCCGACCGCTGTCCAGCTGGACCGCCGCCTCCACCAACTCGCCCAGCAGCGGCCCGACCTGGGGAAGCCAGACGCCACCGTCGGCGCCCTGACGCGGCGGCAGCACCCACCGCACCCGGTCGCCCGCACCGCCGCCCGGCGGCAGCGGCAGGAAGCCTCCGCTCCCGTGGTAGCGCAACGATCCCGGCACCCAAGGGAGTTGGGCCAGCATTTCGCCGAGTGCGTCGAGCGAGTAGGGGGCGACCAGCATCGCGTACCGGCCCGGCATGGCCATCACCGGTCCGAGTGGCAGCCGGAGCGCGGCGAGGTAGGCGAGCGCGCGGGCCCCGGCCGCAGCCGGCAGGCTGACCGCCGAGACGGTCCGGCCGGTGGCGACCAGCGGCGGCGCGTCCGGACAGCGCTGCTCCCACCACCAACGCACCATCCGGGCATCGGTGGTGGCCGCGAGCAGCGGCGGGTCGTGCGGGTGGACGCCGGGTACGGGGCAGTCCGGGTCACCGCAGGAGCAGTGACCGCCGACGAGCTGCGTGCCGGGGACGACGGGCCAGCGGTACTCGGTGGCGGCCGTCAGGGCCGCAGCCAGCCGGGACGCCCGGGCCGCCGACCGGCTCCTCGGGTTGTCGCGCATGGGGTTGTCGCGCATTGGCACCCGTTCCTTTCCGTGACCGCTCGGTGGCTCCGGACCGCGGGCTCCGGACCGGGCCGCCGGCGCGCGTCCGGGAACGCCGCACCGGCCCGGAAGCGGGCGGCGGGCAGGGCGAACGGCAGGGCGATCGGCGGTGCGGGCGTGGAGCACGCAGTGGAGCAGGATGTGAAAGGGCCGCGGAATAGAACAGCCCTTGGAACGAGAATCCCGTATGCGACCGGATGGACGCCGCCCGGGCGCGGTTGGTTCCACCGTACGAGTGAGTCACTTCCCGCCGGCCCGGCCTGCGGACGGCGAAAGCATACGATCCGGACGGCCGCCGGAGCCGTCCTCACGGTTCTGCCCGCTTCTGGCTGCTCCATGCCCGGACGACGGGGCCGTCGCGCTCGGGCGACAGGGCGGTCACACCCCGTCGCGACCGGCCGCGAGCAGGCCGCCCACCGGGGATCGCTGCCGGTGGAAACCCGGTGGGAGCGCGGCGGGAACCCGGTCCGGGCCCGGCAGGGGCGCGGTCCGGACCTGTCGGAACGCGGAGGAGGACCCGCGGGAGAACCAGGGGGAACCGGCCGGAGCGCGGCGCCGCCCGGGAGCGCCCCGGAGGTGACCGGCCGGCGCGCGCACGAACCGAACACGCCCCCGAGCCGGGTCCCCGGGAGCAGGACGAACAGGCCACCGGCCTTGTCATGGCTCTGGACATGCCCCGAATGGCCTGTGTAGAAGTGGTGGCATTGCTGTCGATCAATGACGAGTAGTAGCGAATCGAGGCGAAACGCGCCCTTTTGGCCGTGATCGCTCCAAACGGCCGTCCATGGGAGTTCCGCATGATCCGCGTGACACGTACCACCGCGTCAGGAGTGGCGGCATGACCGAGTCCCACCCAGCGTCGACCTCCTCCGAGCCCGCCGAGCCCGCCGGCGCCAGCGGCCTCTCCCTGCTCGACCCGCCCGGCTTCACCGGCCCGGTGCCCGGCACCGGGGGGCCGGGCGGACCCGGCGGACCCGGCGGCGCGGCTGGCGAGCGGACCGCGTCCGACGACCGGACCGCGCCCGGCGAGAAGGTCGCGGCGGTCGACGGACGGACCGCGCCCGCGTCCGCGGTGCAGGACCGTTTGGCCGGACAGCTGTCCGATTTCGCCAGCCTGCACGAGCACACCGAACTGCTCGCCCGCGCCCGCGGCGTCGACGCCACCCTCGCCGCCGTCCTGGCCTCCGGCACCGAACTGCTCGGCGCCCGCCGGGCCCTGCTGGTCACCGCGCTGCCCGGTGGCCCCGGCCAGCCGCTCGGCCTCGGCCTGAACCGTGCCAGCCTGGGCTCGCTGGAGACGGTCCCGCCGGACCAGAGCCTGGTCGCCCGGCTGTTGCGCGAGCACGACCGGCCCGCCGAGCTGCAGTCGTACGACCTCGCCCACGACCCAGCCGTCGGCGCCCGGCTCCGCGAGCTGGCCGCCGGCCTCGGCCTCGGCGGCTGCTACGGCCTGCCGCTGGCCACCGAGGAGGACGGCCCGCTGGCCGCCGCCCTCTGGTTCTACGACGAACCCGCCGAACCGACCGACCGCCGGCGCGAGCTGGCCCGCCGCTACTGCGAGGTCGCCGCCCCGCTGCTGGCCAAGCAGCTGGACGCGGAGAAGGTCCGGCGCACCACCGAGGCCCTGCGCCGCGGCCTGCTGCCCGACCGCCTCCCCCAGCCCGCCGGCCTGCGGCTGGCGGCGCGGCTGGTCCCGGCCGGGCTGGACCGCTCCTCCGGCAGCGACTGGTACGACGCCATCCCGCTGCCGGACGGCACGGTCGGCCTCACCGTCGGCTCGGTCTCCGGCGACGGGCCGGGCGCCGGTCCCGGTTCCGCCCCCGGCGCGGCCGCCGCGATGGGCCGGGTCAGGTCCGCGCTGCGGGCGTACGCGGTGCTGGAGGGCGAGGACCCGGTCTCGGTCCTCGGCGACCTCGAACTGCTGCTCAAGACCACCGAGCCGGCCCGCAGCGCCACCGCCGTCTACGCCTGGGTGGAGCCGGAGGAGCGCCGGATCACCCTGGCCGGAGCCGGCCACTGCCCGCCCGTGCTGGTCACCCGGTACGGCGCCGAGTTCGTCGAGACCTCGCTGTCCGCACCGCTCGGCATGCTCTCCTGCTGGGAGGCGCCCGGCGTCGAGCTGACCGCCGAACGGGGCGACACCCTGGTGCTGTACACCGAGGGCCTGGCCCGCCGGTTCGGCCCGACCCTGCACGCCGGGCAGGCCGGCCTGCGCCGGGCCGCCGCCGACGCGCCCCGTGACGTCCGCACCGACCCGGACCGGCTCTGCGCGCACCTGCTGGCGGTCTGCGCCGGACGGGAGGAGGCCGCCCCGGGCTCCCCCGCCCCCGGTCAGGCCACCGACGACCTGCTGCTGCTGGCGGCCCGCTTCGAGTGAGGGCGTCCGGGCCGGTGCACCGGCCCGGGGCACCGGTGCCCCGGGCTTCCGCCGCCTTCCGGACCTTCCGGGGGCCGCCGGACCGGCCGGAACCGAACGGCCTCGAACGACCCCGAACAGTCGAGCGGCCGGGCGTCCGTACCATGGACGCACGGCCGCCCAGGTGTGTCGCGATCCGACACGACCGAAGCGGCACCACGCGCAAGGAGGCGACGTACGTGACCGAGGACCGCACCCCGGCGGTGGCCGAGAACCCCGAGGCCGCCGGCGGCGACGAGCAGCCGCAGCAGTTCAAGGGCCGCAAGAACGGCCTCTACTCCGAGGTCTCCGACGAACTCGCCGCCTCGATGAAGTCCGGCTGGGCCGACACCGAGCTGCACGGCCTGGCCCCGATCGCCCAGGCCCCCTACACCGCCGAGCGCCGCGCCCGGCTCTCCGCCGCCTACCCCGGCGAGCGGCTGATCGTCCCGGCCGGCAACCTGCGGGTGCGCGCCAACGACACCGAGTACAGCTTCCGTGCCGCCAGCGAGTACGTCCACCTCACGGGTGACCAGACCGAGGACGCCGTGCTGGTCGCCGAGCCCACCGGTGACACCGGCCACGCGTTCGGCCTCTACCTGCTGCCCCGCTCCGACCGCGAGAACGGCGAGTTCTGGCTGGACGGCTACGGCGAGCTGTGGGTCGGCCGCCGGCACAGCCTCGCCGAGCAGGAGCAGCTGCTCGGCCTGCCCGCCCGCGACGTCCGCAAGGCCGCCGACGAGCTGGCCGAGCACGCCCGGACCGGCAGCGCCCCGACCCGGATCGTCCGCGGCTACGACGCCGGCCTGGAGGCCGCACTCGCCGACGTGCTGGACGCCGACCGCGACGCCGGGCTCAAGGAGTTCCTGAGCGGCCTGCGGCTGGTCAAGGACGAGTGGGAGATCGGCGAGCTGCGCGCCGCCTGCACCGCCACCGTCAACGGCTTCACCGACTGCGTCCGCGAGCTCGGCCAGGCCGTCGCCACCTCCGAGCGCTGGATCGAGGGCACCTTCTGGCGCCGCGCCCGCGTCGAGGGCAACGACGTCGGCTACGGCTCGATCTGCGCCGCCGGCCCGCACGCCACCACCCTGCACTGGGTCCGCAACGACGGCGACGTCCGCCCCGGCGAGCTGCTGCTGCTCGACGCCGGCGTCGAGACGGCCACCCTCTACACCGCCGACGTCACCCGCACGCTGCCGATCGGCGGCCGCTTCGACGAGCTGCAGCGGAAGATCTACGACGCGGTCTACGACGCGCAGGAGGCCGGCATCGCGGCCGTGAAGCCCGGCGCCCGCTTCCGCGACTTCCACGACGCCTCGCAGCGCGTGCTCGCCGAGCGCCTGCTCGCCTGGGGCCTGCTGGACCCCTCGGTCCACGACGTCGAGAAGGTCCTGGAGCTGGGGCTCCAGCGCCGCTGGACCCTGCACGGCACCGGCCACATGCTCGGCCTGGACGTCCACGACTGCGCCCACTCCCGCACCGAGGAGCACGTCGACGCGCTGCTGGTGCCGGGCATGGTGCTCACCGTCGAGCCCGGCCTCTACTTCCAGCAGGACGACCTGACCGTCCCCGAGGAGTACCGCGGCATCGGCGTCCGGATCGAGGACGACATCCTGGTCACCGCCGACGGCAACGAGAACCTCTCGGCCGGCCTGCCGCGCCGCGCCGCGGACGTCGAGGCGTGGATGGCCTCGCTCGCCTGACCCCGCGGACCGGCATCGTCTACTTCACGACCACCCGCACCGGGATGGTGCGGGTGCCCACGACGCTCCCCGGCCCCTGCTGGGGCACCACCATCGCCGTGAAGGTCACCGGCATCACCCCCGCGCCGTCCTGGGGGGTCAGCTTCAGCCGGAACTTCAGCGTCACGCTCTGCCCGGGCGCCAGGGCGACGATTCCGTTGGACCCGTCCCTGGCGGGCTTGGTGATCCCGATGTCGTACGTCTGCCAGGCACCGGCGCCGTCCTGCCGCTCCACCGTGCCGCGCACGGCGGAGCCCGCCCCAGCGGCGGGCGCCCCCGGGTACGGCTCGGCGTAGACGAAGGGCACCATCGCCGCGTAGTCGGTCTGGCTGGTGTTCTTGTACGTGACCGTGACCGGCACCGCGCTGCCGTCGTTCGGCACCTGCTGGCCGACGCCGACCCCCTCGACGCTCACGCTCACGTCGTTCTGGTGCGGCACCTGCACCGGAGCCGGGTGCCCGCTGACGTTCAGCGTGTCCAGGAGCGACACCAGGCCCGCCTGGTACTCCGGCTTGAGTCCGTTGGCCACGATGAACACCTGGTCGGCCGACAGCCCCCACAGCTGGGCGGTGAACGTGTCGGCGCTGGTGCAGGACACCTGCCACTGCGTCTTGTCGATCGCCCGGCCGGCCACGATGTCCTTCGTCCGGACCGGTGCGCCCACCGACGCGTACGGGCCGGTGGGGATGTAGGGCCTCCCCCAGATCGGGCACGTGGGCTGGTGCCCCCACCCGGAGGTCGAGCCGAGGTCCGCCGTCGTGGGCCAGGTCGCGCCCTCGACCTCGCTCGCCGAGTCGTACACCACGACGGAGACGCCGTACGGCTCGCAGGAGTCCGGCGACCAGCCCGGCTGGGCGCTCGTCGGCGCCCCCGGACTGAGCACGCAGACCCGGTCGTCGGTCGGCTTGGGCGGTGACACCCGCCAGCCCGGCGGGACCTTGAACTTGACGCCGCGGAAGGTGTACGGAACGGCCGCCGTCTGCGGCGGGGCACTGCTGCTCGACGTGCTGGTGGCCGGCGGGGTGCCGCCGGAGGTGCTCTGCGGCACCTGGCCGCCGAGCGGCGCGCCGGTCGCGCCGCCGGTCGGCCGGTCGCCCGGCCCGGCCTCCTCGTCCGCGTCGGCCGACGGGGAGGCGTCCGCGGTCGGAGCCGCCGTGGGGCTCGGCTCCGGTGTCGGGGTCGGCGTCGGGACCGGTGACGGCGTCTCCGTGACGGTCACGGTGGCGGCCGGGCCGGGGTCCTGCTGCCTGGCCACGGTGTCGCCGCGGAAGCCGAGCACGCCGAACGCCAGCGCGGCGGCCAGGGCGAACAGCGGGACGGCTGCGAGGTAGACCGGCCGCAGCCGGCGGACCCGCCGGTTCGGGGGCGCCGCCGGACGGAGGTCGTGCGCGCCGATCTGCGCCGCGCGGGCACTCATCGCCTCGCGGAGCAACCGTTCGACCGGGGTCTCGTCCGGCCCGTCGTCGCCGCCGCCGGAACGGCGGGGAAGCCTGTCGGTCATCGAACCTTCTCCAGATGCTTTTCCAGGGCGTCCAGTGCCCGGCTGGCGGTGGACTTCACGGCGCCCCGGGAGAGTCCCAGGGTTTCGGCTATCTGTGCCTCCGAGAGGTCGGACCAGTAGCGCAGCACCAGCACCTCGCGCTGACGCGTGGTCAGCTCCTGCAGGGCGACCAGCACCCGGCGGTGCTCGTCGTTGAGCACCGCGTGGTCCTCCGCCGACGGTGCGTCCGCCTCGTGCGGGGGAACGTACTCGCGCGCGGTCCTGCGGCGGCGCAGCATCGACCGGGCGCCGTTGACGACCGAGGTGCGCAGGTACCCGAGCGCGTTGTCCAGGTCGTCCAGCGTTTCCCCGTGTCGCTGGTAGAGCTGGGTGAAGGCCTCCTGGACCACGTCCTCCGCCAGGTCCTGGTGGTCCACCAGCAGCACCGCCATGCGTACCAGGCCCAGCCGGTGCGCGTGGTACAGGTCGGTCAGGGTGGGCCGTTCCTCCTCGGCCGCCGACCGCCCTCCGCGGAGCAGCCTGAAGCCCATGCGCCGTTGCGCCGGCCCCTGCTCCCCGACCGGACCGGCGGGCGCCTCGGCCTCCTGCGCGCCGAACAGCAGCCCCGTCAACCCGGCGAGGGAGAAACGCCGCCCCCCACCCCGTCCCGCGATCGGCCCGATGGCCATGGACATGTACGTTCTGCTTTCCCCCAGGACGGCTCCCGGCGCGAACCGGCCCCGTCATGACACGTGATCAAGGTTGTGATCTGCGGGAATACTGCCAGTACCGGTTCTCCGGCTCCCCCCGCCCCCGTACCTATGGACGTGTGGGGGCGCCCGGGGTTGCTGCCCGGTTCCGGGAAATCGGATCCGGCCGAAACGGCTACACTCCCCGACATCCCGCCAGCCGCGCCGCCCGCCCGAGGGGACCCCATGGCCGACCAGCAGACCACCGGGCCGGTGGCCGTCACCATCGGACGGCGCCCGGAGCCGGTCCACGACGTCGCCGTGTACGCCTTCGACGGCATGACACCGTTCGAACTCGGCGTCGTGGTCGAGGTGTTCGGGCTCGCCAGGCCGGAGCTGAGCGGGCTGCTCGCCGCCCCCTGGTACGGGCTCAAGGTCTGCGCCGACCGCCCCGGGACCCCGCTCCGCTCCGTCGGCGGCTTCTCCCTCACCGCCGAACACGGCCTGGACGAACTCGCCGCCGCCGACACGGTGGTGGTGCCCGGCGTGCCGAACGCCTTCGGCGGCGTGGGCGCGCCTCCCGGCCGCCAGGCCGGCGGGGTCTCCCCCGGCCTCGTCGCCGCGCTGCGCACCGCGCACGAACGCGGCGCCCGGATCGTCTCCATCTGCTCCGGAGCCTTCGCACTCGCCGCCGCCGGCCTGCTGGACGGCCGCGAGGCCACCACCCACTGGCGGTACGCGGAACTGCTCCAGCAGCGCCACCCGGCGGTCCGGGTCAACCCCGACGTGCTGTACGTGGACAGCGGCTCCGTCCTGACCAGCGCCGGCAGCGCCGCCGGGATCGACCTCTGCCTGCACCTGGTCCGCCGCGACCACGGCGCCCGGGTGGCCAACAGCGTGGCCCGCCGCTTCGTCGTGCCGCCGCACCGGGACGGCGGCCAGGCGCAGTTCGTCGAGGCCGCGGTCCGGCCGGTCGAGGAGGGGGACGACGGGATCGGCCGCTCCATGCAGTGGGCGCTGGACCACCTCGCCTCGCCGCTGACCGTCACCCTGCTGGCCCGGGCCGCCGGGATGTCCGACCGCTCCTACCTGCGGCACTTCACCGCCCGCAACGGCACCAGCCCGATGCGCTGGGTGATCAGCCAGCGCGTCGCGGCCAGCCTGCCCCTCCTCGAAGCACCCGCCGGGACCGTCGAGGAGATCGCCGTCGCCGTCGGCTTCGAGAGTGCCGCCACCTACCGGCACCACTTCGGCCGGGTGATGCGCACCTCGCCCACCGCCTACCGCCGCGCCTTCGGCCACGGCGGCGCCTGAGCCCGGGGGCCCGGGGGGTCCGGGGCCCCGGCGGGCGTCCCGTGGCGGAGGACGGCCGGGGCCCGGTCATCGGGTCACGCCTGCGTCCCGGTGCGGAGGGCCGCGTTGGCGAGGATGGCGTCGTGCAGCCACTGCGCGAGGCCGGGGGCGAGCCCGTCGTAGACGGCGGTGAAGCGCGGGTCGGCAACGTACATCTCGGCGAGGCAGCGGTGCATCTCGTAGCCGCACGCGTAGAAGTTGTCGGTGATCTGCTGCCGGTGCGCCTCGGCGAGGTCCGCCGCCGGGCCGCCGCCGGCCGGTTCACCGGCGGTGAAGGCCTCGGCCAGACGGGCGTTGAGCGCGTCCCCCTCGGCCTTGATCCGTTCCCAGTCGGCCTTGCCGTAGCCGCCGGTGCGGCGCCGGGACTCCGCCCAGGCGTCACCGGAGCCCCAGCGCTGCTCGGCCTCGGTCTCCCACTCCTCGCGGTAGGAGTCGCCGAAGACCTCGAACTTCTCCTCCGGGGTCAGCTGAATGCCCATCTTCTCTGCCTCCATGGCGTGTTCGACGGCCGCGGCCAGTTCCTGGAGGCGGGCGATGCGGTCGGTCAGCAGTCGGTGCCGGCGCCGCAGGTGCTCGCTCGGGCTCACCGAGCCGTCGTCCAGGACGGCCGCGATCTCCTCCAGGGGGAACCCGAGTTCGCGGTAGAACAGGATCCGCTGCAGCCGGTCGAGGTCGGCCTCGTCGTACCGGCGGTAGCCGGCCCGGGTGCGGCCCCGGGGGGACAGCAGGCCGATCTCGTCGTAGTGGTGCAGGGTGCGGACGGTCACCTTGGCGAACTTCGCCACCGCGCCGACCGCGTACCCCGTACGGTCGGGCCCTTCGCCGCCGTTCATCCGGGTTCTCCCTTCGTGCTGCCCCACTCTCTTTCCTCCCGTTGCGTGAGGGTCAAGTCCAGTTTCACCGGTGCGACGCGCGCACGCCCCGCGCGCGCGGCCCACGTGGACGCCCGGCACGCGCGGCCCACGTGGACGAGTCTCCGAGCGGGCGGTCCGGTGGCCGGTCCGGATTGGACGGAGCCGCCAATTGCCGGGCCCTGCGGGCGGCGGCCAGCATGGGCGCATGACCACCCCTCCCGCTCCGCCCCTGCGCCGCCGGCTGGCCGCGGAGGCGGTCGGCACCGCGGTGCTGGCCGCCGTCGTGGTCGGCTCCGGCTTCCGGGCCGACGCGCTGACCGCGGACGCCGGGGTGCGGTTCCTCGCGAACGTGGGGGCCTCGGCCGCCGCCCTGGCGGTGCTGGTCGACCTGTTCGGGCCGGTCTCCGGCGGTCACCTCAATCCACTGGTGACGGCCGGGTGCTGGTGGACCGGGCGACGGACACCCACCGGTCTGCCGCTGCGCGAGGCGACCGCGTACGCCGCGGTGCAGACCGCCGGCGCGCTCGCGGGGACGGGCCTGGCCGACGCGATGTTCGGGCACCCGCTGTTCGAACTGTCCGCGGTGCCGCGCGGGGGCGGGGCGCTCCTGCTCGGCGAGGCGGTGGCCGCCGGAACGTTGCTGCTGGTGGTGACCGTGTCGGCGGGCGGCGGCCGTCGGCGACCGGTGTCGACGGCAGTCGGGCTCTGGGTCGGGGCCGCCTGCTGGGCGACCTCCTCGGGCGGCTTCGCCAACCCTGCCGTCACGCTCGGCCGGGCGTTCACCGACGGCTGGACCGGCATCGCCCCGGGGTCCGTCCCGGGCTTTGTCCTCGCGCAGACCGCGGGTGCCGCGGCCGGGCTCGCGCTCGCGGCCCTGTCGACCGGCAGGGTGCACCGGGCGGCGGACGGTCAGGCCGTCACCGGTTCGCGTTCGGGTTGCGGCTGAACGGACCGTGGTCCCCTACGCCCGGGCCGCCCGCGCGACCCGCGCCGTCGCCGGTCGGGCCAGAACAGCACGTACCCGGCGGACACCACCACGAAGGCCAGCCTGGCCAGGCCGCGTGCCGCGTCGGACGGGAGCAGCAGCGTGCCCCCGTACAGCGAGGCCAGCGCGATCCAGCTCCACCACGGCACCAGGCGCTGCTGGCCGACCGTGTCCCAGAGCAGGGTGCCGAGCAGGATCGACGCGGTGTAGTACGTGTAGACGCTCGGGTCGAGCAGGATCCGGGCGTCCGCCCCGAGCAGGACGACGGCCGGCCAGCGGCCCCGCCGGACCGCCAGGCAGCCCAGCGTGAGGCCGAGCGCGAACTGGGCCGGCCGGTCCCACCACGGGGTGGCCGGGTCGGTCACCCCGAACCATCGCAGGGCGGAGGCGGGCTGGTTGGGGATGGTGAACTTGGCGGCCGCCATGGTGTCGAGGTCGCCCAGGTAGAACGGCAGCCAGGCGACGGCCACCAGCCCGGCGAACCAGAGCGCCGTCCGCAGCCAGGCCGGCCGGGGCAGGGCGAGGATCAGCGGCGCGAACGCCAGCGCCCACGGCTTGGAGTCGACCGCCAGCGCCAGGAAGACGCCGACCAGCCAGGCCCGTCCCCGGCTCAGCTCGTGCACCGCGAGGGTGGTGAAGAAGAGCGCCAGCACGTCGTCCAGGTGCGCGAAGCGGACGGACACCTCGACCCACATCGGGATGAACGCGAGCCCGGCGATCAGCAGCCGCTGCTGGAGCCGGCGGTGGTTGGTACCGGTGCCCAGGTAGTGCCGGGCCGCGGTGCGGCCGACCAGGACCAGCATCGCCAGGCCCAGCCCGGACATCACCGCCTCGGCCAGGACCGCGCCGGTGTGTGCGGGGAACGGGCCGAAGAGCCGTGCCACGGCCAGGCTGACCGGGCCGATCTGGAGCTCGGGGTGGTGTGCGTAGAGCGAGAGACCACCGTCGGGCCGGTCGCTGAAGAGCAGTTCCTCGCCCTGCCGGAGGTAGTGCCAGGAGAAGCCGCCGCTCGGTTCGACCAGCAGGAACCAGAGCACCGTCCAGGCGGCCAGCAGGACGTGGTGCCGGCGGACCGGCAACCCGGCGATCCGGCCGGTGGCCGCCCCGTAGTCCGTGCCGGCCCGTCCCGGACGCCCCGAACCCCGTTCCCGCACACCCACCTCGTCCGCCGTTCCGCCCCCTCGGCCCGCCATCCTAGGTGACCTGACGAAACCGCCCGTGCCCCCGGGGTGCGGGAGCACGGGCGGTACGCGTCAGCGATGTGCGTCAGCGACGGGCGTCAGCTGTGCGCGTCGTCGACGGGCGTCGGCGGTGCGGCTCAGCCCTGCTGGGCGGAGCGACGGCGGCGGAGCACCACCAGGGTGCCGACACCGGCCGCGAGGACGGCGCCACCCGCGATCGCGATGGCGGTGGTGTTGTCACCGCCACCGGTGGTGGCCAGCGCCTTCTCGGCGTTGTCCGCGTTGGCGTTCGCCTTGACCACGGCGGCCGGGGTGATCGGCGGCGGCGAGACCTTCGGGATGCTCACCGGGAAGTCGATCGGCTCCCGCGTACCGGAGCCGCTGGGCGCCGGGGTGGGGCTCTCCGGAGCCGTGGTGGCCGGAGCCGTCGTGGCGGGCGCGGTGGTGACGGGGGCGCTCGGCGAGGTGCTCGCGCTCGGCGTCGTGCTCGCGGAAGGCGTCGTGCTCGCGGACGGCGTGGCCGTCGTGGACGGCGTCGCGGTCGCGGACGGGGAAGCGGTCGTCGTGGCCGACGGGCTCGCGGTGGTGCTCGGGGTCGCCGTCCCGCTCGGGGTGGTGCTCGGGGTGGTGCTCGGGGTCACCGTGGCGGACGGCGAGGGGGTTCCCGTCGGCGTCGTGGTGGCCGACGGGCTGCCGGTCGGCTTCACCGTCGGGCTCGTGCTGGGGGTGGTCGGCTTCGTCGTGGACGGCGTGGCGGTCGGGCTCGGCTTGCCGCCGGGCACGATGGTGAAACGCTCGCCGTGGATGCCGTCGCAGCTGAACTCGCCCTCACCGATGGGGGTGTTGCCCTCGGCCGCCGCGGAGAAGACCACGGGGACGACCCCGGCCGTGCCGAGCGGCGCGTCCTTGGTCACCGCGACGCGGACGGTGAGGGTGAGGCTCTTGCCCTTCTTGACGGCGAGCAGCGAGTTCTCGTAGTCCGGGTTGCCGTTGACGAGCTTGCTGAGCAGGAACAGCACACCGTCGTCGTCGGTCTCACCGCCGCCCGGGGCGGGGGCGGCGGGCAGCCACGTCTTGGTCTTGTCCAGGCCCTCGGGCAGCTGGTACTCGACCTTGAGCTGGTCCGCGCGCAGGTTGCCCTTGGCGTTCTTGAACTTGAGCAGCGGGTAGAAGACGAAGTCCGTCTTGGTGTCGTTGTCGATGGTGAAGCTGAACTGCTTGGACTCGCCGCCCGCGACGAAGGTGCTCGGCACCCCGTCCAGCGACAGGTCGAGCTGGCGGGAAGCCGCCTTGGCGGCCTGCGGCGCGGCGGCCGACGGCGAGCCCGTGGCGGCGGCGACGGCACCCTGGGCACCGGTCAGGGCCATCGAGGCAGCCAGCGCGGTGGCACCGGCGAGGGCGAGACTGCGCGGTATGGAGATGGACACGGGAGACCTCACGAGAGTGTCCGGGCAGGACCCGGGAGCGCGGGCGGACGCTGCTGTCCGAGCTGCCTTCCCCCCGCGAAGCTGGAAGTCCGACGGAGACTACCGAAGGAACCAGCCACTCGGAAAGGCGGGTGCCGTGTTGTCCCGAACCCCGCCCGATATCTGCCCAATTGACCCAACTCGACCCCCTGACAGGGCTTTTGATCCCTTCCGTCAGATGCTCACGAAGTGACCGGAACACGCCCGTGGGGACCGTGTCGTACACCTCCGTGGCTTGAACCCGACGGCTCCAACGCGTGCGGCCTCCGTCCGGTTCCGGGTGGCGGCCACCGGTTCGCACCCGGCCGTGCCCGGCGTCCGCCGGCCGGCGCTACGCCGGCAAGCCGGCCCGGCGGCGGGCGACGGCGGCGACGGCCGCCCAGTCCTTCTCGCCGTCCCCGTGGGCGAGCGCGTCCAGGAAGGCGTCCCGCAGCACGCTGCCGAACGGCAGCGGGACGTGCGCCGCGGCGCCCGCGGTGAGCGCGAGGTCGACGTCCTTGAGGCCCAGCGGAAGCCTGAACCCGGCCGGCTCGTAACGGCGTTCGGCCACCATCGAGCCGTAGCCGGTGTAGGCCGGTCCGGGGAAGAGGGTGCCGGTGAGCATCTCGACCAGGTCGGTCGGGCGGACCCCGTTGGCCTCGGCCAGGCTGCACGCCTCCGCCAGCGACTCGATCGCGCAGGCCAGCAGGAAGTTGGTGCTGATCTTGGCGGCGTTGGCCTGGACCGGGCGGTCGCCGAAGTGCCAGGTGCGCCGGCCCATCGCGGCCAGCAGCGGCTCGACCGCCGCCAGCGCGTCCGGGCTCCCGGCGGTCAGGATGTCGAGCGTCCCGGCCGCGGCCGCCGGTGGCCGGCCGAGCACGGGTGCGGCGACGTAGCCGATGCCGTGCTCGGTGTGCAGGGCCTCGGCCCGTTCGGCGAGCGCCACCGAGACCGTGGCCATGTTGACGTGCACGCCGGCGGCGGCGCCGGCCAGCAGCTCCGGGTCGAGCAGCAGCCGTTCGAAGGCCGTGTCGTCGGCGAGCATGGAGACCACCACCCCGGCGGCGAACACGTCCGCCGGCCCGTCGGCCGCCTGCGCGCCCCGGGCGACCAGCTCGGCCACCGGTCCGGGCGAGCGGTTCCAGACCCGGACGGTGTACCCGGCTCCCAGCAGGTTCGCCGCCATGCCCCGGCCCATCGCGCCCAGTCCGACGAAGCCGACCGTCGTCCCGCCCATCGCACACTCCTGCCGCCGCCCGGTGGGCCGGTCGTCCGGCCACGATGCGCCCGACTGTACGTCAGCAGGCGACGACCGGCCCGGCGGGCGGGCGCGCCGTTCCGGTCCGTCCGTCGCGGGTCCCGTCGCGGGTCCCGTCCGGGCGGCGGCCCGGGCAGCGGTTCGGGAATCGGCTCGGGTGCCGACCAGGGTGCCGGCTCAGGCGCAGGCCCGCTCCGGCAGCCGGCCGGCGGCGACCGCCCGGCCGGCCTCAAGGTGTGCGACGACCCGGCCGCGCAGCAGCTGGTACTGGGCCTGGAGCCGGCCCGGGCGCTGCGGGCGGGCGACCGGGCGGCCGGGGCCGACCCGCTCGTCCGGGCCGAACCGCGACCGGGTGAGGTCGACCTCGACGCCGGCGGCGGACCGGTTCCACCAGTGCAGGTCCGTCCGGACGCCGCCGGCGTACACCTCGCCCATCATCAGTTCGCCGCCGAGCAGGTCGTGCACCACCAGGGCGGTCGCCCCGCACTGGCCGCGGGCGGGGTTGTCGGGACGCCAGTGGGCCAGGTCCTCGGGCGCGCAGGTGTCGACACCCCAGGAGGAGCGGATCGCACGTTCGATGTCGTTGAGGGTCCACGCCGTCATAGCGGGAAGCCTGCCACGCGGCACTGACAGCGGCACAGGCTTTTCAGTGGGCAACCCCGTGTTCTGCGCTGACCTTCTCGATCTTCACCCGTACGAGGAGCTCGCCGGGGACGCCGTTGCGGGCGCCGTACTGCTCGGCGAGGTCCTCCCCCATGTACCGGGCGGCGATCCGGGTGGCCCACTCCCGCACCTCGGGCAGGTCGTCGACGAGCCGGGCCGTGCCCTGGACCAGGACGTAGGAGAACGGCGGCCGCTCGTCGTCCACGCAGAGCATCACCCGGCCGTCGCGGGCCAGCGTACGGCCCTTGACGGTGGCGGCACCCGTGTTGAAGACGATCTCGTCACCGTCCAGCAGGAACCAGACCGGCGCCACGTGCGGGCGGCCGTCGGCCCGGGTGGTGGCGATCTTGGCGGTACGGGTGCCGGCGGTGAGGAAGGCGCGCCATTCGGCCGCGGTCATGTCTGCCATGCCCCCATCCTGACCGCTCGGACGGCGCGGCGCGCGGATGTCCGGCCACCTTGTTCGCGCCGGAGTGCGCCGTGGTGCCCCGGAGCGTGCCGAACCGCACCCACCCGCGCGGGGCTCGTACGGTCCCGGCCGGGGCAGGTGCGTGCGGTGCGCGCCGGGGCGGTCGGGGGCCCGCCCCGGCGCGCACGTCCCGTGCCGGGCGTCCGGCTGCCCGACGAGGGCCTCGACGCCCGTTCCCTGCCGAGGCCGCGCCGCCCGCGATCCGGCGGGCGTCGCGGCACCCGCTACTTGCCGAGCGCCGCGACGCCCGCCTGCGCGAACTGCTCGTCGAGGTCGCCGCTGGGCGCACCCGCGACGCCGATGCCCGCGACGGGCGCGCCCTTGGCCTGCACCGGGGCGCCGCCGGCCAGGAACAGGGTGCCCGGGATGTCCTTGAGGTTCGGCGCCTGCGCCAGCCGCTTGGCCAGCTCGGAGGTGGGCGCGTTCCAGGAGACCGCCGTGAACGCCTTGCGCTCGGCGGACTCCGGCGACTGCGGGCCGGCACCGTCGCCCTTGAGCAGGACCCGGGTGATGCCGTCCCGGTCCACCACCGCGACCGAGACGCGCTGGCCGGCCTTGGCGGCGGCGTCCAGGGTGGCCTGGGCGGCCTTGGTGGCGGCCTCGATGGTCAGGCCGGTGGTCTGGGTGAGGTTCTTGTTCTGGGTGTCGGCCTTGACGGCGGCCGCGACGGCCGGGGTCTCGGAGGAATCGGCGCTGGCCGAGACGGCGCCCACGGTGGCGGCGGCCAGCGCGGCGGCGGCGACGGTGCCGGTCAGCACCTTGGCGCGGGCGGAGGTCTTCTTCATGGTCGGGCTCCTCGTCGGATCGGTGGTGGGGACGGGATCGATCCTCCGGTTCCGGCCCCCCGCGCCACATCGGCGTTCCGGACACCGCCCGCAGGCATGATGGACGACGGCCCCGTCAGCCGATCGGTTGATGCGCGACCGGGCCGCACGGGTCACCATCGAGGGATCGGCGCAGCTCGGCGCCGTACCCGCGCGCCGCGACCGGGGCGGGCGGACGGAACAGGCGGCGGAGTGAGGAGGGGCCCGTGGACCGTGTCGGCCGCCCCCTCGCAGGCCCCGGCCCGGACGGCCCCGGCCCGGACGGCGACGCCTCCGACGCGCCCACCGGTCACGGCCCCCGCCCGCACCCCGACGCGCACGTCCCCGACCCGGACGCGGGCCGGCTGGCCGTACTGCTCGACTCCGCCTTCCTGCTCCTGCTCGCCACCTCGCTCAGCCGGTTCCTCACCCATCACCCCGGCAACCCGCGCATCCCCTGGGTGCTCGGCCTGAGCATCACCCTGGCCGTCGCCCAGCCGGTCGTCTCCTGGCTGGCCCACCACCGCCCGCCCGCTCCGGGGCGCCGCCGCCGGCTCTGGCCGCTGACCCTGGTGACCGCGATCTGGGTGGTACTGGTGCTGATCGCGCCGAGCTTCGCGTGGTGCGCCGTCCCGCTGGTCTACACGGCCCTGCGGACCCTGCCGGCCCGGGCGGCGATCCCGCTGGTCGCGGCACTGACCCTGCTGGTGGTGGTCGGCGAGGTGCGGCTGCCCGGCGGGGTCGACGCCAACCTGCTCCTGCTGCCGCCCGCCGTCGCGGCCCTGGCCACCTCCGTCTTCCTGTACATGGAGCGACAGGCCGAGCGGCAGCGCGCGCTGATCGCCGACCTAGTCCGCACCCGGCGCGAGCTCGCCGCAACCGAGCGCCGGGAGGGCACCCTGGCGGAGCGTGAACGGCTGGCGATGGAGATCCACGACACCCTCGCCCAGGGGCTCTCCAGCCAGCAGATGCTGCTCCAGGCCGCCGACCGCACCTGGGACGGCGACCCGGCGACCGCGCGCGCCCACGTCCGTACGGCCGCCGACGTGGCGGCCCGGAACCTCGCGGAGGCCCGCCGCTTCGTCCACGACCTCGCACCCGCCGAGCTCGCCGACGGCCGCACGCTCGACCAGGCGCTCCGCTCGCTCGCCGAACGGGAGTCCGCCGAGAGCGGGCTGCCGGTCCGCTTCCACCTGGACGGCGCACCCGCCCCGCTGCCGGCCGCCGCGCAGGCCGCGCTGCTGCGGATCGCCCAGGGGGCCCTGGCCAACGTCCGGGAGCACGCCGGGGCGTCGGCCGCCGCGCTCACCCTCTCCTTCCTCGGCGACCAGGCCGTGCTGGACGTCGCCGACAACGGCCGCGGGTTCGACCCGGCCTCCCCCGGAACCTCCTCCGCCGACGGCAGCGCCCCCGCCTCCTCCCCCGCCGGCAGCCGCGGCCACGGCCTGCCCGCGATGCGCGCCCGGCTGCGTCAGCTCGGCGGCGCCCTGACCGTGGAGAGTGCCCCCGGCGAGGGCACCGTGGTCTCCGCCGCGGTCCCGCTCGCCCCCCGTCCCCCCGCCGAGCAGCGCCGACAAGCCCCGGAGCCCCGATGAACACCGACCCCGTGCCGTCCCCGGTCCGGCTGCTGGTCTGCGACGACCACGCCGTGGTCCGGGCCGGGTTGCTCGCCCTGCTGGCGAGCGCCGGTGACATCGAGGTGGTCGGCGAGGCGAGCAGCGGGGAGGAGGCGGTCGAGCTGGCGGCGCGGCTCGCACCGCAGGTGGTGCTGATGGACCTCCAACTCGGCGACGGCATCGACGGGGTGGAGGCCACCCGGCGGATCACCGCCGCTCCTGGCGCGCCGCACGTCCTGGTCCTCACCACGTACGACACGGACGCCGACATCACGCGGGCGATCGGCGCCGGCGCCACCGGCTACCTGTTGAAGGCCGAGCGGCCGGAGGAACTGTTCGCCGCGGTGCACTCGGCCGCGCAGGGCAGGACGGTGCTCTCCCCGCCGGTCGCCTCCCGGGTGATGGCGCAGATGCGGGCGCCGGCGCCACAGCCGACCGAGCGCGAGCTGGAGATCCTCGCCCAGCTCGCCCAGGGGCTCGGCAACCGGGAGATCGCCCGCGCGCTGTTCATCAGCGAGGCGACCGTGAAGACCCATCTGGGCCGGATCTACGAGAAGTTGGGTGTCGACACCCGGGCGGGCGCGGTGGCCGTCGCCAAGGAGCGCCGGCTGCTGCGCTGAGCGTTCGGACGGCCCCGTTCGGTATCGGCGGCGACGCGGAATGCCGGATTTCGACGAGGGTCCACGGGCCTCCGGCCGGCGCTCCCGCCGCCTGTCGCCGCCCCCTCCTCCCCTCCCTGCGCGAACGGCCCTTTCCCGGCGGCGACTTCCCTCGACCCCGGTCCACACCCCAGAATGTGGATGTTTCGTGGATCTCACTATTGACAAACCAACCATGCGGTTTGTTAACGTAATGATCAACGACGCCCTGCAGACAGGGGGCCTGCCGGGCCTGTGCGGAGCGCTCTCGCCGGAGAGCGGAGCCAGGGGGGACGGCGGGAGTCCGGGGAGTCGGGGGGAGCGGCGCATCGAGCCGTGCGAACGCGGCGCGGAGGCCGGGCGCGGGGGAAACGCACCCGCCCGCCCCCGTTAACCCCCGCCAACACCCCCCCCCCCACCCCCCCCCCCAAAACCCCACCCAAAAAGATTA
>NZ_JBHXDN010000019.1:0-36102 GCF_042726075.1 Kitasatospora sp. NPDC127035 | reverse complement strand
CGGCGACGCGGTATGCCGGATTTCGACGAGGGTCCACGGGCCTCCGGCCGGCGCTCCCGCCGCCTGTCGCCGCCCCCTCCGCGCCTCCCTGCTTTCCCGCCGACCTCGACGCCTCCCACGCGCCCGCACCCGTTCCCACACCCTGCGCCCCGCGCCCTGCACCCTTCCCCGCACCTCGACGTCCTTCCCCTGCGCTCCGGGCCGTCCGTCCGGGTAAACTGCACCGAGTAGTGCAAATGAGGCCTGAGGAGGGACCCGCCCGATGAGCGCAGCGAACCCGGCACCGACCGCCGGCTCACGCCGGATGCCGGAGAAACGGCAGGCCATCGCCCGCGCGGCGAGCACGGTGTTCGGGCGCGAGGGCTACACCCGGGCGAGCGTCGACGCGATCGCCACCGAGGCCGGGGTGTCCAAGCGCACCATCTACAACCACTTCGGCGACAAGGAGAAGCTCTTCCTCTCCGTCGCGCTGGAGACCGCCGGCGAGCTCACCGAGATCGTCGCCGCCCTGGCCGACCGCCATCTGCACAAGATCGTCGACCTGGAGGCCGACCTGATCGCCTTCGCCGTCGACCGCGCCAAGGCCGTCCTCGCGGCCGGCGAACACTACGCGCTCGGCCGGACCATCCGCGCCGAGGCCGGCAACATCCCGCCCGACGTCCTGAACGCCTGGCTCGCCGCCGGCCCGCTCGCCTCCCACCGCGACCTCGCCGCCCACCTGGTCCGCCTGGCCGGCCAGGACCTGCTGACGGTCGACGACTCCGACCTCGCCGCCACCCACTTCACCCTGCTCACCTTCAGCGGCGCGGCCGACCAGTCCTTCTACGGCGCCGTCCCGATATCCGACGCCGCCCTCCACACCACCGTCTCCACCGGCGTCCAGGCCTTCCTCCGCCTCTACCGCCGCACCGCCCCCCGCCCCGCCGGCGCCTGACGGCCACCCCCACCCACAACCCCCCACCCCCGCGTCCCGCCCCACCGCAGCTGCCGCCGCCGACCGGCACCGGCAGCGGCCTCGGCACGGGGAAAGCCGCAGGTCGCACGACCTGCGGCCGGACCGCGATGAGCGAACGGACGAGACGGCCCGACCGGAGCAGCCGGGCCCGCCCCGCTCAGGCCGTCCGCCCCCCGTTCCCCAGCGCCACGCGCGCGGGGATCCAGGTGCCCACGGCGGCGAGCGCCGCGCCGCCGACGACGACGATCACGAGCTGGGTGACCGGTACCGCCACCGGGGCGGTGCCCCGGGTGATGCCCCGGGCGTAGGCGGTGAGCACCCCGAAGGCGATGCCCAGGCCGAGGACCGTGGCGATCGCGACGGAGGCCGCGGTCTCCCAGCCGAGCATCCGCCGGACCTGGCCGCCGGTGGCCCCGGTCAGCCGCAGGGCGGCGAACTCGTGGCGCCGCTCGGTGATGCTCATGGCCAGGGTGTTGAGCACGGCGATGGCGACGAAGGCGACGATCAGACCGAGCGTCACGTAGCCGATCTGGGCACTCGTCCGGTCGCCCGCGGACTGGGCGGCGACGCGGTCGAGCACGCCGATGCCGGGCTCGGTCCGCAGCGCCGCGGCCAGGGCGTCGCGGGTGACGCCGTCCCCCCGGACGAGCAGGCTGTCGTCGAGCGGGACGTCGACGTGCGCGGCGACCGGTCCGTGCGCCAGGGTCAGGTCGCCGAAGGCCATCCCCCGGGCGTACAGGGCGACGACGGTGACCTCGTACGGCGCGCCGTCGGCGAGGGTGAGCCCGACCCGCTGGCCGATCCGGTACCCCAGCCCGTCCGCGGCCGCCGCCGTCCCCTCCGCCAGCCGGCCGAGGTCGCCCGCGGTCACCCCCAGGTCGAGGGTGTCGGACAGCCGCTCGGGCGTGACCGCCTGCACGCTGCGCTTCTCCAGACCGTCGCGCACCTGGCTGTGGAGCACCCGGGTCACGGTCCGGACGCCGGGGACGGCGGCCGCCGCCGCGGCGACGGAGGAGGGGACGCGGGGCCCGACCACCAGGTCGGCGACGTTCCCGCGGTCGCGCTGCGCGCTCGTCGCCCGGTCGACGGTGGTCCCGGTGAAGAGGATGGTGCAGGCCATCGCGATCAGCAGCGTCAACGGGGTGACGACCGAGGCCAGCCGGTGCGCCGCGGCCCGCAGGTTGTGGGCGGCGAGGTAGCCGCCGACCCGGGACGCCCGCAGCGGCAGGCCCAGGACCGCCGCACCGGCCCGGGCGACCGGCGGTCCCAGCAGGGCGAGCGCGGTGCACCACAGCAGGACGGCGTTGAAGCAGACCGGGGTGGAGGACTGGTCCGAGTGCAGCACGGTGAGCAGGACGGTGAGGACGACGGCGCCGGCGGTGGCGACGGCACCGAGGACGATCCGGACCGGGCCGATGCGCGGCGGCCTGGACTCGGCCTCGCCGAGGGCCTCGACCGGCTTGACGGCGGTGGCCCGCCGCGCCGAGATCCGGGCCGCGCCCCAGCCCGCGAGCAGGGTGGCCCCGGCCGCGGCGATCGCGGGGAACGGCGAGAGGACGACCGGGAAGTTCGCGGGGATCACGTCCAGGGAGACGAACCGGTCGTGCAGCCGGTCGCCCAGCGGCACACCCGCGGCGGCACCGAGGATCCCCGCGGCCAGGCCGACCACGAGCGCTTCGCCGCCGATCATCTTCCGGACCTGCCGTCCGGTCGCGGCGACCGCCCGCAGCACCGCGATCTCGCGCTGGCGCTGCTGGATCGACAGGGCGAAGGTGCCGACCACCACCAGCAGGGCGACGATCAGGGAGGTGCCGCCCAGGACGGCGCCCATGCTGATCAGACGCACCTGGGCGTTGGCGGCGTCGGGGAACTCAACCCGCCCGCGCTCGTCGCCGGTGCGGACCACGGCGACCGGGCCCCCCGCCGCCCGGAGCAGTTCCCTGACGTCGTCGGCGGCCGAGGGCGAGGACGGGAACACCCCGATCGCGCTGACCAGACCGTCGTGACCGGCGAGCCGACGGGCCTGCTCCGGGGCGAAGTACACCCCGGCCTGGGCGGCGAACCCCTGCGTGGTGACGCCGACGACGCGGACGGTCGACGACCCCGTGGCGGTGCGGACCTGCACGGTGGAGCCGACGGAGAGGTGGGACCGGGCCGCCGTGGCCGCGTCCAGCACGACCTCGTCGGCGGCCGACGGCGCGCCGCCCGAGGCCAGGGTCAGGCCGGACAGCGGCGCCGACTCCCAGCCGTGGCCCCACGAGTTGCGCGTGGGCCCGCCGGGCAGCAGCACGGGGAACATCACCTCGGTCGCGACGGCCCGCACCGAGGGCAGCGCCTCGATGCGCCCGGCGAGTGCGGCGGGCACCCAGGCCCGGTCGGTGATCGGCTTGGCCTTCTCCCTGGTCCTCCCCTCGCCCCGGTCCTCGACGTGGTGGACGTTCTGGTCCCCGGTGACCACGACCGGTGCGGCCGCGTACCGTTCGGGTTCGACGGTGCCGAGGATCCCCGTGGTCAGCAGCGTTCCGCAGCCGCTGACCAGGGCCGCGGCGCAGAACAGCGCGACGAACGCACCGGCGAATCCGGCCCTGCGGTGCCGGAGGGTGGCGAGGGCGAAGCCGAGCATCATCGGTTCCACGCTCCCAGGCGGATCATGCGGTCGGCGACCTTGGCGGCGGTCGGCCCGGACATCGTGTCGGCGACCCGGCCGTCGGCCAGGAACAGGACGTCGTCGGCGTAGGACGCCGCGACGGGGTCGTGGGTGACCATCACGACGGTCTGGCCGAGCTCGTCGACGGCCTGCCGGAGCAGGGTGAGGACCTCACGGGCCGTCATGGTGTCGAGCGCACCGGTGGGTTCGTCGGCGAAGAGCACCTCGGGATCGGAGACCAGGGCCCGGGCGATGGCGACGCGCTGCTGCTGCCCCCCGGACAGCTGGCCCGGGCGGTGCCCGGTCCGCTCCTGCAACCCCACCCGCCCGACGAGTTCGGCGAGCCGCGCGGCGTCGGCCCGCCGACCCGCGAGGCGCAGCGGCAGCGTGATGTTCTGCTCGACGGTCAGCGCCCCGACGAGGTTGAACGCCTGGAACACGAACCCCGCGCGCTCCCGGCGCAGTTCGGTCAGCTTCGTCTCGCTGAGCCGGGACAGGTCGGTGTCCCCCAGCCGGACCGTTCCGGACGTCGGACGGTCCAGGCCCGCCGCGCAGTGCAGGAACGTGCTCTTGCCCGAACCGGACGGCCCCATCACCGCGGTGAACCCGCCCTTCGGCAGCCGCACCGTCACCTCGCGCAGCGCGGCGACCGCACCCCGCCCCTTGCCGTAGACCTTGCTCACTGCTTCCAGCGTGATCGCTTCGCTCATGCTCCTCAGCCTGCCGATCCCCGGGCGCCCCCGGCAGGGACGGGATCACGAGCCACCCGTGACATCGTCACGGGTAGGGTCGGCGCATGATCAGACTCCTGCTGGCGGAGGACCAACACGTGGTGCGCAGCGCGCTGGTGGCGCTGCTGGAGCTGGAGCCGGACCTGGAGGTCGTCGCGCAGACGGGCTCCGCCGACGACGTGGTGCCGAGGGCGCTGGTCTTCACCCCCGACGTCGCGGTGCTCGACATCGAGATGCCGGGCCGGCTGGACGGGCTGCAGGCCGCTGCCGCGCTGAAGGAACGGGTTCCGGGCTGCCGGACCCTGATGCTCACCTCGAACGGCCGGCCCGGGCTGCTCCGCAGGGCCCTGGAGGCGAAGGTCGACGGCTTCCTGCTGAAGACCGCCCCGCCGGAGGAACTGGTGGCGGCGATCCGGCAGGTGGCCGGCGGCGGACGGGTGCTCGACCCGGGACTCGCGGTCGCGGCGTGGGACCTCGCCGACAATCCGCTGACGCCGCGGGAGAACGACGTGCTGCGGGAGCTGGCCGAGGGCGCCGAGCCGCCGGAGATCGCGACCCGGCTGCACCTGTCGACCGGCACCGTCCGCAACGTGCTGACCGCGGTCGTCGGCAAGCTCAACGCCCGCAACCGGACGGACGCGGTACGCATCGCCCGCGACGCGGGGTGGTTGTAGCGGCCGGCGCCGGCACGGTGGCCGTCAGTCCCGCGGCACCTCGGCGCGCAGCACGTACCAGCCGTCGTCCGGGCCGGCCGACAGGGTGCCGCCGATGGCGGCGAGCCGGACGGTCAGCCCTCCGATCCCCGATCCGGGTGCGCTGACGCCGTCCGGCACCCCGTCGTTCTCCACCTCCAGGCGCACCGAGTCCCCGTCCAGCGAGGTGGCGATGCGTGCGTGGCGCGCGGAGCTGTGCCGCAGGAGGTTGGTGACGGCCTCGCGGAGGACCACGCTCAGGACGGCTCCCGCGGCCTCCGGAACCGGCCCGTCGTCGAGTTCCACGGTGATGGCGGCCGCCTCCAGGACGGCCGCCGCCGACGCCAGTTCCGCGGCGAACGACAGCCGGGGGGCGGCGTCGACCACCGTTCGCAGCTCGCTCTCCCCGCGCTCGGCCAGACGCACGATGTCGCGCAGCTCGGCCCGGCTGCGGCCGGCGTCCGAGGCCGACAGCCGCCGGGCGAGCTCGGCCTTGAGCAGGATCGCGGTCAGCCCGTGGCCGAGCAGGTCGTGCAGGTCGCGGGCGGCGCGCAGGCGTTCGGTGACCACGGCGGCCCGGGCCAGCCCCGCCCCCGCCCGCTGGAGCTGCCGCACCAGGCGGACCAGCCGCAGCACCCCGTGGACGACGACGCAGGAGATCAGGACGTCGACGGCGGCGAACAGCCCCGGCACCGCGCCGCCGCCACCGGCCGCGCCGCCGCCGACCGTCCCGCCGGTGATCAGGCCGCCGGCGATCAGGCCGCCGGCCACCGCCGCCGCGACAGCGAGCGCCAGGCCGGCCCGGGGCGGCAGGGCGAACAGGAGCGCACCGGCCAGGATGCCGACCGCACCGATCCAGTTCCGCCCGAACCAGGGCAGCGGCAGGAAGGCGAGGGCCGCCGAGCCGAGCAGGAGCAGCCGGGCGGGGCGCGCCGCGTCGCGGGTCGCGTCGCGGGTCGCGAAGCGGACCTGGAGTCCGCAGAGCAGCAGCAGGCACGGGACGCCGAGGCCGAGCAGGGGCACCGGGACGAACAGGACGGCCTTGACGCAGAAGGTGCCCAGCACGAGGACGTACAGGCCGAGCACCGTCCGCAGTTCGGGCGGATCCGCCAGCGCCGCCGGGGCGGGGGTGGCCGCGACCTCCGCCTCGACGGCGAAGCGCCCGTCCGGCTCCAGACCCGCCGTCAGCGAGCCGCCGACGGAGCGGACCCGGTCGGCGAGGCCGTCGAGGACCTCGGCGCCGAGCGCGGCCGTCGGCACACCGTCGCTGACCACCCGCAGCACCACCCGGCCGGCCCGCTCGCCGGTGACGATCTCGCACCGCCGCGCGTCCCCGACCCGGACGACGGCGGTGACCGCCTCCCGCAGGACGGTCGCCAGTACCGTCCCGGCCGGTCCGAGCGGCTCCGAGTGCCCGATCCGGAGGTCGGCGGCGATGCCGGCGGAGGCGAGCAGGGCGCGGGCGCTGGCCGCCTCCGGGGCGAGCGACAGGCTGCGCAGCTCGGCCGCGGTGGCACGGGTCGCCGCCAGGGTCCGGCGGGCCGTGGCGATCAGGGCGTCCAGGACGGCCGGATCCTTCCGGAGCGCCAGGCCGCGGACCTCCCGCAGGCCCTCCGCGAGGCCGGCCTGCAGGCCGGCCGCGATCCGCAGCCGTTCGGCGGTCACCGCGGAGGCCGCCAGGGTGAGCCGGGCGGCGTGGACCCGCGTCGCGAGCAGCGCGAGCGTGGTGACGGCGTACAGCATGGCGGCGCCGATCACGAGGATGAGCATCAGGTCGACGACCGTGCGCGCGCTGCCCGACCGGGCCGCCTCGGTGAGCGCCGCCGCGCCACCGAGCAGGAACAGCGGGGTCCGGCGGCGCTCCAGCAGCAGCGAGGCGGCCGGGAGGCACAGCAGCCCGATCGAGACCCCGAGCGCAACGACCGCCAGCCAGCCGACGGCCAGCTCCGTGAGCGTCCAGGCCACGGGCGGCGCCGCGGGGACGGCCCGCCGCAGGCCCGGCTCGACATGGCGGAGCTGCACCGCCACCAGCAGCAGGCACGCCACGACGACCGCGAGCCCGGCACCCGGCTCCGCCGGCACCCGTGCGAGCCCCTTCAGGAGGTGCACCGAGGCCACGGCGGCGGCCACCCCGCCCACCAGCGCACGCGACGACCGCGGCGCGACGTCGCCGCTCGCTACCCCCTCCACCCGGGGCATGCTACGCGGAACCCGATCACCCCGGACGACGAGAAAGCCCCAGGCCGTGGGCCTGGGGCTTTCCTTGTGGAGCGGGCGACGAGAATCGAACTCGCACTCTAAGCTTGGGAAGCTCATGTTCTACCACTAAACTACGCCCGCCTGACGAGCCGTCAGAGACCGCTCGATCTGTGCCCACTGTACCCCATGGGTGACACCCGTTGCACAGCTGATCGGAGGCCGTGGCGGAGCCGCGGGGGGCGGTCGGCGAGGCGTACTGTGTGGGCCGCGTGAGAGCGCCGCGGCGGGCGGGGCGCGGGGCGGCGAGCCTTGGTGTGGAATGTCCGGAACATCCCCTAATGTGACGCTGGTCCCGTGGGCTGTCGCCCGTTCGGGGCGCGACGAGTACGGGTGAGTAGCGGGGTAAGGATGGGAAGGGGATCGATGGAGCAGCGCGCCGTCGTTCGTTGTGCCGAGGGGCACCTGTTCAGCACCACCACGTTCCCGATGCAGAATCTCGGGCCCGGCCGGCTGGGGCCGGGGCGGCTGATCCGCTGTCCGCAGTGCGGACGGCTGAGGAGTTCGGTGCTGGCCGATGTGCGGGAGCTGTCCGAGCCGCAACTGGCCCGGGCCCTGCAGCTGGAGGCCGCGGAGTTCCTGGCCTGACCGGGGTGACCGCGGGACGGTGGTGACTGGTGCGGCCCCGGGCGATTCGTCCGGGGCCGCGTCGTGCACGTAACCTCGAAGCGTGCTGCTCTCTGACAAGGACATCCGGACCGAGATCGACAAGGGCCGGGTCGTGATCGACCCCTTCGACCCTGCGATGATCCAGCCCTCCAGTATCGACGTACGACTGGACCGCTTCTTCCGGGTCTTCGAGAACCACCGCTACCCGCACATCGACCCCTCCGAGGAGCAGCCGGACCTGACCCGGCTGGTCGAGCCGGAGGAGGACGAGGCGTTCATCCTCCACCCCGGCGAGTTCGTCCTGGCGTCGACCTACGAGGTCATCTCGCTGCCGGACGACGTCGCCTCCCGCCTGGAGGGCAAGTCCAGCCTGGGCCGCCTCGGGCTGCTGACGCACTCCACGGCCGGCTTCATCGACCCGGGCTTCAGCGGGCACGTCACGCTGGAGCTGTCGAACGTCGCGACGCTGCCGATCAAGCTCTACCCCGGGATGAAGATCGGGCAGCTCTGCCTGTTCCGGCTCTCCTCGCCGTCCGAGCACCCGTACGGCTCGGAGCGCTACGGCTCGCGCTACCAGGGGCAGCGCGGTCCGACGCCGTCCCGCTCGTACCTGAACTTCCACCGCACCAAGGTCTGACACCGCGCGCGGCGGCGACCGCACGACGGCAGGACCGCACGGCAGCAGAGCAGAGCCGACGTGGGCGGTCGCCCCGGGAGACCGGGGCGACCGCCCACGGGCGTTCACGGGTGTTCCGCAGGTGCGGCGCCGGCGCTCAGGCGCGCTTCGGGCGGGTGACGGCGACCAGCTCGCCGCCGTCCACGGAGAGCCGCAGCTCGGTGCGGAGCTCGGTCAGCTCACCGAGGTGGTGCAGGTGGGTACCGCCGCAGGCGATCCGCGCCGGGCCCTCGGGCAGCTCGCAGTGCCACTGCCGGCGCGCGGTGAGCTCCGGGCCGGGGACGTCGATGCGGACCGGGGCGTCGGCGGCGACCCAGGCGGCCAGCCGCCGGTTGACGGCCTCGGTGAGCGCGGGAAGCGCGTCGGCGAGCGCGGGGTGGTCCTCGGTGGCCTCCGCGGTGAAGCCCTTCTTGCGGAGCGACTTGCCGAGCCGGTACGTGTCGGTGCTCGCCTCGGTGTCCATCACGGAGCCGGCCATGGCGAGGCTGTCGAAGTCCGGGTGGCCGAAGGCGTCGGAGCGGCCCGGGTCCTTGCGCCAGCGCGGGGCGAGCGCCTCGTTCAGGGCGAGGGCCAGCAGGTGGCAGCCGCTGTGGGAGGCGCAGAGGGCGCCGCGGCGCTCGGCGTCGACGGCGAGCGTGACGGTCCGGCCGACGATGTCGCCCGGGTCGGCCGCCAGGACGTGCAGGACCAGCCAGGACCACTCCTCGTCACCGCGCCGGACCGGGATGTCGGCGCCGACCAGCAGCTCGCCGCCCTCGGGACCGACGGCTCCGGTGAGGCAGTCGACGACGGCCAGCCCGGTGCCGTCGACGGTCAGGGTGCCGAGGTCGGCCGGCTGGTCGGGCCAGGTGTGGTCGAGCGGGTGGAACGGGGTCGCCCCGGTGACGACGGCGTACCGGCCGCCGTCCAGCGGGTGCACCGCGAGCACCGTCGACTCGCCGGTCACCGCCCCGGCCGGGAAGCTGACGTGGGTGGTGGGGAGGGTCATGCCTGGCTCCGTGCGGGTGAGGGTGGACGCAGTACGCGGACATGCGGACGGGCCCCGAGACGGGGCCCGTCGACCATTCTCCCCCGGCCGGAGGACGCCGGGAGAGGCCGGGAAGGAGGCGGAGAACCGGAGGGAGCCGGGGGAACCGGCGAGAAGGACGGCTCGGATCGGGGCGGAGGGTCCTCGGCCCGGGGGCCTCAGCCCAGGGTCGGCAGCTTGATCAGCACCAGCAGCGCCAGCAGTTGCAGCGCCCCCGCGCCGGCCGCCTTGCCCCACGGCAGGTCGTGCAGCCGCCGGACCATGGTGGTCAGCAGGACGGCGCAGAGCAGCCAGGTGGCCCAGCCGACGACCTGCACCACGATGTTGTCGGCCGGCAGCGCGAGGGCGAGCAGCAGCCGGGGCGCGTCGGTGGTCCAGCCGATCAGCACGGCGAGGCCGACCGTCGACTTCCAGGGGCCGTCCCCGCCGAACTGGCGGGCCAGCGCGTACGTCACCGCGCCCAGCATGCCGCCGGCCAGGGTGAAGCCGACCGCCGCCGCGAGCAGCGAGGTGAGCGCCACGGTGAAGGTCGAGTTGACCACGTCGTCGCGGGTCATCCCGAGGCCGAGCACGGCGAGGGCGCCGTACAGCAGCGAGACGGTGACGGCGGGCAGCCAGACCTGGTGGTCCCGGGTGCGGTCGAAGGTCGCGGTGGGGGTGCGGAAGAGGCCGATCAGCAGCTCGCGCCAGTTCGGCCGCGGCCCGGCGGCGTGCGGCGCGGACTGGCCGCCGGCGCGGTAGACGGCGACGTTGTCCTGACCGTATGGCTGCTCGTCCGGGTAGCCCTGCGACTGCCCGTACTGTTCCTGCCCGTACTGTTCCTGCCCGTACGGGGGCGCCTGGTACGGCTGCCCGTGCTCGTCGTAGTAGTACGGCTCGCCCGCGTACGGGTCGCTGCCGGTCGGGAACGCCCGGGTGTGACCCGGCTGGTTCGCCGCGTACGGATCGTGCGGGCCCTGCGGGGCGTACGGGCCCTGCTGCGGAGCTCCCTGCGGGCCGGTGAAGTACTCCGGTCCGTCGGTCGGCCCGTGCCCCCCGGGCGCCGCCTGCTGCTGCGGAGGCGCCGACCACCCGCCACGGGGGTCGGCGCCCTGACCGCTGTCGTATCGATTGCCAGCCACGCTCCGAAGGTACCCGCCCGACCGGCTCCGTGGCGGCCGGGCACCGGACCGGGTCCGGTTTGCAGCGAGCCTGTGACGCCCGCACGGCCTGCGGGGACCAGCGAGGCGCCCGGGACCACCGGGTCGGGCGGGACCACCGGGTCGGGCGGCCGGGACGGAACGCCTAGCGCTGCGCGGTGACCTTCGGCCCGTGCACCGCGGCCGCGGCGGCGGTGCCCGCCGGGCAGCCGCCGGGACCGGCCGAGGTGCGGACGGCGCCGGCCGGCAGCAGGGTGCCGCAGGCGATCCGGATGCCGTTCGGAAGCTCGTTGTCGGGCTCGACGATCGCGCCGTCGCCGATCACCGCGCCGTCCAGCGCGGTCCGCTCGCCGACCGTGGCGTAGGCGCCCACGATCGAGTCCTTGACCAGGGTGTCCGCCCCGATGAGCGCGCCGGGCAGGATCACGCTGCCCTCGACGATCGCACCGGACTCGACGACCGCGCCCTCGGAGACCACGGTGCCGCCGCTCAGCACGGCGCCCCGCTGGACGGTGGCGCCGGGCAGCAGCAGGGCGTCGCCGGTCGGGCCGGGCACGGCCGGCGAGTCGACCTTGCCGAGCACGAGGTCGGCCGAGCCGCGGACGAAGGCGGCCGGGGTGCCGAGGTCGAGCCAGTAGGAGGTGTCCACGACGCCGCGCAGCAGCGCGCCGGTGGCCAGCAGCTCCGGGAAGGTCTCGCGCTCGACGGAGACCTCGCGGCCGGCCGGGATGCGGTCGATGACGGAGCGGGTGAAGACGTAGCAGCCGGCGTTGATCTGGTCGGTGACGATCTGCTCGGGCGTCTCCGGCTTCTCCAGGAACTCCAGGACCCGGCCGTGCTCGTCGGTCGGGACGAGTCCGAAGGCGCGCGGGTCCTCGACCCGGGTGAGGTGCAGCGTGACGTCGGCCCCGGCGGCCACGTGGCCGTCGCGCAGGGCGGCGATGTCGACCCCGGAGAGGATGTCGCCGTTGAAGACCAGGACCGGTTCGTCGGGGCCGCAGGTCAGCCCGGTGGCGGCGTTGCGGATGGCTCCGCCGGTGCCGAGCGGCTCGCGTTCGGTCAGGTAGACCAGTTCGATGCCGTACGGGGTGCCGTCCTGGAAGTGGTCCTCGAAGACCTCGGCCAGGTAGGAGGTCGCGAGCACCACGCGGGTGACCCCGGCCGCTGCCGCGCGGGCCAGCTGGTGCGCGATGAACGGGACGCCTGCCACGGGCAGCATGGGCTTGGGGGTGTGGGTGGTCAGCGGACGCAGTCGCGTGCCCTTACCACCGACCAGCATGATCGCCTCGGTCATGGTCTGCGCTGTTCCCCTTGTGGTCTCTGCGGCCCGGCCCGGCGGGCCGATACCTCCGTCGGTGGTCAGAAATGCCGTTCCGGGAGCCGGAACGGATCGACCGGCACGAGGGCCGGTCCGGCGCCTACTGTATTTCCTTCTGACAGGGACGCCGTCCGGTGGTCCGGTGGTTGGCGCCCCGCCCGAGGGATTCGCACCCGAAAAGCCCGGCCCGGCGGGCGCACGTGGCACTCGCCGGGCCGGGCGGTTGTTGCAGAACTGTCGAACAACTGGGCGGCGGAGTGGCCGGGTTCGACCCGTCACCGCCCCGTCACCGCCCCGTCACCGCCTCGTTCAGGCGTCGACGGTCTCGGTTTCGGCCTCGGCCGGCGGGGCCGCCTTGACCGAGTCGAGCAGCAGCTGGGCGACGTCGACGACCTTCAGGTGTTCCTTCGCCGCGCCCTCGTTCTTCTTGCCGTTCACGGAGTCGGAGAGCATGACGAGACAGAAGGGGCAGGCGGTGGAGACGATGTCCGGGTTGAGCGAGAGGGCCTCGTCCACGCGCTCGGTGTTGATCCGCTTGCCGATGCGCTCCTCCATCCACATCCGCGCGCCGCCGGCGCCGCAGCAGAAGCCGCGCTCCTTGTGGCGGTGCATCTCCTGCTGGCGCAGGCCCGGGACCTTGTCCATGATCTCGCGCGGCGGGCTGTAGACCTTGTTGTGGCGGCCCAGGTAGCAGGGGTCGTGGTAGGTGATCAGGCCCTCGACCGGGTTGACCGGGACGAGCTTGCCCTCGTCGATCAGGTGCTGCAGCAGCTGGGTGTGGTGGATGACCTCGAAGTGGCCGCCCAGCTGCGGGTACTCGTTGGCGATGGTGTTGAAGCAGTGCGGGCAGGTCGCCACGATCCGCTTGACCGGGGCGTCCTCCAGCGCGGCGTTCAGCGTCTCGACGTTCTGCGCGCCGAGCATCTGGAAGAGGAACTCGTTGCCGAGGCGGCGGGCGGAGTCACCGGTGCAGGACTCCTCCTTGCCGAGGATGGCGAACTGCACGCCGGCGGTGTGCAGCAGCTCCGCGAAGGCCTTGGTGGTCTTCTTGGCGCGGTCCTCCAGGGCGCCGGCGCAGCCGACCCAGTAGAGGTACTCGACCTCGGCGGGGTCGATGTCCTCACCGATCACCGGCACCTCGATGCCGGTCTCCTTCTTGAGCTCCTTGACCCAGTCCAGGCGGGCCTTGGTGGCCATGCCCCACGGGTTGCCCTTGTTCTCCAGGTTCTTGAGCATCGCCCCGGCCTCGGTCGGGAACGAGGACTCGATCATCACCTGGTAGCGGCGCATGTCGACGATGTGGTCGATGTGCTCGATGTCCACCGGGCACTGCTCGACGCAGGCGCCGCAGGTGGTGCAGGACCACAGCACGTCGGGGTCGATGACCCCGTTCTCCTCCGCGGTGCCGATCAGCGGGCGCTCGGCCTCGGCCAGCGCGGCGGCGGGGACGCCGGCGAGCTGCTCGGCGGTCGCCCGCTCCTCGCCCTCCATGTCCTTGCCGCCGCCGGCGAGCAGGTACGGCGCCTTGGCGAAGGCGTGCTCCCGCAGGCTCATGATCAGCAGCTTGGGCGAGAGCGGCTTGCCGGTGTTCCAGGCCGGGCACTGCGACTGGCAGCGTCCGCACTCGGTGCAGGTGGAGAAGTCGAGGATGCCCTTCCAGGAGAAGTGCTCGACCTGGGAGACGCCGAAGACGGCGTCGTCGGCCGGGTCCTCGAAGTCGATCGGCTGCCCGCCGCTGGCCATCGGACGCAGCTCGCCGAGGGCGACGTCGCCGTCCTCCTCGCGCTTGAAGTAGATGTTGAAGAACGCGAGGAAGCGGTGCCAGGCGACGCCCATCGAGGGGTTGACGCCGATGGTGATGGCCCAGGCGAAGGAGGTGCAGATCTTCAGCATCGCGAAGACGTAGACCAGGTTCTCCAGGGTGCCGTGCGACAGGCCCTTGAAGGCCAGCACCAGCGGGTAGGAGATCAGGTACTTCGCCTCGTACGAGCCCACGTGCTCCAGCGCGCCCTCCAGGCCGCGCAGGATCATGATGCACAGGCCGATGCCGAGGATCGTGTACTCGACGTAGAAGGCCTGCCAGGCGATCGAGCCGGCGAAGCGCGACTTGCGGCCCGCCCGGCCCGGCAGGCTGAGCAGGCGGATCACGATGAGGGTGGCGATGCCGAGGGTGGTGAAGGTGCCGACCAGCTCGGTGAAGAGCTCGTACGGCAGCCAGCCGCCGAGCACCGGCAGCACGAACTCGGCGTCGAACAGCTGGAAGAAGGCGGTCAGCAGGGTCAGGCCCAGCGTGAAGAAGCCGACCGCGACGAACCAGTGGGCGACGCCGACGACGCCCCAGCGGTTCATCCGGGTGTGGCCGACGAACTCGACCGCCACGGTCTTCGCGCGCAGCGCGGGCTGCCCGAACCGGGTCGGGTCCGGCTGACCGGTCCGCACCACCTTGTAGATGTACAGCGCCGCACGGGCGGCGAGCGCGGTGCCGACCACGAACGTGACCAGCGAGATGACGATCGCTGCTAGCTGCATCGGCTCTCCGTCTCCTGCGGCTTTCTGGGGGTGCTGGGGTGCTGGGGGTACAGACTCTCGCGGTGATTGTACTCGCCGGTAACTTGCAGGGCCGACGGGCCGGACATTACCGCTCGTCAACACTTCTCCTGAAGATGCTCAAGGTATGGCGGCAGTCACGTAAGTGCACCCTGCCATCGCCGTCCGGGCGGCACAGGGCCGCTCGCCGCTCCGCTCTCCGCATTTCCGGCTCAGCAAAGTTGAGCGCTCCGGACTCATAGCTGTTGACGCCCCCCGCCTCGTCGTGCATCCTTGAGCCTGTAAAGCTCAACTCTTCCGTGGAGGTATCTACGATGGCACGCGCGGTCGGCATCGACCTCGGCACGACGAACTCGGTCGTCAGCGTTCTGGAGGGTGGCGAGCCCACCGTCATCACGAACGCCGAGGGCGCTCGGACCACGCCGTCCGTCGTCGCCTTCGCGAAGAACGGCGAGGTGCTCGTCGGCGAGGTGGCCAAGCGTCAGGCGGTCACCAACGTGGACCGCACCATTCGCTCGGTCAAGCGTCACATGGGCACCAGCTGGAAGATCGGCCTGGACGGCAAGGACTTCAACCCCCAGCAGATCAGCGCCTTCATCCTGCAGAAGCTGAAGCGGGACGCCGAGTCCTACCTGGGCGAGACGGTCACCGACGCCGTCATCACCGTCCCGGCGTACTTCTCCGACTCGGAGCGCCAGGCCACCAAGGAGGCCGGTGAGATCGCGGGCCTCAACGTCCTGCGCATCGTCAACGAGCCGACCGCGGCCGCCCTGGCCTACGGCCTGGACAAGGACGACCAGACCATCCTGGTCTTCGACCTCGGCGGCGGCACCTTCGACGTCTCGCTGCTGGAGATCGGCGACGGGGTCGTCGAGGTGAAGGCCACCAACGGTGACAACCACCTCGGCGGTGACGACTGGGACCAGAAGGTCGTCGACCACCTGGTGAAGGTCTTCCAGGCCGGCCACGGTGTCGACCTGTCCAAGGACAAGATGGCCCTGCAGCGCCTGCGCGAGGCCTCCGAGAAGGCCAAGATCGAGCTGTCCTCGTCCTCCGAGACCTCGATCAACCTGCCCTACATCACGGCCTCCGCCGAGGGCCCGCTGCACCTGGACGAGAAGCTCACCCGCGCCCAGTTCCAGCAGCTGACCTCGGACCTGCTGGAGCGCTGCAAGGTCCCGTTCCACAACGTGATCAAGGACGCGGGCATCGCCCTCTCCGAGATCGACCACGTGGTCCTCGTCGGCGGCTCGACCCGCATGCCGGCCGTCGCCGAGCTCGTCCGCGAGCTGACCGGCGGCAAGGACGCGAACAAGGGCGTCAACCCGGACGAGGTCGTCGCCATCGGCGCCTCGCTCCAGGCCGGTGTCCTCAAGGGCGAGGTCAAGGACGTCCTGCTGCTCGACGTCACCCCGCTGTCCCTCGGCATCGAGACCAAGGGCGGCATCATGACCAAGCTGATCGAGCGCAACACCACGATCCCGACCAAGCGCTCCGAGATCTTCACCACGGCCGAGGACAACCAGCCGTCCGTGCAGATCCAGGTCTACCAGGGCGAGCGCGAGATCGCCGCGTACAACAAGAAGCTCGGCATGTTCGAGCTGACCGGCCTGCCGCCGGCCCCCCGTGGCCTGCCCCAGATCGAGGTCACCTTCGACATCGACGCCAACGGCATCATGCACGTCGGTGCCAAGGACCTCGGCACCGGCAAGGAGCAGAAGATGACCGTCACCGGCGGCTCCGCGCTGCCGAAGGACGACATCGAGCGCATGATGCGCGAGGCCGAGCAGTACGCGGAGGAGGACCACAAGCGCCGCGAGTCCGTGGAGACCCGCAACCAGGCCGAGCAGCTCGTCTACTCGACCGAGAAGTTCATCGCCGACAACGCCGACAAGCTGCCGGCCGACGTCAAGACCGAGGTCGAGACCGCCATCGGCGAGCTCAAGGAAGCCCTCAAGGGCGAGGACATCGCGAAGATCCGCGAGGCCTCCGAGAAGGTGTCCACCACCGCGCAGAAGCTCGGCCAGGCGCTGTACGCCAACGCCGACGCCGCCGGCGCCGCCCCGGCCGGTGACGCCGCCGGTGCCAAGGACGACGACGTCGTCGACGCCGAGATCGTGGACGACGAGAAGCCCAAGGGCGGTGCGGCATGACGGAGAAGCCGCAGGGTGCTGAGCCCGGCGACGACTCCGCCGCCGAGGAGGCCGTGATCAAGGCTGCCGAGGAGGCTGCCGCGGGCGGTGCCGATTCGACCGCCGGCGCGACCGGCGAACCGGACGACCTCGCCACGGCCAAGCGCGAGCTGGCCGAGCGGACGGCCGACCTCCAGCGCCTCCAGGCCGAGTACCAGAACTACCGGAAGCGGGTCGAGCGCGACCGGCTGACGGTCCGTGAGATCGCCGTCTCCAACATCCTGGAGTCGCTGATCCCGGTCCTGGACGACATCGGCCGGGCCCGTGACCACGGCGAGGTGACCGGCGGCTTCAAGTCCGTCGCCGAGTCGCTGGAGACCGTCGTCGCCAAGCTGGGCCTGCAGCAGTTCGGCAAGGAGGGCGAGCCCTTCGACCCGACCATGCACGAGGCGCTGATGCACAGCTACTCGTCGGAGGTCACCGAGGACACCTGCGTCCAGATCCTCCAGCCCGGTTACCGGATCGGCGAGCGGATCATCCGCCCGGCGATGGTCGCGGTCGCGGAGCCCCAGCCCGGCACCCAGACCACGTCCGGCCCGGACACCGACACCGCCAAGGGCGGGGAGAAGAAGGACCAGGCCGACGGTGGCCCGGACAGCTGACCACCGGTGACGGCTGACAACCTGTGCGCTGCGGAGTCGTACGCCGGCCAGTACGGCGGCCGGCTCCGCAGCGCACTGTCGACGGGCCACGGCCGGCCCGTTGACAGCTCTGTGACGATGGACCTCGGGAGGTGGCGCCAGCCATGAGCGGCAAGGACTACGTGGAGAAGGACTACTACAAGGTCCTCGGCGTGCCCAAGGACGCCACCGCCACCGAGATCAAGAAGACCTACCGCAAGCTGGCCCGCGAGTTCCACCCCGACGCGAACAAGGGTGACACCGCGGCCGAGGAGCGGTTCAAGGACATCTCCGAGGCGTACGACGTCCTCTCCGACGAGAAGCGCCGCAAGGAGTACGACGAGGCCCGCAGCCTCTTCGCCAACGGCGGCTTCCGCGCCGGCGGCCCCGGTAACGGCAACTACAGCTTCGACTTCGGCGACCTGTTCAGCGGCAACCAGGCCGGCAACAGCGGTGGCCTCGGCGACGTCTTCGGCGGCCTGTTCAACCGCGGCGGCGCCCGGCAGGCCCAGCCCCGGCGCGGCGCCGACGTCGAGACCGAGGTGACGCTCTCCTTCGAGGAGGCCGTCGACGGCGCCACCGTCCCGCTCCGGATGACCAGTCAGGCCCCCTGCCGCCACTGCAACGGCACCGGTGCCAAGGCCGGCACCACCCCCCGGGTCTGCCCGACCTGCGTCGGCTCCGGCACGGTCAGCCGCGGCCAGGGCGCCTTCGCCCTCTCCGAGCCCTGCCGGGACTGCCGCGGCCGCGGCATGATCGTCGACGACCCGTGCACCGACTGCCACGGCAGCGGCCGGGCCAGCTCCGCCCGCACCATGCAGGTCCGGATCCCGGCCGGTGTCCAGGACGCCCAGCGGATCCGCCTCAAGGGCAAGGGCGCGCAGGGCGAACGCGGCGGCCAGCCCGGCGACCTCTACGTCACCGTGCACGTCGACCCGCACCCCGTCTTCGGACGGAAGGCCGACAACCTGACCGTGACCGTCCCGGTCACCTTCCCCGAAGCCGCGTTGGGGGGCACCATCGAGGTGCCGACCCTCAACGGCCCCTCGGTGAAGCTCAAACTCCCCCCGGGCAGTGCCAACGGCCTCACCCTGCGGGCCCGCGGCAAGGGCGCCACCCGCAAGGACGGCACCCGGGGCGACCTCCTGGTCACCGTGGAGGTCGTGGTGCCCCAGCACGTCACCGGCGACGCGCTGGCCGCTCTGGAGCAGTACCGCGAGGCCACCGCCTCCGACGACCCGCGAGCCGCCCTGTTCCGAGCGGCGAAGGGAGCGTGACGACCAGATGACCCCCGACAGCACCGGCCACGGCCCGATCGGCCCCGGCATCGGCGAGGGACTGCCCGGCGGCGGCCCCCCGCGCGCGCGCCGGGCCGTTCCGCAGCCCCAGTACGTCCTCACCGAGGACACCCCGGTCTACGTGATCTCGGTGGCCGCCGAGCTCTCCGGCCTGCACCCGCAGACCCTCCGCCAGTACGACCGCCTCGGCCTGGTCTGTCCCGACCGCACCGCCGGCCGCGGGCGCCGCTACTCGGCGCGCGACATCCAGCAGCTGCGCGACGTCCAGCGGCTCTCCCAGGACGAGGGCATCAACCTCGCCGGCATCAAGCGGATCATCGAGCTGGAGAACCAGGTCACCGCCCTCCAGTCCCGGATCGCCGAGCTCACCGACTCCCTCGAAGGCGCGGCCACCGCCCTCCAGCAGCGCGAGGCCACCATCCACGCCTCCTACCGCCGCGACCTCGTCCCCTACCAGCCCCCGACCCCGCACTCCAGCGCCCTGGTCGTCTGGCGTCCCAAGCGCTGACCCGGCCACGACGGTCGCCGCCGCCGGTTCCCTCTGGTTGGGGGGTGCCGGCGGTGCTTGCGTGGTGAGAGAGTGCTTTCTGCAGGCGAGAGCGGATCAAGAGCGCCGATGCCGGTTCGCGGAGGCTCTGGCTAAGATCCCCATCGAAGCCGGCGAACCGGCCTCACTCAGCTCTATCCGAACACCAGGGAGCCGCAGATGAGCGAGACGGCCGAGCCCGGACTCACCTCAGGCGGCCTCGGTGTCCTCTCGGACGGCGCTCGCAAGCTCTACCTCCACGTCCTGCACTCCCACGGCCGCCTCGTACCCGCGAGCCAGGAGGCCACCGACCTCAGGTTCCTCCAGGAGCTTCTCGACATCGGCCTGCTGGTGCCGGACACGGACGAGCCGGACGTGCTCGTCGCCGTGGACCCCCAGCAGCTCTCGTCCGGGCTCATCGCCTCCTGGCAGCGCAAAGCACTCGACCTGCTCTCCCGGGCCGAGGCACTTCCGATCGATTTGAAGGAACTGTCCGAGGCCTTCCACACGCCGAAGCAGACCGGCGGCAGCATCGAGTACGTCCGTGGAAAAGTACTGATCAATCAAAGACTCGGGCAGTTGACCACGAGTTGCACCGAGGAGTTCCTCGCCGCACAACCGGGTGGTCCCCGCCCCCCGGAGGCACTCGCCGGCAGCCGCGACCGTGATTTGGCTCTTCTCCAGAGAGGCGCCACGTTTCGGACCATTTACCACCCCAGTACGCGTTACCACCCCGCCACCAGGGACTACGTCCTCGCCATCACGGACGCCGGGGGGCAGGTCCGCACCCTGGACGAGCCGTACACCCGGCTCATAGTCGTGGACCGCCGCACCGCCATCATTCCCATCGCGGACGACCTGAATGTGGCCGCGTTCATACACGACCGCGCGATCATCAGCTATCTGGTCTCCGACATCTTCGAGCGCAACTGGAACCGCGCTCTCGATTTCGACGGCGCCCGCGCGGTGCCGCAGGAGGTCATCTCACGCCTGCGGCAGACGATCATCGATCTGCTGCTGAAAGGCACCAGTCACCGCGTGATTGCCCGAAGCCTGGGCATCAGCGAACGCACGCTGGCGCGTCACATAGCGGACATGCGTGAGGACTACCGGGTGGATTCGCTGTTCCAGCTCGGGTACATGCTGGCCCGGACCACCCAGAGCGGGCACCCCGAAGAACGCCTCGGGGAACACGACCCGTCAACCGACTGACCGCCCGGGGCCCCTGACGGCCCGCCCGGGCGTCACGTGCCGAACTCAGGTCCAGTTGCTGTCGTTCGCGGTGAGGGCCAGCGTGACCAGGGCCGGAGCGTCGGCGGGCACGGAGTTGGCGGTACGCGGCGCCGGCTGGTGGCCGGAAGCCGCCGACGTGACCTGGCTGCTCGCGGTCAATACCGCTATAACAGCAACGACCGAAGCCGCAGTGATGCGAACGTGTCGGCGCAGGCGAAGCATTGCGATCACGCCTTCCTGAGTTAGTCGCGGGTATCGAGCAATGGGAACAGCTACGCAGCCGCCCACATAATGCCCCAGCTCGAACGCACGCGCCACATCCCCCCTCCACAGAGGTGCGTCATCTCCATGCCAGGCAGACAGATGACACCGCGAAGCAGTGGACTCCACCGCCCCGAACGATGGACGATCAGTTCGCTCCCGATGGTCCCGGCAAGCTCACCACACTTGCCGATGTACCTTCAATTCACCATTCGACTTAGCTCCCCCGAGCGAAGTCCGCAGCCTCGCCGATCAGAACCCCTAACCCTGCCGGACCTGGTGAACCCGGTCAGCCACTCCCCGGAGTCGACATGACTGAGCCCTACCTGCGTCACCACGACAGCCAGGCCCTCGAGGGCCGGCGTGCACGAGTCTTCCTGGCCGCGCCGCTCATGCGGTTGACCGGGCCGGCGGACAGTGTGGTGACCCTCGCCAGCCGGACGCGGCTGACCACCCTCCGCACCACCCTCCTCCGCAGTGGCGCCGCCGTGTACAGCGCCCACCACAGTGACGCCTGGACCGTCGCCGGGCGCGCCCCCGAGCCGCGCGTGCCGTCGGACTTCCGCGCGCTGCAGTCCGCCGACCTCGTCTTCGCCTACGTCGGCGCACCGCTGTCGGCCGGGGTCAGCCTGGAGCTGGGCTGGGCGTCGGCGCTGCGCAAGCCGATCGTGCTCCTCGTCGACGAGGCCATCACCCACAACCCGCTGATCGCCACCATCGAGCAGGTCGCCCCCGTCCTGCCGCTGGTCTTCGACGACACCTGGTCCCAGGAGGCCCTCCACCACACCGTGGAGACCGCCCTCGACTGGGCCGGCATGGCGCTCTCCCTGCGCGAGGGCTTCTGGACCGCCCCCGGCGAGCAGTTCACCGTCCCCCGTCAGCAGCCCCCCGCCGTCGGCCCGACCGGCTACTGGCCCACCGGCGCGGCCACCGGCTGATCCCGTCCGGGCTCCCCCGCCCGGGCTCCCGCACCTGCCGGCCCCCGCCGGCCCCGAAGGAACAGCGTCTCCGCGTCGTACCGCCCCGGACCGGGCACCGCGGGACCCCTCATCCGCCGGCCGAGCCGGAAGAGCCCCTCCACGTCGGGGAGTTCGCGCGGCGGACGAGGTGACCGACCCCATGACGCCTCAGCGGGCCGCGTTCGAGGAGCGGACGGAACGCCCCGGTGACCCCCTCCCGCGACGCGGCGGCGCGGATCCGGCCACCGTCCCCCGGCGGCGCCGGACAGCGCGCGTGGGCGGCCCCGTCCGGCAGCGGGACGCCGTGTTCGTCCGTCGTCCTCGCCGCGCTCCGCCGGCCGAGCCGGACGAGGCCCCGCACGCCGCGGCGGCCAGTGCGGGCGACCGCGATCAGCTCCTCCCCGCACTCGCAGAGCAGCTCGACAGAGCGACTCGGCAGAGCGACTCGGCCGGGCGGTCAGGCAGCGCGGTCAGGCAGCGCAGCGCAGCGCAGAGCGGCCGGGTTGCGGGTGCGAACGGCGCCGTCGGGCTCATCCGTCGTCACGGCCGCCCCGCATCAGCCAACCGAGCTGGAACAGGGTCTGCGCCCCGTACCGGTCGCGGAGGCGGGCGATGTGCGCGGCCACGGTCCGCTCGCTCAGGCCGAGGCGGGTGGCGACCGCACGCTGGGTCAGACCGCGGGCCAGCAGGCGGCCGACGCGGTCGGACGCGTTGTGGGGGTTGCGGGCCGGGCCGTCGGCGAGCGCGGCGGTCCAGTCGGTCGCGTCGGCGCGGGCCCAGTCGCGCTCGAAGGCGTTGACGATGAAGGCGATCGCGGCGCGGTCGGTGATGAAGGCGGCGGTGCTGTGGTCGTCACTGGCGGAGATCACCGCGACCGAGCGGTCGAAGATCATCAGCCGCTGGAACGGCTCGTCGAGGGTCCGGATCAGCGAACCGTGCCGGGTGACCTCCTCGGCGTAGGCCAGGGCGGCGGGTTCGGAGACCGCGACGGGCTGGTAGATGGTCCGCAGGGTGCAGCCGCGCTGCAGGAGCTGGACGTCCTGGACCAGGGCGCCCTGGAGGGCGTCGGCGGGCCGGTGGCCGGGCTGGGCGGTGAGGACCTCGGTGCGGCAGTCGGAGACCAGCTGGGAGATCCGGTGCCGGATGTGGGTGTGGCCCTCGATGTAGACGGCGCCGCCGGAGCGCTCGGGCGGCCGGGGCATCGCGTCGTAGGCGCGGGTGAGGCCGTCGAGGGTGCCGGGCAGGTTCTCGGCGCGGACGAGGAGGCGGGTGGCCTCGCTGCGGAGCTCGGCGCCGAGGCGGTCGCTGACCGAGCGCGGGCTGACGGCCGTGTAGCAGGCGTCCATCGGGTTGGGCATCAGCAGACCGATGGAGACGAGCTGGCGCAGGGCGCGCCGGTCCGGTTCGGGGACGTCCGCGACGGGGATCCGGCCGCCGTCGGCCAGGATGGCGAGGTAGAGGCGGCGGGCGGCCTCGTCGGGCTCGCCGCCGGACGCGGCCGGGCCGGTGGCGGCGCCCCCTCCGGCGCCGGCGCCCGGAGCGGTCGTCGGATCCGCCGTCCCCTCGACCGTCACGTCGAACGCTCCCTGCCGGATGTCTCGCGGATGTGTGCGCCCTCGCACGCCGTGCGCACTCGTCACACACGTTCGCCGGGCGTGATCACGGTACTGGGAGCCGGCGGGCCCCCGGACTCCGGGTGCCGTCGCACACGGGCCAGGGGGGCCGCCGGTCCACGCCACGGTCGCGGCGCTTCCGGCGAGGCGGAGCAGCAACGCCTCGCCGGCTCCGGTCCCGGGGGCCATCACCACACATGGCGTCCCGGCCGGCGCTCTTCCCCCCGATATGCAGGTACGTGCGGACGTACCGGACGCATCCAGTAATGAAGAGCAAGTCGCCGTCATCGGGCTGCGGTTGCCCGGTCGACGTGACGTGACTCCACCCTCACAGCGTGACGGCCGGTGAACAAGTGCCGCCCGACTGCATGTTCTCGCAATTGCAGGAACCTGCATCGTCGGCGTGGCGCGACGTCCGCCGCGGCGCCCTGGCGTATCGCGAACGTGCAGGTCAGGGCGGTGGGACGGCGGAGTCCGACCCTCCGGTCATTCGGAACCGAACGACCGCGTTCCGTTCCCCGCGGCCTACGCGCCGCTCCCCCCGTGCCTCCCCGGCCCCCGGTCCGAGCCCGTTCGGGCACCGTCCGGGTACCGTTCGGGCCGCCCGTACCGGACCGTACCGGAGTCACCCGGGGCCGGGAAGCCGCGGGGAGGCGCGGAAAGGCGCGGTGCCGCAGGGCCCCGGCCGGCCGGATCCGGGCCGTCCGCCAGGACGGGTGGCACCGGAGGACGCCCCCCGGGACGGGCGGTCCCGACCGAGCCGACGACAGCCTCCCGCCGGACCACCACGCCACCACACGGGACGCCTTGACGCATCGTCAGACCCCTGTCGAGCACCGGTGCCGGCCCCGGCTCAGCGGGCCAGCAGCCGGCCGCCCGCCAACCCGGCGGCGGTGCCGCCCGCGGCGAGGGCCCAGGAGGCCATCAGCAGGACGAACAGGGCGGTGGCGAGTCCGGTGAACCCGGGGAAGCCGGTGTGCCGGGCGAGGGCGGCGGCGCCGGTGACGCAGGTGCCGACCGGGAAGGTGAACGCCCACCACGTCATCGCGAACGACATGCCGGCCCGCCGGGCACGGAGGTTGGCGGCGACGGCGAGCGCCAGCCAGAGCATCGCCACGCCGAGCACCGCCACCCCGTACAGCTCGGCGAGGGCGAGCGCGACGGGGGCGATCGTCGGGGTCACCGGGCGTGCGGCATCGGCGAGTTGGTGCACCGCGGTGGTGGACTGGCCGAGCGGGCCGAGCACCAGGAAGAGCGACGGGGTGAGCGCCAGGGCGGGCAGCTTGCTGTGCACGAGACCGGTGAGCACCACCGGCAGCAGCGCCAGGGTGGCGAGCAGGCCGATCCCGAACAGCGCGCAGCAGGTGTACAGCAGCGCCTGCTGGGCGGTGCCGGCGGGCAGGTGCGGGATCAGCGCGGGACCGGCGGCGGAGGCGACCAGCGGAGCCACCACCGGCAGCAGCCAGGTCGGGTTGGCCTCCAACGGGGAGACCGTGTGCCGGGTGATCATCAGGTACGGGATGCCGGCCGCGACCAGCAGCGCGTACCCGGTGCCCACCGTCCAGAGCACGGCGTCGAGCGCGACGGCCGGGCCGGTCCCGATGACGCGGGAGCCGAGCGTCAGGGTCCCGAGCCCGACCGAGATCAGCGCCATCGGCGGACAGCCGTAGAAGACGGCGGTGGCCGGGTTGTCCAGCAGCTGGGCGCGGGCGGCGTCCCGGTGACGGGTGAGGTGGACCAGCCGGGCGGACCCGAGCACCAGCAGACCGGCCAGCCCGAGCGCCCACATCACCTCGCCGAACCCGATCAGGCCGGGCAGCCGGACCGGGAGGGCGGCCGCACCGTTGCCGACGATCGCGGTGCCCATGACCGCCGCGTACCAGTTCGGCCCGAGCTGTGCGAGGTCGAGCCGGCGGGCGCGGTCGGACGGGCGCAGACGGGGGCGAGGGCGGGGGCGGGGGTGCGTGCGGGGGCTGATCAGGGTGGCCATGGCATCAACCGTCTCCCGGTGCGACCCCGGCCGGTAGCGCCGAACGCTCTATGAGGGCATAGCCTGAACCTATGGCCCTCTCCCCGCGCGTCCCCGAACTCGGTGCGCTGGAGCTGCTGCTCGCAGTGGCCCGGCTCGGCAGCGTCGGCCGGGCCGCGGCCGAACTCGGGGTGAGCCAGCCGACCGCCAGCGCGCGGATCAAGGGCATGGAGCGGCTGATCGGCGTCCCGCTGCTGGACCGCTCCCCGCGCGGCTCCCGGCCGACCGAGGCCGGCCGGCTGGTGGTCGAGTGGGCCCGGCAGGTGGTGGAGGCCGCGCAGGCACTGGACGCCGGGATCGACGCGCTCCGCGAGCGCCGGGACGCCCGGCTGACCGTGGTGGCCAGCCTGACCGTCGCCGAGTACCTGATGCCCGGGTGGCTGCTGGCGCTGCACGAGGCGAGCCCGGGGACCGCCGTGACGCTGCGCACCGCGAACTCCGCGGACGTGGCCGGGCACGTGCTGGCCGGGGACGCGGACCTCGGCTTCGTCGAGGGCCCCTCCGCTCCGCCCGGACTGGCCGGCGCGGTGGTGGCGGCCGACCGGCTCGTCGTCGTGGTCTCGCCGGGCCACCCCTGGGCGCGCCGCCGCTCCCCCCTGACCCCGGCGGAGCTGGCGGCGACGCCGCTGGTGCTGCGCGAGCCCGGCTCGGGGACCCGGGAGGTGCTGGAGATGGCGCTGGCGCCTTACGGGGGCGCGGCCCGGCCGCGGCTGGAGCTGGCCTCGTCGACGGCGCTGAAGGCGGCGGCGATGACCGGCGCGGGGCCGGTCTGCCTGAGCGAGCTGGCGGTGGTGGAGGAGCTGGCGACCCGGCGGCTGGTGGAGGTGCCGCTGGCGGAGGGGCTGGACCTGCGACGGCCGCTGCGGGCGGTCTGGCCGGCCGGCCGGCGGCCGAGCGGGCCGGCCCGGGAGCTGCTGACGCTGACCCGGCGGACGGCGGCCCCGAGGCGGGCGACCGGGGCGCGGCGGTCGGCGGCCCGGACGGCGGAGGCCGGGGCTCCGGGGATCCGGCCCGCGGGCGGCGGCGCGCCGGGGGCCCGGGCCGCGGAGAACGGCGCCGCGGGGAACCGGGCCGCGGGGGCCCGGAGACCCGCCCCGCACGGGCGCCCCGACCGTTCATCTGAAAGTTGAGCGGAATAGACTCAACTTAGTGCATGCTGTAGAGAGCAGAACCAACGCACGACAAGGGAGGACACCCCAGCAGTGGACGCCAGCAAGTTCACCACCAAGACGCAGGACGCCCTGTCCGCCGCGATCCGGCAGGCCGGGGGCGCGGGGAACCCGGACGTCAAGCCGGTGCACATCCTGATCGCGCTGCTGGAACAGCCCGAGGGCATCGCCAGGCCGCTGCTGGAGGCGGTCGGCGCCGACGTGTCGCGGGTCGAGGCCGAGGCCCGCCGCCTGCTGACCGGGCTGCCCAGCGCGATGGGCTCGACCGTCGCCGCGCCCCAACTGGCCCGCGACACCCTGGCGGTGCTGACCGAGGCCGGCCGGCGCGCCGACGACCTCGACGACCAGTACGTCTCCACCGAGCACCTGCTGGTCGGCCTGGCCGCCGAGGGCGGTCCGGTCGCCGAGCTGCTGGTGCAGCAGGGCGCCTCCGCCAAGGCCCTGCTGGCCGCGTTCAAGGACGTCCGGGGCAGCGGCCGGGTCACCTCGCCGGACCCGGAGGGTACCTACAAGGCACTGGAGAAGTACGGCACCGACCTCACCCAGGCCGCCCGGGACGGCAAGCTCGACCCGGTGATCGGCCGGGACCAGGAGATCCGCCGGGTGGTCCAGGTGCTCTCCCGCCGGACCAAGAACAACCCCGTGCTGATCGGCGAGCCCGGCGTCGGCAAGACCGCCGTCGTCGAGGGCCTGGCCCAGCGGATCGTGGCCGGCGACGTGCCGGAGTCGCTGCGCGGCAAGCGCCTGGTCTCGCTGGACCTCAGCGCGATGGTGGCCGGCGCCAAGTACCGCGGCGAGTTCGAGGAGCGGCTGAAGGCCGTCCTCAACGACATCAAGCAGAGCGACGGCCAGGTCGTCACCTTCATCGACGAGCTGCACACCATGGTCGGCGCGGGCGCCGGCGGCGACTCCGCGATGGACGCCGGCAACATGCTCAAGCCGATGCTGGCCCGCGGCGAGCTGCGGATGGTCGGCGCCACCACCCTCGACGAGTACCGGGAGCGGATCGAGAAGGACCCGGCCCTGGAGCGCCGGTTCCAGCAGGTGCTGGTCGGCGAACCCAGCGTCGAGGACTCGATCGCCATCCTGCGCGGCCTCAAGGGCCGGTACGAGGCGCACCACAAGGTGCAGATCGCGGACGCCGCGCTGGTCGCCGCGGCGACGCTCTCCCACCGGTACATCACCTCCCGGTTCCTCCCCGACAAGGCGATCGACCTGGTCGACGAGGCCGCCTCCCGACTGCGGATGGAGATCGACTCCTCGCCGGTCGAGATCGACGAACTCCAGCGCTCCGTCGACCGGTTGCGCATGGAGGAGCTGGCGCTGGAGAAGGAGTCGGACCCGGCCTCGGTCGACCGGCTGGCCCGGCTGCGCCGCGATCTCGCCGACAAGAACGAGCAGTTGAGCGTGCTCACGGCCCGGTGGGAGCAGGAGAAGAAGAGCCTCAACCGGGTCGGCGAGCTCAAGGAGCAGCTGGACGACCTGCACGGCGCGCTCGAACGCGCCCAGCGGGACGGCGACTTCGAACGCGCCTCCAAGCTGATGTACGCCGAGATCCCGGCCGCGGAGAAGGAGCTCACCGACGCCCAGGAGCGCGCCGCCGCCCAGGACGGCTCCGCCTCGATGGTCAAGGAGGAGGTCGGCCCGGACGACGTGGCCGACGTGGTCGCCTCCTGGACGGGCATCCCGGCCGGCCGGCTGCTGGAGGGCGAGAGCGCCAAACTCCTGCGCATGGAGGAGGAGTTGGGCCGCCGCCTGATCGGCCAGGCAGAGGCCGTGCAGGCCGTCTCGGACGCGGTCCGGCGGACCCGCTCGGGCATCGCCGACCCGGACCGCCCGACCGGCTCCTTCCTCTTCCTCGGCCCGACCGGCGTCGGCAAGACCGAACTCGCCAAGGCCCTCGCCGACTTCCTCTTCGACGACCAGCGGGCCATGGTCCGCATCGACATGAGCGAGTACGGCGAGAAGCACTCCGTCTCCCGCCTGGTCGGCGCGCCGCCCGGGTACATCGGCTACGAGGAGGGCGGCCAGCTCACCGAGGCGGTCCGCCGCCGGCCGTACAGCGTGGTGCTGCTGGACGAGGTGGAGAAGGCCCACCCCGAGGTCTTCGACGTCCTGCTCCAGGTGCTGGACGACGGCCGGCTCACCGACGGCCAGGGCCGCACGGTGGACTTCCGCAACGCGATCCTGATCCTCACCTCCAACCTGGGCAGCCAGTTCCTGGTGGACCCGGCCACCCCGGAGGAGCGGAAGAAGGGCCTCGTCCTGGACTCCGTCCGGGCCGCCTTCAAGCCGGAGTTCCTCAACCGGCTCGACGACATCGTGGTCTTCGACCCGCTCGGCACCGCCGAGCTGAGCAGGATCGTCGACCTCCAGGTGGCCGCGCTCGGTGCCCGGCTGCGCGAGCGGCGGCTCACCCTGGAGGTCTCCGCGGCGGCCCGCGACTGGCTCGCGCTCACCGGCTACGACCCGGCGTACGGCGCGCGGCCGCTGCGCCGGCTGGTGCAGTCGGCGATCGGCGACCAGTTGGCCAGGGCGATCCTGGCCGGCCAGGTGCACGACGGCGACACCGTCCTGGTCGACCGGGACGACGAGACCGACCGCCTCACCGTCCGGGCCCGCGGACCACTGGAGAAGTAGCGCCGGCGGACCTCGTCGGACCCGGTCAGCGGGGCCCGCCACCCCCGGTGACCTGCCGCGCGCACCCCCGGTGACCGGGTCCGGTCACCGGGGGTGCGCCATGATCCGGCCATGCCCGGCCGGAGCGCGGTCTCCCCTGTGAGGCAGGGCCCCGATGAGGCAGGATGGGAGGTGGAAGGGCGGCCTCTCATTGCCGACCACCACGTGCACTGAGGAAGAGGACCCTATGAGCATCGACCCGTCGTCCATCCCGTCGTTCGGTGTCCCCCAGGGCGGGCAGCCGGGCGGTCAGGGCGGCCGTCCGGACGGCCCGCCGCCGATCATCGTCCCGGACCAGGCCCTGGTGGGCCAGCTCCTCGACCAGATGCAGCTGAAGCACGTCGTGGACGAGGAGGGCGACCTCACCGCCCCCTGGGAGGGCTTCCGCGTCTACTACATGTTCCGCGGTGAGCAGAAGGAACTCTTCGCCGTCCGCGCGTTCTACGACCGCTCGTACCCCCTTGAGGACAAGGCCGAGATCCTCGACCTGATCGACGAGTGGAACCGCGAGACCCTCTGGCCCAAGGTCTACACGCACACCCACGAGGACGGCGTCGTCCGGCTGATCGGTGAGGCCCAGATGATCGTCGGCACCGGCGTCAACCTGGACTACTTCGTCACCACCACCGCCAACTGGACCCAGGCCGCGGTGGGCTTCGAGCAGTGGATCGTCGAGCGCCTCGGCCTGCAGAAGGACATCGAGGGCGAGGACGGCGAGGGCAAGCCCTCCGAGGGCACCGACGAGGCCTGATCCTCCGCCTCCGGCCCTCCGCCACGGCCCGCCACCGGCACTCCGGTGGCGGGCCGGCGCCGTTCCCGGCGGGCCGTCCTTGTCCCGGGCCCTCCCCTGGCCCGAGGATGGGGGTCGACCACGAGGTGTGAGGAGCCGTGATGGGTGCGAGGCCGCTGCTGAACCGCCGGCTGGAGGGACTCGGCACCACGATCTTCGCGGAGATGTCCGCGCTGGCCGTGGCGACCGGTTCGATCAACCTCGGCCAGGGGTTCCCGGACACCGACGGGCCGGAGGCGGTGCGCGAGGCCGCCGTCCGTGCGCTGCGCGAGGGGCTCGGCAACCAGTACCCGCCCGGCCCCGGGGTCCCCGAGCTGCGCGCCGCGATCGCCGGTCACCAGCGGCGCTTCTACGGCCTCGCGTACGACCCGGACACCGAGGTGCTGGTCACCGCGGGCGCCACCGAGGCGATCGCCGCCACGCTGCTGGCGCTGCTGGAGCCGGGCGACGAGGTGATCGCCCTGGAGCCGTTCTACGACTCGTACGCCGCCTGCATCGCGATGGCGGGCGCCGTCCGCGTCCCGCTCACGCTGCGTGCCCCCGACTTCCGCCCCGACCTGGACCGGCTCCGGTCACTGGTCACCCCGCGTACCCGGCTGCTGCTGCTCAACTCGCCGCACAACCCCACCGGCCTGGTGCTCACCCCCGAGGAGCTGCGCGCGGTCGCCGAACTCGCCGTCGAGCGCGACCTCCTGGTGGTCACCGACGAGGTCTACGAGCACCTGGTGTTCGGCGGCGCCCACCACCCCGTCGCCGCCCTGCCCGGCATGCGCGAGCGCACCGTCTCCATCTCCTCGGCGGGCAAGACCTTCTCGTTCACCGGGTGGAAGGTCGGCTGGGTCACCGCGTCGGCGCCCCTGGTCGCGGCGGTGCGCACCGCCAAGCAGTACCTGACCTACGTCAGCGCGGGACCCTTCCAGTACGCGGTGGCCGAGGCGCTGCAGTTGCCCGACGACTACTTCGCGGACTTCCGCGCGGATCTGCTGCACAAACGGGATCTGCTCGCGGACGGGCTGGGCGCCGCCGGTTTCCGGGTGTTCCGGCCGGCCGGCACCTACTTCATCACCACCGACATCACTCCGCTGGGCGAGAAGGACGGCATCGAGTTCTGCCGCACGCTGCCCGAGCGGTGCGGCGTGGTGGCGATCCCCAACGCGGTCTTCTACGACGACGTGGACGCGGGCCGCTCGCTCGTCCGCTTCACCTTCTGCAAGAAGGTCGAGGTCCTGGAGGAGGCGGTCACCCGGCTCGCCCGGCTCTGACCGATCTGCGGGACCTCTCGCACGTTCCGACGATTCGTCAACTCACCTGAACGGTAAGGGCTTTCCCTGCCGGTCGGGCAGTTTCCGCTGCCCCGGCGGCATGCCACGATGACGGCCCGGCGCCGTGCGCCCGGCGCGGCGGGGCAGGGGGCGTACAGGTCGTGTGAACAGCGCATGAGCAGCTCACACGGCGTGCGATCCGGGGCGAGGGGCGCGCGCGGTGCATAGTCGCACACCGGGTCGATCAGAGCAGGGAAGCAGATGTGCTCGAAACGGTGAATGCTTGACAAAGTTGGGTAAATCACCGACGGACCCGGCGTATTCGTGCTTCTCTGCTGCTGAATCTCCAGCCGGAATCCTTCCTTCCACGGTCGGCCGCGCCCTGGACCGCACAGCCACGAACAGCCTCGCCCTTGCCTAGGCCAACTCGCTGCTGCTCGGCGGGCGCGCACGGAGCTGAAACGCGGAGCCGAGCATGCTCACCACTTTGCAGACCTCCTACACGGACACCCGCGCGGGTGACCTGGCCTGGTGCCTGGGCGGCGACCCGCTGCCCGCTCTCGCGGTCCGCGACCTGAGACTCGACGGCCCCGGCCACCCCGGCCCGCCCGGCACCCTCCAGCTGCGGCTGCTGGGCGCCTCGCACCAGGTGGTGATCACCGCCGGCCCGGGCCACTGCCTGGAGACCGTCGCCTGCCTGCCCGGTCGCCGAACGCCGCTGCCGGCCCGGGTCGCCAAACAGGTCGACGGCTGGGAGTACGAGTTCGCGGCCCGGATCGAGGCGTTGCCGCCCCACGACTTCGCCGCCCGCGCCCAGGAGTTGCTGGCACTGGTCGAGGGGCACCCGCGCGGCCTGGCCGGGGTCTTCCCCGGAGACCCCAGCGCCTTCACCGCCCTGGTCACCCAGGGCGGCGCGGACCGGCTGCTCTGGCGCACCTGGCACGCCTACCCGCAGGAGGGGCAGCTGGTCTGCACCCGGTCCTCGCTGGTGGTCCTCCGGTGACCGCGACGACCGAGCCCTCCATAGCCCTGCCGTCGATCTTTCATTCGTACGCAGGAACGATTCGTCAACCTGTCACGCCTAGCTGTCCGTCGAATGGGCGCAGCCGTCCGTCCCGAACGTCGCCTAGCGTTTGTTCGTGATCAACCATCCGGCCGGTCCGCCCCCCGCACAGCCGGGCCTCGACCTCGACGACGGCAGCCCACCCCGGCTCGGGCGGAGCCTGACCCCCCTGCCAGCCCGCCGTCGGTGCCGGCTGCGTTCCCGCCCGCGGCTCGCCCGACTGGCCGTCCTGCTGGCCGCGTTCGTCTGCGCGGCCTGCGGACTCGTCTACGAGCTGGAACTCGTGGCGCTCGGCGACTATCTGCTCGGGGACTCGGTCACCCAAACCTCCGTCGTCCTCTCCGTCATGGTGTTCGCGATGGGCCTCGGCTCACTGCTCGCCAAGCGGTTCACCAGCCGCCCGGCCACCGCCTTCGCCCTGGTCGAGTGCGCCCTCGCCCTCACCGGCGGCCTCTCCGTCCTGGCGCTCTACTCGTGCTGGGCCTGGATCGGCCGCTACCAGGCCGCCATGGTCGGCATGACCTGCCTGATCGGCGTGCTGATCGGCGCCGAGATCCCCCTGCTGATGACGCTCGTCCAACGGATCCGGCGGGAGGACGCCGGACGGGCCGTCGCCGACCTCTTCGCCGCCGACTACGTGGGCGCGCTCATCGGCGGGCTCGCCTTCCCGTTCCTGATCCTGCCCGCCCTCGGGCCCGGCAGCGGCGCCCTGGTCACCGGCGCGGTCAACGCCGTGGCCGGCTCCGCCGTGGTGCTCTGGCTCTTCCGCGAGGAACCGGCGCCGAGGGTCCGGCTGATGCTCTGGGGCGGCTGCGCCCTGGTGCTCGCGGTGCTCGCCGCGGCCGCCGCCTGGTCCGGCGCGGTCGAACGCGCCGCCCGGCAGGCGCTGTACGGCGGGCAGGTGCGGTACGCCCACGGCCGGTACCAGGAGGTCGTGCTCACCGGCCCCGCCGAGGGCCCGCTCCGGCTCTACCTGGACGGCCGGCTGGCGGTCTGCGGGCCGGACGAGTACCGGGGCAACGAGGCCCTCGTCCACCCCGCGATGGGAGCCGGCCCGGACGGCCGGGTCCTGGTGCTCGGCGGCGGCGACGGGCTGGCCCTGCGGGAGGTGCTGCGGCACGGCGGGGTCCGCTCGGTGCTGGTCGTCGATCCCGACCCGGCGCTCCCCCGGCTGGCCCGGACCGACCCGGCCCTCGCCGCCCTCTCCGGGCACTCGCTGGAGGACCCCAGGGTCCGCACCGCCGAGGCCGACCCGCTGGAGTGGCTGCGCACCACCCGCCCCGCTCCCGGCCGGTCCTTCGACGTGATCCTCGCCGACCTGCCGGCGCCCGCCGACGGCGGCCCGGCGAAGTTCCACTCCCAGGAGTTCTACGGCCTCACCACCCGGCTGCTCGCCCCCGGGGGGCGGCTCGCCGTCCGGGGCGGCGGCGAACCGGGCGGCCGGCACGGCCTCTGGCAGGTCGAGTCGGGCCTGCGCGCCGCCGGCCTGCGGACCGTCCCGTACGCGGTCGCGGGCAGCGCGACGGCCAGCTGCCGCCCCGGACCGGAGGGTGACCAGACCTTCCTGCTCGCCGCCGCCGCCCAGCCGCCGCTCTCGCTCGCCCCCGACGCGCCGCCCCCGCGCGCCCTCACCCCCGACGCCCTCCGCGCGTCCGCGGCCCGCCTCGCCGCGGCCCGCCCCGCCCGTCCACCCGCCGCCCTGACCCTGCTCGGCCCCCGCTGAGCCCCTCCGGCGCCCGGAGCCCGTACGGGGGCCCCGGCGCCCGTACGGGGCCGCTCCGGGCCCGGGGCCCCGACCCGGAACGGCCCCGGGGCGGGGCTCGGGCGACAGCTGGGGGACAGGGCGGGGCCCGGAACGGGTTCGGTCGGTAGGCTCCCTGACATGGAGCATGAGGTTGTCGTCCCGATGCCGGCCGGGCTGGTCCGGCAGGCCCTGCAGGATCCGGCGCTGCTGGCGCGTTCCGTGCCGGGGCTGAGCACCGAACCGGCTGCCGTCGGCAGCGGCCCGGCCGACGAGATCGCCGGGCGGCTGAAGCTGCGGATCGGCACCTCCACCATCACCTACAAGGGTGGTCTCTCACTGATCGAGGGCCGCGAGGGCGTGCTGACCGCGTTCGCCGAGGGCCAGGAGGCCCGCGGCAGTGGCGAGGCCACCGCCACCGTCCGGGTCAGCGTCGCCGACGGCGCCGAGGACGGCACGGCGGTGGTCCGCTTCACCGGCGACCTGACCGCCTCGGGGCGGCTGACCGAGTTCGACGACGAGACCCTCGCCGCGACCGGCCGCCGGCTGCTGGACCGGTTCGCCGCGGCCCTCGCCTCCCCCGACGGCGCGCCGGAGGTCGTCCCGGACGAGGACGAGGAGGCGGCCGTGGGCGCGGACGGGGCTCCGGGCGCGGCCCGGGAGCCCGCCGCGGAGGACCCCGGGAGCCCCGGGGACGCCGAGGACGGCCCGGTCCGCCCGGACGGCCGGGGAGCCGGGTCCCCCGACACCTCCGAGGACGACCGGGCCGACCGGGCCGACCGGCCCGCTCAGGGCACCGTAGACGCCGAGGACGGCCAGGACGCCGATGACGTCGAGGAGCCCGAGGACGCCGAGGACGTCGAGGACGGCGGCCAGGACGACGAGGAGCCGCCGGGCACCGCCACCGTGGTGTTCCTGGAGGACCACCAGGAGGACCGCCAGGGCGAGCCCGGCGACGACCTCGACGACGACCTCTCCGACCTGATCGCCTTCTCCGACGCCGACGCCGAGCGCTTCGGCCTCCCCGTGGGTGACGTCGACGAGCCCGACCGCACCGCCGCCGGGGCCGGGGCCGAGGAGGCCGTCTCCGCCGACCTCCCCTCCGAGCTGCCCTTCGAGTACGAGCAGGACCCCGTGCTCGGCGGCCCGGTCCGCCGCAGCATCGTCGGCCGCTCCGCCGAGGAGGTCGACCACGCCCCGCCGCGCGGCCCGTACGCGCCCGCCCTGCCGGCCCGCAGCGCCCGGGCCCGCGCGGCCTCCCGCTGGGGCGGCGACGCCGGCGGGATCGTGGTGCCTGGCGTGGGCGGTCGCAGCGCGGTGCCGTGGGTGATCGGCGGCGGTGTGGCCCTGCTGGGCGGCGCGGTGGTGCTGGTCAGGGCCCTGCGCCGCCGTTAGCCGGGGGCCGCCCCCTAGACTGGACGCTCATGAGCAACGACCGCGACGCCCTGCTGGCACAGATCAAGGACAAGGCCGTCGTCCACGGCAAGGTCACCCTTTCCTCCGGCAAGGAGGCCGACTACTACGTCGACCTTCGCCGGATCACGCTGGACGGCCGCGCCGCCCCGCTGGTCGGCCGGGTGATGCTGGACGCCACCTCCCACCTGGAGTACGACGCCGTCGGCGGGCTGACGCTGGGCGCCGACCCGGTGGCCGCCTCGATGCTGCACGCCGCCGCCGCGCGCGGGCGTGAGCTGGACGCCTTCGTGGTCCGCAAGGCGGGCAAGGCGCACGGTCTGCAGCGCCGCATCGAGGGCCCGGAGATCAAGGGCCGCCGGGTGCTGGCGGTCGAGGACACCTCCACCACCGGCGGCTCGGTGCTGACCGCCGTCGAGGCGCTGCGCGAGGCGGGCGCCGAGGTGGTCGGCGTGGCGGTGATCGTCGAGCGCGGCGCCGCCCCCGCCATCGAGGCCGCCGGCCTGCCGTACGTCACCGCGTACACCCTGGAGGACCTGGGCCTCTGAGCCCGGGCCCGTCGTCTGCGCGGCGCCCCCGCCCGCTCCCTCCGCACCGCAACCGAACGGCCGGGGCCCGGTCCTGTTTCACGTGAAACAGGACCGGGCCCCGGCCGTT
>NZ_JBHXDN010000018.1:115964-153288 GCF_042726075.1 Kitasatospora sp. NPDC127035 | reverse complement strand
AACGCCTGCGTGGACGAGTTCAAGGAGAACGAGGACCTGCCGAACACCACCAACCCGGACGACTGGGCCCGGATCTCCGGCAAGAAGGGCGAGCGGATCGTCTTCATCCGGACCCTGGTCACCGGGAAGCAGGGTGCCGAGTCCGGCCGCTCGATCGACACTGTCGCCAACACCGGGCAGTACCTGTGAGCCGGGCGATCCGCCCCCTGGAGAACGGCGGATTCGCTCCCCCCACCCACCACTCCGTATTCGCCGGCGGACCACTACTCCCCGTTTCCCCACCGAAGAGCCGAATACTCAATGGCCACCACGGAAGTCCGCTTTCTCTTGAATGTCCGACTCTGCCGGGTATTCTTCACAACAAGGCCGATGACAGCGGAACGCCGGGGTGTGAAGGACCGCCGAGACCGCGATAAGCCATCCGCCCGCACGGCCGGGCCCTCTCAGGGCCGGGCGCCTCCCCGAATCCCGCGGAGCCCGTACATGCGCGTATCCGACACCTCCCCCACCCTGCGGCCGGCCGCCTACCTGTGCAGCCCCCCACAGAATCCGAGGACGGCGACCGGTGACCGTGAAGCGCTCAAGCACTTCGCCGCCCGGCTCGGCCTGCCCGCTCCGGTGTTCTACCTCGACGACGTCCACCCGTCCTCCTGGGGCCACCGGTCCCGGCCCCAGTTCGAGACGCTCGTGCGCGCGGTGATCGACGGCTCGCACCGGCTCCTGCTGATACCGGGCCCCTGGGTCTTCTCCGGCGACGAGGGCCGTGTCCGCCTGTCGCTCCGTGTCCTCACCGCGGCCGGCTGCACCCGGGTCCTGGCACTCCCGAAGCAGCCCGCCCCCGCCCCGCGGGAGCACCCGGCGGCGGCCGGCGCGCGTCCCGGACAGGTGCCGGGCCAGCGAAGGCCTCCCGCCTGACCGGGCCCGACGAGTCCCGGACCGCAACGGGCGCCCGGTGGTCGTCAGGACCACCGGGCGCCCGGCCGGACGCCCGGCGCCGTCCGCCGCGCGCCGGGTGTCAGGGGTGCGGGGCCTGGTCGTGGACCCAGGCGGCCACCTGGGCACGGCGGGTGAGGCCCAGCTTGAGCAGAATCCGCTGCACGTGACCCTGTGCGGTCCGCGGCGAGATCACGAGCCGAGCGGCGATCTGCTTGTCCGACAGCCCCTCCCGGAGCAGATCCGCGACCTGCTGCTCCCGGGCGGTGAGGAGCGGACGGACGGCCTTCTGCACGGGCTCGGCGAGCACACGGTCGTCCAACAGGGCCAGGGCGAGGGACTGCTGGACGGTCGAGGTCTCGCCCCTTCGGACGTGCGCCTCGAACGCGGCATCACCCAGCGCCGTCCGCAGCTCGCGCTCGCACGCCAGGTGGTGGACGGCCAGCTGCCCCACACCGGAGATGACGGCACCGGTCCACCGCCACAGGCTGCGGGCCGCGCCCAGGTGTTCGGCCGCCTCCTGGCCGTGACCCTGCCGTGCCCTCGCCCAGGCCATCGTCTCCAGGCACCGGGCCACCAGCAGCCGGTCGTGCCCGGGCAGGGCCGCGCGGAGGCTCTCGCGCAGCACGGCGACGGCCTGCTCGGCGTCCCGGGCCAACCAGTGCCGCAGGGCCAGGGCCCACAGGGCGTGGGGACGGGCCCACCGGAGGTCGTGGGTGTCGCACCGGTCCAGGCACTCCTGGGCGAGAGCGGCCGCGCGCCGGTCGCCGGCGAGGCAGGAGGCGACGGCGAGGACATGGAGGGCGGTCCAGTACTCCCCGGGATCACCGAGGGCCTCGGAGCGGACGAGCGCGTCCTCCAGGAGCTCGACGGCCCGCACCGGGTCGCCCCGGAACAGCGCGCCGAGCCCGGCCAGCCGGCCCGCCGCGGCGATGGTGCCGGGGTCGTCCATGGCCCGGGCCAGCTCGCCGCACTCGTCGGCCCGGACCTCGCCGCCGGCCGCGTCGCCGGTGAAGAGCGCCAGCAAGCCGTCCGTCCAGAGGGCCTTCGCCCTGACCGGGCTCGGCTCGGTGTCCAGTGCGAGCAGCTGCGCGAGCCAGCCGCGGTCCTCCTCCAGGTCGCCGATGCCCACCCCGTGACTGCGGACCGAGGTGATGATCTCCATTCCTCTGCGGGCCTCCCCCGGCTCGTCCAGGCAGGACCGCAGCGCGTCGCGGATGTTGGGCTGCTCGCGTCGCAGCCGGGCCAGCCAGGCGGGCTGCTTCGCGGTGAACCGTTCGGCCTCCGCACGCCGGACGAGGGCGTGGTAGTGGTCCCGGTGCCGCCGCACCACGTCCCGTTGTCCTCCGTGCTCGGGCAGCCGGAGCTGTCCGTACTGCCGCACGATGCCCGGCATCCGGTAGAAGACCTGGTGCTCCTGTTCCTCGCGGACGAGCACGGACTTGTCGACCAGACCCGCCACCACGTCGAGCACGGCCGAGCACGGCAGCGACTCGTCCGTGCAGACCGCCTCGACCGCGGCAAGGTCGAAACCGGCGGCGAAGACCGACGCCCGTGCCCAGAGCCGCCGTTCCTGCTCGCCGCAGAGGTCGTAGCTCCGGTCGACGGCCGCCCGCAGGGTCCGCAGGCGCGGCGGCGCGGACCGGCTCCCGCCCGTGAGCAGGCCGAAGCTGTCGTCGAGGCGGTCGAGGATCTGGTCGCAGGCGAGGACCCGCAGACGGGCGGCGGCGAGTTCGATCGCCAGGGGAACGCCTTCCAGGCGGTGGCAGATCTCGGCAGCGGCCCGGGCTTCGGCGGGCGACGGGTCGAAGGCACCGAGGACGGAGACGGCGCGGTCGGTGAACAACCGCAGCGCGTCGTTGCGCGTCACCGGCGCCTTCGACCCGTCGGGAGGGAGGCGCGGTCCGGGTGCGGGGAGCGGCGGGACCACGAGCAGTTGCTCGCCGTCCACGCCGAGCGCCTGCCGACTGGTGACGATCACCCTCAGGTGGGGGGCGGCCTCCAGGAGGGCACCGGCGAGGACCGCCGCGGCGTGCAGGAGGTGCTCGCAGTTGTCGAGCACGACCAGCGTCCGGCGTTCCCGCAGATGTGCCGTCAACGCCGCGATCGGCCGTTGGCCGGGGGCGGGACACAGCCCGAACACGGCCAGGGCGGCGGTGACGGCGCCGTCCCCCGTCTCGAAGGCCGCCAGGTCGATCAGCCAGGTGCCGGCCGAGAACGAGCGCCGGAGTGTGTGGGCGAGGTGCACGGCGAGGCGGGACTTGCCGATACCGGCGGGGCCGGTCATGGTCAGCAGTCTGCTCCTGCCGACCAGGTGTCGCGCGAGTGCGAGCTCCTGCCGCCGTCCGATGAAGCTGGTCGTATCCGCGGGGAGGTTCCCGTGTCCCGTACGCACTGCCGTCCTGTCTCTGTTCTCTGGTTCGGGGTGCTGCGTCCGACCCGTTCCGCCGGCGTCCACCGGCACGTACCGGACCGGTGGACCGGCGCCCCTGCGGGGAGCGGGGACCGTCCGCGGATCGCGCGGTTCGGCCTCCGAGGGCGAGCCGGAGAAGGCCCGGTCCGGCTCCGCCGGAACGCCTGAGCCGGTATGCGAATCTCGATGTTGCGCCCGGCCGAAATGCGCACGGATTTCTCCCGGGGAATCCCCCGACCGCCAACGAGTTCCCGCCCGGACCGTGTGCCATATGAGATCTCCACGGCGACACGATCGTCAAGTCGGACCCGCGACCGCCGATCGGGCATGACGGATCGTCACCATGCGTGCCCGGAATGCCGCTTCAAGGGTAAATCGATCCGGCGGGAGGCAGCGGACGCAGGTAATGAGACAGGTAAACGTACGTGTGCGGGCCCGTCTTCCATCGGGCCAGAATGAGCCCCGGATCGGCCGGCGAACCCGCCGGTCGGACTCGCGAGAATTTCGACACGCCCCCTTAACACCGCGCTTGTGGCGTCACATTGACGATTCAAAGGGCGGGCCGGATCGATCGCCTTTCGCGGATGACCGGCACCGGGTCATGCCGATCACCGCCCGGCCGAGGCGCACCCTGCGCCGGCCCGAATTCCTGGAGATGTCCGCGTGACACGCAGAACCGCCCGCACAGCCGTCAAGCTCGCAACCGTCCTGTCCCTGACGCTCGGCGCCGAGCTCGCCGCCGGCCGGCCGGCCTTCGCGTACTGCCCGACGTGCTCGCACCCGGGCCAGTTCCACGACGTTCCTCAGGAGCGGAGGCCGCGCACGACCGGCGAGAAGGTCGGCGAAGGCGTCGAGATCGCCCTCGGGGTGCTCGGCGGCCTCACGATCACTCCGGAGTTCGGCGGCGTCGAGGGCGTCGGGGTCGGTGTGGCCGGCGCCCGGGGCGGCGACGGGACCGGGGGTGAGCGCGGCGGCCCGTCACGGTCCGGCGGCACCCGTGACGAGAGTCCCCAGGGCCCGACGGAGCCGGACGGGGCGCAGAAGCCGGCCACCGGCACCGGAGGGGCCAAGCCGGAGGCCGGCCGGCCGGAGGAGAAGGTCGTGGAGGCCGACCGCGGCCCGGGCTACACGATCGAGACCGGAGGTGACACCGCATCCGGCCAGCCCGCGAAGGTGCCGGAGTCCGGGTTGGAGCTCGGCTTCCAGACCCTCGACCTGAACTCCCAGAAGCCCGCCGACGGCGTGACCCGGATCAGGACCGGCCGGACGAAGCCGGCCGAGGACGACCCGGACCACGACCCGAACCACGACCCGGACAGTGACGACTTCGACGAGGCATACCGCGACAGGATCCCCAAGTCCACCTCGCAGTCCGAGGTGGCGAGGGCCGTGGCCTCGGGGGGCGGACCGGACCGTGATCCCGTGGCGGGGCGCCGGGCCGAAGGCGGCCGAGAGCATGGCCGGACAGGGATCCGTGTCAGGGGACCCTGCCTCGGCCGCCACGGCCGAGCCGTCCGCCGCGACCGCCGCCCAGCAGGTCGGGAAGGGCGGGGTGCTCCCCGAGTTCACCACGGCCCCCGGTGTGGCCGAAGGCTTCAGCCACAGGAACGCCCTGGTGGTGGTCGAGATATCGGCCAAGTACCTTTCCAAGGGGGATAGTTCGGAGTCCGGCTGGGTGGCCGGCCGGACCGCCCCGGCGAAGGTCCGGGTGATCGTGGACCGTACGGGCGGCTCCGGTGGCACCGGCGGCCCCAACGCCTCCTGATCCCGCTCCGCCTCGCGGTGCCCGGGCACCGCGGGGCGCCACTCGGGGCGTCACTCGGCGGGGACGGTGCCGGGCCGGTCCACCACCTCCTCGACCACGGTCGGATTCCATGACGCAACCTCAGCAACTGTGCACTCGAACACTTCCCGCATCCCACTTCCCTGAACAAGAGTGCGGAGCGACCACCGGAGCCCGGCGCGTTACCGAGCCGTGATCCAGGCGGACGGCCCGGAGCACCGACAGCCCGGCCCTACCGATCGTCAGTTGCCGCACCCTGCGTGGGATCCAGGGCACAGACGGGCGAGGAACCGGGACCGGCGGAAACTACGGCCGGGTAGGACTTGACGCCCCACCCTGCCAACTGAAAGCTTCATGGTTGAAAGTGCTTGAAATACTCACAGTTGCAGCAACTCCAAGCACATTTCATGCTCTTACGCGGCACGAGCAACCTGCAGCGCTGCAGGTTCTCGACGGGGAGAGCGGGGCGAGATCGTCGGCCGGAACGCCCCCCAGCGGTCCGGTGCCCGGCGCGCGAGCCCCGCGCATCCCCTCGCCGCCGGCGCGGTTCGCGCCTCCCGGTCGCCCGTTCGTCGGGCGGCTTCATGACCCTCCCCCCCACAGAAGGAGTCAGCCATGCGCTGGTCCTGCCGGCGAGGCCGAGGCCTCGTCGTACTCGCCACAGCCGCCGTTGCCCTCCCACTCACGGCGACGCTCTCCCCCGCCGCCGCCGACACGCCCGCACCGGCCCCGGTTGCGGCCCCCGCCCCCGTTGCGGCCGTGGTGCCGCAGCCCGTCTCACAACAGGCACTGCCCGGGGGCGAGTTCACCCTCACCGCCAAGACCCGGATCGCCGTCCTCTCCAAGGACTCGGCGGCAGTGGGCGTCGGCACCTACCTGTCCAAGCTCCTCGCTCCCGCGACGGGCTTCGACCTCCAGGTGGTGAGGACGACCAAGGCGCCGGACAGGGCTGTCGTCCTGGACCCCAACGGCCCCAAGGAGCTGGGCGCCGAGGGGTACACGATCTCGTCCGACAAGAACGGCGTGCTCATCACGGCGCACGGCGCGCAGGGCCTGTTCCGGGGCGTACAGACCCTTCGCCAGCTGCTCCCCGCCGCGGTCGAGTCCCGCACCAGGCAGTCCCGGACCTGGACCGTCTCCCCGGTGAAGATCAACGACGCGCCGCGCTACGAGTACCGCGGCGTGATGCTGGACGTCGCCCGCCGCTTCTTCCCCGTCGAGCAGGTCAAGCGCTACATCGACGAGGCCGCGGCATACAAGATCAACAAGTTGCAGCTGCACCTCACCGACGACCAGGGCTGGCGCATCGCCATCGACGCCCTGCCGAACCTCACCAAGGTCGGGGCGAGCACGCAGAGCGGCTTCACCGGCGGCACCGACTGGTACTACACGGCGGCGGACTACAAGGAGATCGTCTCCTACGCAGCCTCCCGCTTCATGACCGTGGTGCCCGAGATCGACGGCCCCGGCCACACCTGGGCCGCCCAGACCTCGGTGCCCGAACTCCGCTGTGACGACAAGTACGCGCAGCCCTACTCCGGCTTCGACGTCAAGGTCAGCCTCTTCTGCCTGGGCGAGCAGAAGCAGATGGACGCGACGAAGAACTTCCTGCAGACCGTCGTCAAGGCCGTGGCCGAGCTGACTCCCGGCCCCTACATCCACCTCGGTGGTGACGAGGTCCCCGACGCCACCACCTCGGAGCAGTACGACTCCTACGTCAAGACGGTCTCCGACGCGACCAGCGCGCAGAAGAAGACCGTGATGGGCTGGCACCAGCTCGGCCAGTCCCCCCTCCCCGCCGGCAGCCTGCTCCAGTACTGGGGCGAGGACAGCGACCGGGAGACCATCGGCACGGCGAAGGAGGCGTTGGGCATCCGCCACCTCCGTGCCGGAGCCGCCCAGGACGTCAAGTTCATCATGTCGCCGTCCGACCACGCCTACCTCGACATGAAGTACGACGCCTCCACCCCGTACGGCCTGAGCTGGTCCGGATTCGTGCCGGTGCAGCGCTCCTACGAGTGGGACCCGGAGACCGTCACCGGCAAGCTGAACGGCACCGGCGTCATCGTCCCGGCGCACAAGGTCGCCGGCGTCGCGGCCGCCCTCTGGGCCGACCGCGCCTACGAGGGCAGCAACGCGCTGCCCAACGCCGGCACCCGCTGGCCCGCGCCCCGGGACTACGCCGACTTCATGAGCTTCCCCCGACTGCCCGCCATCGCCGAGGTCGGCTGGAGCCCCCAGTCCGCCCGGGACTGGAACGGCTTCCGCCAGCGCCTGGGCCTGCACGGCCCGCGCTGGACCGCCGCCGGCATCGGGTTCTACCCGGCCCCCGACGTCGCCTGGGCCGGCACGGCCGGCAGCGGCCTGGAGGGTGTCCACACCCTCACCACCGGCGGCAAGGCCCTGAACGTCCCCGGTTCCTCCACGGCTTCCGGCACCCAGCTCACCACCGCGACCGCGAACGGCGGTTCCGACCAGAAGTGGTCGTTCACCCGCTACAGCGACGGGACCTACGCGCTCGTCAACCAGGCCTCCGGGCTCTGCGCCGACGTGAACCGCGGATTCACCAGCGCCGGCGCGAAGATCATCCAGTGGACCTGCACCGGCAACCCCAACCAGCGCTGGATCGTCACCCCGGTGAACGGCGGCCACACCATCACCTCGGCCAAGACCAAACTCCTGCTCACCGCCGCCTCGACCGCCGACGGCGCCCTGATCACCCAGCGAGCCGCCTCGGGCACCGCCCTCCAGAAGTGGACCGTCGGGTGACCCGGTAGCGGCGAGCGTCCGTACCACCTGCCGAGGTACGGACCGGCCCGCACCTCGGAAACCTGCCGGTAACGGTCCGGCAACAGAGCGGGACGGAGAGCCCCACCCGCGACTCCTCCTCAGGAAGGCCAAGAACGGTCTTCCTGAGGAGGCCTTTTGCGTTCGAGGGACATCCCGTGGCCCCGGACAGGACACGGGGCTCTCACCCGACATCGATCGAACCGGGCGATGGCCCCTCCGCGATACGAGGTACCCCGCAGAGCGCGACCCGACCGGCACCCTGCAGGACTCTCGGTAAGGAGTATTCATCCATGCCAGGAAGAATCGCCGCCCCGGCACCGGACGAGGGCCGCGGCCCTCGGCACGGGGCACCCACCGGACGCACCACCCCCGCCCGCGCGTTCACCTCGCTCGTGGCCGCGCTCGCCCTTCTGGCGGGTTCCGCCGCCCTGTTCCCCGCGCTGTCGGCGGCGGCGCCCGCGGCGGATCCCGCCCAGGCCCCGTACGACCTCGCCCATGACGCACCGGTGCTGATCGTGCTCGGCCAGAGCAACGCGGGCGGGTGGGTGGCGCCGATCACGGACGCCGCCGACGTGACGCAGTGCCGGTCCCTGAGCCACGTCCGGGGACTGAACCGGACGAACAACCAGCAGGCCGGAATGACACGGGCCACCTGGTCGCCGTACACCTGCTCCGGCAGCAACCTCGGCGAGGAGCACAACCACGGCCTCAACTACAGCGTCGCGTCGGCGACCGCGCTGCGCTGGGAGCGGGCCGTCAAGGCGGGCGCGGCCCTGCCCGACCTCCACGTGATCCACCTGGCCTGGGGCAGCCAGGGCGTCCAGGGCAACGAGCCGACGAGGAACAAGTGGTGGCCGGACCGCGACCCGGCCGACGCCGAGAGCCTGTTCCCGCGGGCGGTGAACACGATCGCCAACGGCCTGCGGGCCCTGCGGGAGGCGGGCAAGCAGCCGCGCGTCGTCGGCATCCACTGGAACCAGTGGGAGGCCGAGGCGGCGAACACCGCGACGGTCGGCGCCGGACAGGTCCGGCAGGCACTCCTCGACGTCCTGGAGCCGCTGCGAACCATCACCGGCGCCCCCACGGCCCCGGTCTTCCTCTACCGTCCGCGCGCGGGCATCTACGACGCGACGCGGACGCGGTACGTCACGGAGGCAGTGACCGCCATCGCCGGCGGGCCCGCGCCCAACCCGTACCGGCTGCTCGACGCCGCGGACGCCACCTCGGCGACGGGCACGCCCCTCCACCGGCCCACCGAACCGCCCAACTTCGGGATCTTCAGCGACGGTGTCCACTACACCCGCGCCGTGCAGGAGTGGTACACGGAGCAGCAGTGGAAGACCGTCTTCACCGACCGGCAGTACGGCACACCGGTGAGGGCCACCGTCAACGCGGCGCTGGGCAAGCCCGCCACCCAGTCCTCCACCAACCGCGTGGGCGTGGAAGAGGCCGGGAACGCGGTGGACGGCAACACCAGCGGCGTCTACGCACAGGCGACCCCCAGTTACACCAAGAACGAGGCGCAGGCGTGGTGGCAGGTCGACCTCGGTGCGAAGCAGCCGATCCGGTCGGTGGAACTGTTCAACCGCACGGACTGGAGCTTCGAGCGTCTCACCGACTTCGACGTCATCGTGTCGGCCACCGACCTCACCGGCCGCAGCTGGGCGGACATCCAGGCCGACCCGGCGGTGAGGAAGACCCGGATCAAGGGCACCGCACCGACGAAGCTGACCGTCGCCGTGGGCGCCGACGGACGCTACGTCCGCATCCAGCTCGCCGGGACCGACCACCTCACCCTGCCCGAGGTCCAGGTCAACGTCCCGGTCGCGACGGTGCCGGGCGGGTACCGCACGGTGGCCCTCGCCGGGACGAGCCACGTCATCGACGTGCGCGCGGGCAGCGTCGCCGACCACGCCCAGATCATCCGCTACCCGAACGTCGGCAGCTCGAACCAGCGCTTCGCGTTCAGGCCGCTGGCGGACGGCCACGTGCGCATCGTCAACGAGCGGAGCGGAAAGGACCTGACCGTCGACAACGCGTCCCGGGCCGCCGGAGCGAAGATCGTCCAGCGTACCTACACCACCGGCGGCCCCACCGACGACGAGTGGCGTCCGGAGGACGCCGGCAACGGACGTGTGCGCCTGGCCAACCGCCACAGCGGCCTCCACCTCACCGCGGGCGCCACCGAGACCGCCCAGTTCGAACAGCACCCCTACCACGGCAACGACCTCCAGGTCTTCGTCATCGGCTGACGCACTGCCGGATCCGCTGCGCAAGGCCGCCGGCGGCAAGCGGTCCGCGGCCGGCCACCCGCCGTCCGGCCGATCGCGAGGACCGCTGCCGTAGGTCGACCGGCCGGCGGCAGGAGTCCTGGAGCGCGGCGCTGCGGTCGGGAGCCTTCCTTTCCTGGAACCAGACATCCCTTCAATGTGCGCCGTCACCGGGAAGCGCGACACCTCGTCGCGTCACCCCGGAAGCCGTAATGCGCTTGAACTTCCATGGGGAAACTACCCATTTCAAGATTCTTCGGTCCGGGATCTAGACAAGGCCGAATGTCATCCTCGTTAATTCATCCCATGTCCCACTGTCATGGTGGGACATGGGATCGATCGCGCGGGGTCCTGCGTTCGGCAGCCCCGACCTCGTCGACCCCGCGCAGCAACAGGCCTACACGGTCCGGGCGCAGCCCCGGCCGCGCGGCCGCCCCTTGATTCGGGGGTGGCGGATCTCGCCTCGCCGCCTCCGGCGCGCCACCGGGCCGCCCCACCCACACCGGCCCGGTGGCCTCGCCCCCATCGTTCGACATCGGAGTCGACCCATGTCCCTGCCCGACCTTCCCCTCAACCGTCGTCACTTCCTCACCGCCGCCGCTCTGGTGGCCGGCGCCACGGCCGTGCCCTCCTCCGTCCTCGCCCCCCGCGCCGCCGCTGCCGTGCCGCCCCAGGTCACCCTGCCCGATCGCGGCATCTGGGACGGCGCCGCAGCGTCGGCCTGGACCGACGGCTTCCTGAGCGGCAACGGCGAGTACGGGGCCGTCTACTACGGGGCGCCCGCCCTGGAGAAGATGGTCCTCAACTACCACCGGCTGGTGCTGCCCAACGGCACCCGGGACGTCATGCCGCCAGTGATCTCCGGCCGGCTCGAAGCGGCCCGGAACAAGGCGCTGGCCGGCGACTACGCGGGAGCCTCGTCGACCTTCGCGAACGGCTGGAGCCTGCGTTGGACGCAGGCCTTCCACCCCGGTTACGAGCTACGGCTGAACACGCCGGGCATGACCACGGTCAACGACTTCGCCCGCATCACCGACTTCCGGACCGGCGAGATCACCCACACCTGGGCCGACGGCTACGGCACCTGGAAGCGGCGCGTCTTCGTCTCCCGCGCCGACCGGGTCATCGTCCACGAGCTGCTGCCGGCCACCGGCCGTACCGTCGACACCACCCTCAGCGTCAGCACCGCCCTTGAGGACGTGCCGGCCAGTGTCTCCTTCGCCACCACCGCCACGGTCACGAACGGCGAGGGCCATCTCAACCTGCGCGGCACCTACCCGTCCGGCGGCGCCTACGGGTACGAGGGTGTCACCCGGGTCGTCGTCTCCGGCAGCAACGCCTCGGTCACCGCCGACGGGCAGACCCTGGTGGTCGCGAGGGCCACCAAGGTGCTGCTGCTGACCAAACTCGGCCGGTACGAGACGTCCACCGGCTGGAACTCCCGGCCCCTGCAGACGGCCCTGGCGGGACTGACGGCCGACTACGCCGCCTTGCTGGGCCGACACGCCCCGAGGCACCAGGTCATGTACGACCGCTCCGCCATCGACCTGAACGTCTCGGCCGCCGACCGCCGGCTGACCACCAGCGACCTGATCGCCCGCCAGAACACCAACACCTCGGCCGTCGACGTCGCGCTGCTGGAGCGGATGTACGACTCCGGCCGCTACCTGTTCATCAGCTCCAGCGGCGTCCTCCCGCCGCGCCTGACCGGAATCTGGAACGGTACCTGGAGAAGCGACTGGGCCGACGACTTCACCACCGACGCCAACATCAACCTCCAGGTGGCCGGGGGCAACATCCTCGACCTGGGCGACGCCATGCAGGGCTACTTCGACCTCGTCCTGGGCCAGCTCGCCGACTGGCGCAGGAACGCCACCAACCTCTACGGCGCCCGCGGCTTCCTCGCCCCGTCTCGCACCGACGGCGAGCACGGGCGAATGCTGCACTTCGACGACGGCAGCTTCCCCGGCCAGGTGTGGACCGGCGGCGCCGACTGGCTGCTCTACCCGCTGCTGGAGCACTACGAGGTCACCGGCGACGCCGCCTTCCTGCGGGACAAGCTGGGCCCCGCGCTGATGGAGCTGGCACTGTTCTACGAGGACTTCCTCACCCACACGGACTCGAACGGCAAGGCCGTCTTCGTGCCCTCCTTCTCCATGGAGAACACCCCGACCAGCACGGGCAGGTACTTCGCCGTCAACGCCACCGGCGACATCATGGCCGGCAGGCACGCCCTGCGGGCCGCCATCGACGCGGCCAACACCCTCGGTCTCGAACAGGGCGGCGGCAAGGGCGTGGCCCGTTGGACCGCTCTGCTGGCCAAGCTGCCCGACTACACCGTCAACGGTGACGGGGCGCTCGCCGAGTGGTCCTGGCCGGGACTGACCGACCGCTACAACCACCGGCACATCTCGCACCTGCACGGCGCGTGGCCGCTGCACGAGATCAATCCCGAGGACCGGCCCGACCTGGTCAACTACGCCCGCACCGCCCTGGACAAGCGCGGTGACGAGAACTACTCGGCCCACGGCAGCCTGCACCGCGCGCTGGCCCGCGCCCGTCTCAAGGACGGCCCCGGGGTCTACGCCAACCTGCTGAAGATCTACGGCAGGAACATGGTCTTCCGGTCGCTGATGACCTCCCACAACCCCGGCCTCGAAGTCTACAACTGCGACGCCGCCAACGCCGTCCCCGCCATCCTCGGTGAAGCGCTGGTCTACTCGCGCCCCGGTGTCCTGGAGATCCTCCCCGCTCTTCCCGACCAGTTGGCGAAGGGCAGCATCAGGGGTGTCCGCGGCCGCAACCGCATCACCGTCCGGTCGCTGTCCTGGGACACCGCCGCCCGCACGGCCACCGTCCATCTCACCTCCGACATCGACCAGAACATCACGTTCATCTGCCGGCGCGGCATCACCTCCGTCAGCACCGGCGCGAGGGTCGCCGCGTCGCCGCTCGGCAACCACGCCCGGGTCGTGACGCTGACCGCCGGCACCGGCACCACGATCACCGTCGGGCTGCTCACCGGCGAGTTCAAGCTGGTGAACCGCAACAGCGGCCTGGTCATGGACGTCTTCGGAGGCTCCAGCACCGACGGCGCCCAGGTCATCCAGTACACCTGGTCCGGCAGTACCAACCAGAGGTGGAGGCTGCTGCCGGACCACGACGGCTCCTTCCGCCTGTCCAGCGTCAGGAGCGGCAAGGTGCTGGAGGACCCGGGCGCCTCCGGCACCGTCGGCAAGGCCCTCCACCAGTGGTCGGACACCAACAGCGGCAACCAGTGGTGGCGGCTCGTTCCGGCGAGCACCGACGGCTACTACCGCCTGGTCAACGTCAGGAGCGGACTCTGCGCGGACGTGCGGAGCGGGTCCACCACCAGCGCCGCCGCGATCGTCCAGTCACCCGCCGGTGGCGGTACAAGCCAGGAATGGAAGCCCGAGGGCGTGTGACGGCCCCGGGTGCGTGAAACGGCGGCGACCAGGCGTCGCCGCCGTCACGGCCCCGTGCTGCCCGTCGTCGGCCGCCGGGGCAGCCCCGACGACGCCGAGGGTTCTCCGGGCGCCCACCACCCGCGGCCTCAGGTCGATGACGGCTTGCCCGGCTACCGGCAGATCGAATCGGAACCGACGACGCGACGGGTTCAGTGGCGCGTGCCGCCCATGACCGGGCCGTCCATGCTGTCGATCGGGAGGATCTCGACGTTCTTGCCGGTGCGGGGGGCGTGGATCATCTTGCCGTCGCCGATGTAGATGCCCACATGGTGCAGGTCGGAGTAGAAGTAGACCAGGTCGCCGGGCTGGAGGTCGGCCCGGGCGATGCGCCGGCCGGCGTTCCACTGCGCCTGGGAGACCCGTGGGAGGGAGACCCCGGCCGCCTTCCACGCCGCGCCGGTCAGACCGGAGCAGTCGAAGCCCGAAGGGCCGGTGGCACCCCACACGTAGGGCTTGCCGAGCTGGGCGTAGGCGAACGTGAGCGCTTCCGCGGGACGACCCGTGACCGGGCCCTGGTAGGCGGGCGCCGGCTCCCTGCGACCACCGGCCGGGGAGGCGCGGGCGGCGGCCTCCTGGGCGTTGACCTTGGCCCGGTCCGCCGCGCTGAGCTTGTTGAGCAGCGCCTGGGCCTGCGCGAGCTTGTCCTGGATCCCCTTCTTCTCGGCGGCCAGCGCGGCGTCGGTGACCTCCAGCTGGGCGAGGGAGACCGCGGCTTCCGCGCGGTCCTGGTCGAGACGGCGCTGCTCGCCCTGGAGCCGCTTCAGCAGCTCGGTCTGCGACACGGCCACCTGGCCCTGCATCGAGGCCCGGGTGAGGTAGGAGTCGGGGCTGGAACTGAACATGAGCTGCACCGCGGGGTCGACCCCGCCGTTGCGGTACTGCTCGCCGGCCAGTACACCGAGTTCGGTCCTGAGCCCGTTCAACGCGGCCTGCCCGTCGGCGACCCGCTCCTGTATCCGGTTGGCCCCGGCCTGGAGCTGCTGCTGTTTCTCCTTGAAGCCGTTGTACGTCTCGATCGACGCCTCGGCCTCCTCGTTCAGCGCCTCGACCCGGGCCTTGACCGCGTCGAGTGAGGGCGCCGGCTCGGCGTGGGCGCCGACGGTGGAGGCCAGGGCCGCGGTGCCGGCCATCGCGGTGGTCAGGACGGCCATCCGGGCCCGACCCGGCGGGTTCGGCTTGCGGTGCGATCCCATCGTTCGGCGCGCTCCTTCGACGTGTGTGACGCGCCCACGCGAGTGCGGGCGAAGAGGCCGCCGCGGGCACGGCCCCCGACAGGTGCGAATAAACTTAGTAGATTGGTGGGTGGGTTCCGCAACCCCCTGGACCTCGGCAGTACCGCCGGACGGCCGCCCCGTCGCCCGGCACCCCACCGCACGGACCTCGCGGTCTAGCATGGGGGGCTACCAACGGGATCCTCGGGGAAGTGGGCAGGCTGTGCGTCGGTTGGGTGACCTGGAGGCGGAGATCATGGACCGCCTGTGGACGTGGAACCGACCCGCCACCGTGCGGGAGGTCGTCGACGACATCAACCGGCAACGCCCCGTCGCCTACACCACGGTGATGACCGTCGCCGACATCCTGCACGGGAAGGGCATCCTCACCCGCGAGAAGCAGGGCCGGGCCTGGCTCTACCGGCCGACCCTCGGCCGCGAGGAGTACACCGCCGCGCTGATGCAGGAGGCGCTCGGCTCCAGCCGGGACCGCCCGGCGGCGCTGGCCCACTTCATCGAGGAGATCTCCTCCGACGAGCTCGAGGTGATCCGCGGCCTGCTCGACGCGAAGCCGGTGCCGGACCAGCCGTGACCTCGACCGCGCTCCTCGCCGCCTACACCCTGCTCGTCGGGCTGGGCGTCCCCCGACTGCTCCGGCGGGCACGATGGCCGTACCGCGCACCCGGGCTGGCCGTCGCCCTCTGGCTCGGCCTGATGGTGTCCTTCAGCGCCTCCCTGACCCTCGTGGTGCATCACCTCGTGGTGCCGGAGGCGCACCTGCACCGGGGAGTGCTCGGAATTCTCCACGCCTGTGGCGTCGCCGGGGCGGCCGACCTGGGGACCGCGGTCGACTCCGCGCAGATGGCCGCCCCGCTCGTCGTCGCCCTGTGGCCGGCCGGCTGGTTCGCCGCCGTCGTGCTGCGCGCACGGCGCCACCGCCGCCGGCACGGCGCGATGCTCGATCTGGTGGCTCGGCGCGAGCCCGGCCTCGCCGCCACCGTGCTGGACCACGGCACGCCCGCGGTCTACTGCCTGCCGGGGCGGTCCCGCCGGATCGTCCTCACCAGCGGCGCCCTCAAGGCGCTCACCCCGCCCCAGCTCCAGGCCGTACTCGCGCATGAACGGGCCCACCTGAGCGGCCGCCACCACCTGGTCACCGGCGCCGCCGACGCGTTCACCCGCGCCTATCCCGGCCTGCCGCTCGCGATCGGTGCCCGCGCCGAGATCGCCACCCTGCTGGAGATGGTGGCCGACGACCGCGCGGTCCTCGCCCACCCGCCGCGCACCCTGGCCGGCGCCATGTGCGAGGTCGCCGCCGGCCAGGTACCCGGCTTCGGCCTCGGCGCAGGTGGCTCGACGGTCGTCGCCCGGGTGACGCGCCTCCTGCACCCGGCCAAGTCCCCGCACCCGCTCGCCCGGACGTCCGTCGCGGCCCTCGCGCTCGCCGCGCCGATGATGCCGTTCCTGTTCGCCTGCGGTTCGGTCGCCGGCTGAGCCACGCACCCACGGGCGTGCCACACCTCACAACGGCGTGAGGTTGCCGGACACACCACGCAATTACTAAGTTCCTTCGTTCAAAGGGCACCCGTGCTCGGCCCGGGGTCGAGCGAGGCTCCCGGAGCATCGCGAGCCCCCGCCACCAACGACGAAGGATCGCGCCATGAAGCCCCTCACCCGGACCGTCGGCCTCTCCCTGGCCGCTCTGGCCGCAGCCGCCACCCTCACCGCCTGCGGCAGCGGCGGCCACGACATGACCGGCACGGGCCCGAGCAGCGCCGGGTCGTCCGGACCGGGCGCCGCGGCCGACGAGGCCGACGTGATGTTCGCCCAGATGATGATCCCGCATCACCGGCAGGCCGTGGAGATGGCCCAGCTGGCGGCGACCCGGGCCGCCGACCCACGCGTGAAGGAAGTCGCCGCGAAGATCGCCGCGACCCAGGACCCGGAGATCGCGACCATGACCAAGTGGCTCACCGACCGCAGCAGGCCGACCGCGGCCGCCATGAACCACGGGGGCGCATCCGGGATGACGACCACCACCGACATGGACAAGCTCAAGGCTGCGAGCGGTACCGAGTTCGACAGGCAGTTCCTGACCTTGATGATCGAGCACCACAACGGTGCCGTCCGGATGGCCGCGGAGGAGGCCGCCAAGGGCGGCGACGCCGAACTCAAGCGACTCGCCGAGACCATCAAGCAGGGGCAGACCGCCGAGGTCGCCACCCTGCAGAAGATGCTGACCGGCTGACGCCCGTCGGGCACGCGCGGGCCGGGGACCGCCACCCGGGCAGGCCCCGGGCGGCTCACCACCGAGCAGCCGGCCGACATCGGGGCCGCCGGCCCCGCCGGCCGCCTGCGCAGTCGTCCCGCCACCCTCGGCGCCGAAGGACCCTCCCGCTATCAGCTAAGCTACTTAGTAGCACCCGGCGGTGCTCCTACCCCCCGGGGGGCACCGCCGGCGTGTCGCCGCGTCGCCGCCCGGCCCGGACAGGCACGCCACGGGAGAGGGCTCGTCATCGATGGCGACGCCCGCGCAAGCGACAGCCGGGCACTCCCGCGACGCCGACCGCCGCGCCCCACGAGACCCCCTCCGCCCCGTCGGAGGAATCCGAGCAGAACCATCGGAACCGCCGACACGCGCACCATGTCTACTAAGTTAATTAGCAGTTGTGTTCCGGCGAACGAAGGGACCAGGTGGGACATGAAGGTGAAATCAGCGGGCGCGGTCGGAGCCGCACGCCGGGGGTTGGTCGCGACGTTGGCAGCGGCCGCGCTCACGCTGGTCGCCGCCTGCGGCAACTCGGGCAGCGGCACCGGCACCGGCGAGTCCGCGATGCCGGCGAACTCGAAGCCGTCGAGCTCAAGGCCGTCGGCCGTCGCAAGCAGTCCGGGAGCGGTCGAGGCGTCCGCCGCAGCCCTCACCATCTCGCCGGAGGACGGCGCGACCGGGGTGTCGACCAGCGGCGCACTCAAGGTCGCCGTCGCCCAGGGCACACTGAGTGCCGTCAAGGTGACCGACGACGACGGCAAGGAGGTCGCAGGCACGGTCACCACCGACGGCACCTCCTGGACGCCCGCCCGCCACCTCGACACCGGCACCAGGTACTCGGTGACCGCGCTGGCCAAGGACGCCAAGGGTGTGGAGGCCGCGGGCACGACCACCTTCACCACGCTCTCCCCCGGCAGCACCTTCTCGGCAAGCGACAACATCACCGACAAGGCCACCTACGGCGTCGGCATGATCGTGTCCGTCACCTTCACCAAGCCCGTCAAGGACACCAAGGCGGTCGAGCGGGCGATCACCTTCGACACCGATCCGCCGGTCGAGGTCAAGGGCCACTGGTTCGGCAACCGGCGACTCGACTTCCGCCCCCAGGACTACTGGAAGCCCGGCACCAGGGTGACCGTCAAGTACCGCCTCGACGGCGTGCAGAGCTCGCCCGGCGTCTACGGCACCCTCACCAAGGACGAACCGTTCGAGATAGGCCGCAGCCAGATCAGCACCGCCGACGCCATGGGCCTGCAGATGGCGGTCGAACGCGACGGACAGACCGTCAGGAGCCTGCCGATCACCACCGGCGCACCCGAGTACGCCTCCTGGGCCGGAACCATGGTCATCTCCGAGATGGCCAGGGTGACCCGGATGAACTCCGCCACCGTCGGCCTCGGCGCCGAGTACGACATCGCCGACGTCCCGCACGCGATCAGGCTCACCAGCTCCGGCACCTTCCTCCACGGCAACTACTGGGCCGACTCCTTCGGCAGGACCAACACCAGCCACGGTTGCATCGGCATCCGCGACGTCAAGGGCGGCAGCGAGAACTCCGATGCCGGCTGGTTCTACAACCAGTCGCTGATCGGCGACGTCGTCAAGGTCGTCAACTCCAAGGGCGGCCAGGTCAGACCCGACAACGGCCTCAGCGGCTGGAACCTCCCCTGGACCGCCTGGTAACGGCCGTCTCCCCACCGGCTCCCGGCCCCGCCACCGGGGTACGCCACCGGCTCGCCCGACCGGCCCACCCACCCCTCACTCGCGCCCGCCACCCCAGCTCCGATCTCGGAAACGGGGGTCCTGTCCCCTGCTCCCGCACCGGGCCGACCCCGTCTCCGGCGCGCGCCGAAAGGCCCTTGATGTCCCAGCCCTACCTCGCCAACCCTCCGGCCGCGCCCTCACCCGGGGCGCCCGCAGGCTCGAACCCGCCGTACCGGCACCGGCCCCCGCACGGATACGGTGCAGCTCCGGGCCACTACCCGGTTGACCGGGCCACAGACCCGGCCCCCGCCGGTCCGCACGACCGGCCACCCGTCCCGCGGCCCCGAACGGAGATGTCCGCCTCCGCCCGGCCGTCCCCCGCGGCGTCCGGCGAACGCGGGCGCCGACGAGCCGCCCGCAAGCCGCTCCTGCTGAACGGCTACCTCGGCTACATCACGACCTTCGTCGGTGCGGGCCTCATCAGCGGGGCCGTCGTGCACTACCCGCTCGACCCCGCCCGCTACGGACTCACCGGGCTCATCGCCGCCGCCGTCTTCCTCTTCGGCACCTTGATGAACGAGTTCGTCCTCGCCCGCAACCGGCCGAACGCCGCCAGGATCGCCGCCGTGGTCGCCGCTTCCCTCGCCCTCTCGTTCGGCATCGGCATGCTCAGCGGCGGTCTCCAGCACTTCGAGGACTTCCCCGACCGCGGCACGTGGCTCATCCCCGCCGGCCTCGTGGTCTCCTTCATCGCCTACGTCCTGCGCCACGACGCCGCCCGCTGGCGCAGCATCATCCGACTGACCGGCGCAGCCGTGGCGATCACCGCCGCCGTCGCCTTCCTCGGACTGCGCGGTCTCGCCGCCGACCTCACGGCCGAATCGGCCGGCGGAGGCGGGCACAGCCACGGCGCCGACGAGTCCGCCGACAGCCCGGCCGAACCCGCGCCTTCGACGGACGCCGCCACCACGCCCGGAGTCAGCGGCTCGACCACCCGGCCCGGCCCGACCCCGACCCCGACCCCGAGCGGCAGTACCTCCGCCCGTCCGGGCGACAGCCACAAGCACTGACCGGCGCGGGGGCCGGCACCGCGAGCAGAAGCGCAGGCACTTCACCGAGACCTCCGACGCGGCCACCGGGCCCAACCTCCGCGGCGACGGCTCGACGGCCGCCCCGGCCGAGGAACTCGGCCACCGGTCATGGCCGGGGTTGCGGGCCGGCGGGTTCCCGGCGCCGCAGGGAGCGAGCGCGGCCCCGTCCCGGCCACGGCGTGCGCGCCGCACGGTGAGTGCGGCACGTGGGGCGGCCCGGCGACTTGAACCGCAGCGCCAGCAGGATCGGCGCTATGGGCTATATCGTCCCTTTCATGAGCAATCGTCTATCGGGGCGGGTTCGCACCCGTCTGTTGGGCCTCGGCGGTGATCGCACCGGGGCGGCCACCGTGCGGACCCGGGAGCGGAGGAAGTCGCTCGGCGCCCACCCGCGGGCCCGGACCGGACCGTCCGTGCTCCTCCGCCCGGCGGCGGGCCACGCCGGCCGCGTCGACGGCGCCACCGTGCCCCGCCCCGGCCCGCGGCCCGGGCGGGGATCCGTGCGACGGGGGGCGCAGCGGTGACCGCCGATGCCCTGGTGATCTTCGGTATCACCGGCGACCTCGCGCACAAGATGACCTTCCGGTCGCTCTACCGCCTGGAAGCGGCCGGACTCCTGGACTGCCCGGTCATCGGCGTGGCTTTCGACGACTGGTCGCACGACCACCTGGTCTCCTCCCTGCGCGAGGCCCTGCGGACGACCGGCGAGGCCGTGTCGGCCGAGGTCTTCGACCGGCTGGCCCGGCGGCTGTCCTACCTCCAGGGCGACTTCACCGACCCGGCCACGTACCGGGCGCTGGCCGGCCTGCTGGAGGGCGCCGGGAAGCCGCTCTTCTACCTGGAGATCCCGCCCTCGCTGTTCGCCCCGGTCGTGGAGGCCCTGGCCGCGGCGAACCTCACGGCGCACGCCACGGTGATGCTCGAGAAGCCCTTCGGCCACGACCTGGCCTCCGCCAGGGCCCTCAACGCGCGCCTGCACCGGGTGCTTCCCGAGGACCGGATCCTGCGGATCGACCACTTCCTCGGTAAGCAGCCCGTGCTGGACATCCAGTTCCTGCGGTTCGCCAACGCGCTTCTCGAACCGGTGTGGAACCGCGACCACGTGGCCGCGGTCCAGATCACCATGGCCGAGGACTTCGGCGTCGAGGACCGGGGGGCGTTCTACGACCCGGTGGGCGCACTGCGCGACGTGGTCCAGAACCACCTCCTGCAGGTGCTGGCCCTGATCGCGATGGAGGCGCCGGTCGGCCCAGGGTCGGAAGCCCTCTGGGATCGCAGGGCCGACGTCTTCCGGGCGATGGCCGACGTCGATCCGACCCACTGCGTGCGCGGCCAGTACGAGGGATACCTGGACGTCCCCGGCGTCAGGGCGGGCTCGGTGACCGAGACCTACGTCGAGCTGGGCCTGGAGGTGGACAACTGGCGGTGGAGCGGGGTGCCGTTCGCCATCAGGGCCGGCAAGGCACTGGCAGCCCGGGCCACCGAGGTGCGGGTGGTCTTCAGACGCCCGCCCCGGCTCGCCTTCCTGGAGCAGCCCGAGCACCCCGCCCCCAACGAGCTGGTCCTGCGGATCGACCCGGACCCGGGCCTGCGGCTCGGCATGCTCTCGAAGGAGGCCTCCGGCCACTCGGCCAGGCCCGTCCACCTGGGCCTGTCCTTCGCCGCCGAGCTCGGCAAGCCCCCCGAGCCCTACGAACGGCTCCTCAACGACGCCCTGACCGGTGACCGTTCCCTGTTCACCCGCCAGGACGTCGTGGAGGAGACCTGGCGGGTCATCCAGCCCCTGGTCGACCACCCGCCCGCACCCGTGCCGTACGAGCGGGGGTCCTGGGGGCCCGCGCACGACCGTGGCCGCACCACCTGGCAGTCGCCCTGGCTCTCCAGCCCGCACGATCTGGGCTAGCGAGCGGGCCCGCCGTGCCGTCGCCACCCGCCACGCCGGGCCCGCGGTCGTCACGCCAGCGGACTTCGGGGGGCCGCCGCACGTCGATCGACGGAACGTCAGCCGAGGACGAAGGTCTGGAGGCCGCTCCCGTCGTAGGGTCGCTGCTCGAACTGGCTGCCCTGGGTGGCGCCGGCGGTGAGGTAGAGGCCGCTGAGGCGGTTGACGACGCGCACGCGGCCGTTGCCGGCGTCCTCCGGCCGCCATTCGTCGTTGGTGTCGGCGCCGGGTGCGTAGGCGTGCTGGATGATCTTGGCTCCGGCAGTCCGGGACGCGTTCAGCACGGCCAGGTCCCTGCCGCTGTTCTGGTTGACGATGCGCACGTAGCCGTCGGCCAGCGGCCGGAACTCGAAGCGCTGGTTCGGGGCGTCGGCGTTCGGTCGGCGGATGACCGGGGCGTGGTCGGCGAGGCTGCTCCCGCTCACGTCGACGACGTCTCCGGTCCCGGCGACGGTCATCGTGCGGAAGGTCGCCGGCACCGCGCAGCCGACCTGGACCGTGACGGGCTTGCCCGTGGTGTCGCCGAGCTGACTGGTGGTGACGGGGGTGATGACGGCGGTGCCGGTGGCCCTGGCGGTCACCTTTCCGGAGGAGTCGACGGTGGCGACGGCGGGGTTGCTGCTGGTGTAGGTGAGGGTCGGCAGCAGGGGCAGGATCCTGTTGGTGCCGTTGGTGGTGACGTCGTCGGTGGCGACCTGGGCGGCGTCGGTGGCGTTCAGCTCGGCGCGCAGGTTCAGCCCGTTGTCGAAGTCGTTGTCCTTGACGAGGGCGCCGGAGGAGGCGCGGTACTTGAACAGCGGGGTCGTGTAGGGTGCCGCGCCGGCGACCGTGCGAACGGTGCCGGTGGCGCCCGGCGCCAGGCACGTCGTGGTCGTCTCGGCCGCGAACGCCGTGTTGCGGTCGAGGCGGCGGACGTCGTTGCGTTCGAAGGTGATGCCGCCGACGCTCTTGGCGTCGAGGAGGCGGACGTCGCCGATCCTGAAGTCGTTGTCCTGGATGCGGATGTTGCGGCTCACCGGGTTGCCGGCGTCCTGGACCTCGTTGGTGGGCTCGACCAGGATCACCGGGCCCGCCGGGCGCAGGAAGGTGTTCTTGGTGATGAGGACGTCCTGGGCGGGGCCGGACTCGTACCACTCCTTGGCGTCGGAGGAGATGAAGATGCTGGCCATCCGGGTGCCGTCGAAGGTGTTGTTCCTGATGACGACGGGCTTGCGGGTGGTGACCAGGATGCCGCGGGTGGGGATGTTGACGACGGTGTTGCCGCTGATGTCGACGGTGGGGGTGTAGGTGGTGTTCTCCACCACGAAGTTCCCGGGGGTGACGGAGGCGGGGACGGCCTGGTCGAAGGTGACCTTCATGGTGGTCAGGGGCTTGTTGTGGTCGCGGCCCGTCGGGCCGTCGACCGACACGACCCGGGCGGTGGCGCCGGGGACGGTCGCCATCGTCCGCTTGTCCACGATCTCCGCGCTGTCGCCGGGGTAGAACTGCGGGAACCCGGCCGTCTGGTGGTGCTTGTATTCGAGGGTGAGCGTCCTGCCGTCCGCGGACCGTCCGGTGACCTCGACGTAGGTGCCGTGGATGTTGATCGCGTCGTCGTGCGCACCGTCGAACACGTTGTTCCTGATGTTGACGGCGCCCTTGATGCCGGACATCTGGACGAAGTCCGCGAACCCCGCCGTGCTGCGCCCGGTGGCGGGGTCGGTGCGGAAGTCGTTGCCGTCGATGGTGATGTTCTCGCTCATCTGCCCGAGGAAGCCGAAGCCGTGCAGGTAGCGGGCCTTCAGCCCCTGCACGGTGACGTCCTTGGACTCCCAGAAGAACGCGGACGCGGTGTCGCGGGTGTCCTCCCGCATCTGGTAGACCAGACCCCGGTCGGTCGGCGGAGCCGCACTCGTGTAGTCGATGCGCAGCTTGTTGCCCGCCTGCGCCGTCATCGACGCCACGTTGGTGAACAGGGGGTTGGCGCCGCGCCAGGTGCTCGTGTTCGCCGGGTCGTGGAGCTGGGTGTACCTCATGCCGTTGACGCCGGACCAGTAGGGCTGTCCGGTGGCCGGGCTCTTCTCTCCGAGCCAGGTGACCTGGTTGTTCACCACGGTGAAGCCGTTGGTGGGCGGGATGTTCAGCACCCGGTAGGCGCGGCCGTCGGCGACGCCCGTCTCGCTGACGGTGGCGTCGACGACCTTCGGGGCGGTGACGTCGAAGCTGAAGCCCCGCACCGTGACGTTCTGGGAGCGGATGGCGGCGAAGGCGGTCATCAGGCCGTGGAACTGCAGGTGCGAGCCGCCGCCGTCGATCGTGACGTCGCGCATGTCCTCCATGAGGATGCCGATGCGCTTGTCCCGGTACGTCTGGTCGGCGCCGACGGTGTTGGAGAGGTACAGCTCCCGGGTCTCGGCCTGCTCCGGGTAGATCTGGTAGGTGCCGCGGGGGAACAGCACCCGCACCGGTCCCTGCACGGTCCTGGCCTGTCGCAGGGCCGCCTTCACCGCTGCGGCGCTGTCCCGCGTGCCGGTCCGGTCGGCACCGAACGCCGTCACGTCGACGACCGTCTCGGTGGGCGCGGCCTGCGCCGGCAGGGGCGCGGCGAGCGCGGCGACGACGGCCGCCGCGGACAGCAGCGCCGAGCGACCACGCCCCGGTCGAGGCCTGGTGGAGGAGGGATCCCGCGGAGCCGTCGGGCTCCACGGCAGGATGGAACGATGCATGCGGATCTCCTGGGTGGGGGGAGGTGTGTGCTCCCGAGCAGCAAGGTTTCCGGGCGGCCGGCCGAGGGTCGTCGGGGGCCGGTCCGGGCCGTACCTCGGCCGACCGGCGACCGGGGTGGTCGGCCGTTGCCGTTAGGGGTGACGGAACGTCAGTTACGGGTCTTGGCAAGTCAGTTGCAGGTGACGCCGCTGTTCCTGAAGGTGGCGGCGTCGACCATGGTGGTGGGGGCGAACGCCTCGGCAGGCATCTCCTTGCCGCTCTTCAGCCTGTCGTACAGGGTCTGGACGGCCAGTGCCCCGACGTCCTTGCCGTTGATGAACAGGGCGGCCCGCATGCCCGACGGCTTGCCGGAGCCCCAGTTCTTGCAGGCGAGGTAGGCACCCAGGCCCACGCCGATCACGTGGTCGGCCTTGAAGCCGGCGTTCTCCAGGGCGGTGACGCCGCCCTGGACGTTCTCGTCGTTGCAGCCCCAGATCACCCAGTGCTTCACGTTCGGGTTGGCGGTGACGACGGCGGCGATCCTGTCCTGGGCACCCGTGGGGGTGTTGTCGGTGGCGACGTCGATGTTCTGCACTCCGGTACCGCCGCCGTTCAGGAAGGCGGCCTTGGCGGATTTGACCCGGGAGGTGCAGACGGTGACATCCTGCTTCCAGGCGGAGATGCTCCGGGTCTCGGCCGGGTTCCACTTCGACCTGCCGAACTCCTCGGCGGCGCGCTTGCCGACCTCGCTGCCCATCTGCTCGCCGCTGAAGCCGATCCGGGGCACCATGTCCCCCGGCGCGCAGCCCGCCGGATCGGGACCGGTGGCACAGATCTGGTCGTCGGAGGTCAGCAGTGCGACCTTGGCGTCCCTGGCCGCCTGCACGACCTGGGGGCCCACCGCCGGATCCGGGACGACGACGATCAGGCCGTTGGTCTTCTGCGCGATGGCGGACCGGACTTCGCTGACGGTCTTGTTCGCGTCGTTGCCGAGGTTGACCACCTTGAGGTCCACGCCGAGCTCGGCGGCCCTGGCCTTCGCCCCGGCCGCCTCTCCGACGAAGTACTCCTGATCGCCCTGCTTCTGCAGGTAGGTCATCGAGATCTTGCCGCTCACCGGAGCGACCGGGGCACCCGCCCCGGAGGAGGACGACTTCTGACCGGTGGAACACGCGGTGCTCAGGGCGAGTGTGAGCAGGAGACAGGTGGCGGCGGGCACCGTACGGCGGTGCGGGCTCGTGGACATGAACGCTCCAGGGGTACGCGCGACTCTGCGCGGGAAGGGGCGGTGCGAGGGTGGTGCGTGACACCGGCGCGGGGCCGGCCGACATGCTGCTGACCCGGCTACCTCCACGGACAGCCGTCGGTGCGGCCGCGCGGATGCCGAAGGGTCCGATCGAGGCTTCAACCGGCAAGGTCCTGCCCCGGCGAGGGTGCCTCCACGACGCGTTGCGAGGTCCGGGGTATCCGAGAACGCGTCGGAGTACGGCGGTGCGGTTTCCGCTCCGTGTCCGATGCCTCTGCACGCCGATCCTGTGGCTGCGACATTCCAGTGTCAAGGTGTTTGCATCATTAATGCCCCTTGCCGGAGTGCCGGCCGGGCAGCGGGGCGCAGGAGGCTTTGATAACGAACCGGTGTCGGACCGGGACGGGGAAGCAACGCGGCGCTCATGTAGTGGCAACCGGCTCTCACCGAAGCAAGCACGCGCAGGAGAGCCGGCACTTCCGCTCAGTTCCTCGCCGTGGACCGCGACCTCGCAAGGTCGCCGTCGCGCCTCTGCTCCTGGATGGTTCATGTTCCAGCGTCACAGCCACAGCCGTCGGGTCGGTGCGATCCTGGCGGCCGTGCTGGCGGTGGGAGCCGCGTCCGCCGGCTCCACCGCGACCGCAGCGTCCACCGCCGTCCCCTTCAGTGACGGTTTCGAGTCCGGCAGCACCACGGTGTGGCCCCGCAAGGGCATCGACGGCGAGGGCGCGGTGGACGTCGTGGCGGCCCCCGGTGGCCACACCGGCAGGGCCGCCCGGTTCACCCTGCCCGACGACGGCAGGTCCTACCGATCCGAGATAGCCACCAGCCGCCTGCCGTACGGCAGCTACCGCTACACCTTCTCCAACTACCTGCCGCAGGAATGGATCTCCTACGAGGCCCAGACCATCGTGTCCCAATGGCACGGCGGAACGGACACCATCCCGGCGGTCGTCCTCGCGGTCAGGGCGGACCGGTGGCTCATGCTCGTCCACTGGAAGGCGGGCTCCGAGCCGGTGAACGAGGTCAGGTACGACCTCGGTCCCGTCCGGCTCGGACGCTGGAACCAGTGGGCCTTCGACATCACCTGGTCCACCGCGGCCACGCCCGGTTCCATCGCCGCCCGGCTCGACGGCGCCCAGGTGGGATCGCACCTCGGGCCCAACAGCTACCACCAGGACACCGCCCCGTATCACAAGATCGGTCTGTACCGGCCGAATTGGAAGGCATCGAAGGGGAACGTGAGCGGCGGGACGCCGCCGGTGGTCGTCTACTACGACGACGTCTCCATCACCCCGGGCCTTCCGGTCCCCGGTAGGCCGACGGCCGCACCGTCCTCCGCCGCACCGACGGCCCCCGGCGCAGCGTCCCCCACCGCACCGGCCTCCCCCGGCACGCCGTCCGCCGCGGCACCGTCCGCCACCGCGCCGGCCTCCCCCGCGTCCCCGAAGCCCGCGACGTCGCCGCCGACCGCCCGACCCTCCGCATCGGCATCGGCGCAGGAGCCGCCGTCGGCACAGCCTTCCGCCCCGGCCACCGCATCCGGACCGGCGGTGCCCGGAGCCACGCCCGGAGCCACGCCCGGGCCCGTGGAGGACATCCCGGCGGAGACGGACACGGACACGGACAACGACGGGCGCCCCCTGGCGGAGACCGGCCCCTCCGACCGGACACCGCTCGTCCTGGCCACCGGCGGGGCGCTGCTCGTCGCCGGCCTCCTCCTCGCCTACCGCCTCCGTACGAGGACCGCCGCCCGCAGGACTCACCGAAAGGTGTGAGACCTGCCCGCCGCTCGTGACGGGGCGGGGCGGGGCGGGGCGGGCCGACGGACGCGACGGGCCGGGTCGTACGGACCCGGCCCCGGTCCGCTCCGCCCCCACCCCGGGTCCGGGTGGGGCCGGGGCCGGACTCGCGACGTGCCCTCCCCCTTCCCGCACACGCCGTACCGAGCACCGCACCGACCCGAACGGAGTCCGATGTCCGACTCAACCGCCGAGCCGCGCCGTCGCGCGACCGACCCGACGGTCCTCACCCTCGCCGCGACAACGGCGGTGGGGGCCGCGCTCCTGTGCAGGATCCTCCTGCTGGACGGCGAGTCGTCGGACTACTTCTACTTCCTCGGCCCCTGGTACCGGTACATCGCGGAGAACGGCGGGTTCGCCGCCCTCAGCGACATGGAGTTCTCCGACTACAACGCCCCGTACCTCTACCTCATGGCCGCGCTCACCTACCTGCCGGTGCCGGCGCTGGCGGGCATCAAGTGGTTCTCGATCCTGTTCGACCTGGCGCTGGCGTCGTACACGTTCCGCATCGTCGCCCTGCGCCGGCCCCGGCGGCTCCGGCCCGTCCTCGGAGCGGCGGTGGTCGTCCTCCTCCTCCCCACCGTCGTCATCAACAGCGGCTGGTGGGGCCAGGCCGATGCGATCTTCACGACCTTCCTGGTCGGCGGCCTGTACCACCTGCTCCGGGACCGGCCCTGGTGGGCCGGCGCGTTCTTCGGGATCGCGCTGGCGTTCAAGCTCCAGGCGGTCTTCCTCTTCCCCCTGTTGCTGGTACTCGTCCTGGTGAAGCGGATCCCCTGGCCGAGTCTGCTGGCCGTTCCGGCGGTCTACCTGGCGCTCGACGTCCCCGCCCTCCTGCTCGGCGCCGACCCGTGGAAGCTGCTGACGGTGTACACCCGGCAGACGGGCACGTACACGCAGCTCACGCTCAACGCGCCGTCCGTCTACCAGTTCGTCTCCGTGCCGCAGACCGCGGAGGGTGCCGTACGGAGCGTCGGGGTCCTGATCGCGGGTGCGACGGTCCTGGTCCTGGTCGGGCTGGCGGTGCGGTCCGTCCGGCGGGCCGGCAGTGCGGTGGAGCGGGACGGACGACCGCTGCTCACACCCGCCACCGTCCTGCTGCTGGCCACCACCTCCGCGATCGCGGTGCCGTTCCTGCTGCCGTCCATGCACGAGCGCTACTTCTACGTCGCCGACGTGCTCAGTGTGATCGTCGCCTTCCACCGCCCCCACCGGCTCTGGTACCTCCCGATCCTGGTGCAGGCGTCGTCCCTCGGCAGCTACCTCACGTTCATCGCCCCCGCCGTGGCGCCCTACCTGTCGATGCCGGCCCACGGCATGCTGATGCTGCTCGCCCTGCTCGCCGTACTCCGGGCCACGGCCCGGGAGTTGCGCGGAGTTCCGGCACCGGCCGCCGTCCGGTCCGCCGTGCCGGGAGGCCCCCGACCGGCTGCCCCGCGCATCCCGGAGCCGCGGCAGGCGGAGTTGGCGCGGTAGCGGCCGACGGGGCGTCACTCGATGGGGACGATGCCGGGCCGGTCCACGACCTCCTCGACCACGGTCAGCGTCCGGGTGGACCGCACCCCCTGGATGCCCCGCAGCTTCTCGAAGACGAAGGCGCGCACACCGTGCCGCGGGAGACGTTCCGGGCATCGAGGCGCGGTCGCGGCCGACGTCCACACCTGGCCCGGGTCGGGTGTGACCCTCGTCACCATTGACCCCGGAAGCTGCGGCGACGCAGGATCGGCCGCACTCCCCGCACCGGCCCGGCACAGGTGCCACCTATCCGGGGAGTGATAGCGAGGATCCGATGACGACGACCGCGCCCAAGCCTCCCGGTCCGACGACGGGAACCGGCGAGAACTGGCTCGCCCGGCTTGCACTCCGCTTCACGGCCTTCACCGAGAAATGGCTGCCCGACGCACTGGGCTTCGTCCTGGTGGGGACGTTCCTGATCTTCGCCCTCGGACTGGTGTCCGGGGAGGACCTCCTCGGTGTGCCGGACAAACCCGGGGCGACGAGCGGGTACGGCCTGGTCGACGCCTGGGGGCAGGGATTCTGGTCCCTCATCACCTTCACCCTGCAGATGGCCATGATCGTGATCGCCGGCTACGCGGTGGCGGCCTCCCCGCCGGTCGGGCGCCTGATCGCGCGGATGGCGGCGCTGCCCCGGACCCCGCGCGGCGCCGTCGCGTTCACCGCCGCCGTCGCCATGCTCACCTCCTACGCGAACTGGGCGTTCAGCCTGATCTTCACCGCGATCCTCGCCAAGGAGGTCGCCCGCCGGGTCCCCGGCGTGGACTACCGCGCACTCGGCGCGATGGCCTTCCTGGGCCTCGGCACGGTGTGGGCCCAGGGACTGTCCGGGTCGGCCGCGTTGCAGGTGGCCAGCGCCACGTCGAGCCCGGCGGCCGTGCAGAAGGTCATCGCCGAGGGCCGGGGCAGCGGGCTGATCCCCCTCACCGAGACCATCTTCCTGTGGCAGGGCGTCGTGGCCACGGCGGTCATCTTCGTCATCGGTGTGGGCATGGCCTGGTTCCTGGCCCCCTCACCGGAACGCGCGAAGACCGCGGAGCAGCTCGGCATCGACCTGGGCCCCGGTCTCGACCGGCAGCGCCACGACAGCCGGCGGACCAGGCCGGGCGAGTGGATCGAGTACAGCCCGGTCTTCACGGTCCTGCTGTTCGCGCTCGGGGCCTGGTACCTCGTCCGGCGCTTCGCGAACTCCGGTGGCAGCCCGCTCAACGCGCTCGACCTGAACACCATCAACCTGATCCTCATCCTGCTGGCGCTCGTCCTGCACTGGCGGCCGGCGAACCTCGCCCGCGCCGTCAAGGACGGCACGCCCGCGGTCTCCGGCATCCTGCTCCAGTTCCCGCTGTACGGCGGCATCTTCGGGATGATCGCCTACACCGGCCTGCACAAGACCATCGCCGGCTGGCTGGTGTCGGTGTCGAACGAGTTCTTCTACCCGGCCATGATCGCGGTCTACAGCTGCGTCCTCGGGGTGTTCGTGCCCAGCGGTGGCAGCAAGTGGGTGATCGAGGCCCCCTACGTCCTGGAGGCGGCCAACCAACTCCAGGTCAACCAGGGCTGGATGGTCGTCGTGTACGACCTCGGCGAGGCCAGTGCCAACCTGCTGCAACCGTTCTGGATGCTGCCCACGCTCGCCGTCCTGGGGCTGAAGGCGCGCGACATCATGGGGTACACGTTCGCCATGTTCCTCGCCCTCTTCCCCGCCGTGCTGGTGCTGGTCACCGTCTTCGCCCGCACGCTCCCCTTCCCCTGAGCTCCTGCCGAGGCACGGGCGTACCGGTGACCGACCGGTCTGCCGACGACCCTCACGACGGCCCCGTGTTCCGCTCAAGGAGCGCGCGGGATCCGTACGGGGGGCCGTCGGCAGACCGGTCGGCTCAGACCTGCCCGTCGGTGAGGTCGGCGCGGGTGGTGCGGAGCTTGGCGAGGACGCGGGCGACGTGGTTCTCGACGGTGCGGGTGGAGAGGAACAGGGCGGCGGCGATGTCCTTGTTGGTGGCGCCGGAGGCGAGCAGGTCGCGGATCTGTTCCTCGCGGGGGGAGAGCCGGTCGCCGTAGCCGGCCCGGCCGCGCGGGTTGGAGGTCTGCCGGCCGAGTTCGCGGAGCCCTCGGTGGCAGCGGGCCGCGTCGGAGGTGGCGCCGAGGCGCTCGAAGGCGGCGATCGGGCCGGCGAGGCGGGTCTCCGTCTCACCGGGGTCGGTGCGGGTGCGGGCGGCGCGTTCGGCGGCGAGGGCGGCCCGGTAGGGGCGGCCGATGTCGCTCCACCGCGCCGCCGCGAGATCGAAGGCCGCCGTCGCGGCGTCCGGGTCGGTGGCGGCCAGCAACAGGCCGCGGCAGTGGTGCTGTTCGGCGTCGGCGCCGGGCGCGTCGCGGCCTGCGGCGGCGGTGGCGTGGCGTTCGGTCAGGTCGCGGGCCTCGTCGGCGCGGTCGAGGGCGAGGAGGGTTTCGACGGCGGTGGGGACGAGGTCCCAGGCGTAGCCCCAGGCCTCCTTGCGGTCGAGGAACGTCAGGAAGTCGAGCGGGTCGGTCAGGGACCGCCAGGCGGCCTGCGGGTCGCTGCGGGCGAGGTGGAGCCTGGCCCGCCCGGCGGCGGCGCCGAACAGGTCCAGGTGCAGTCCCCGGGTGAGCGCGGCGTCGAACACCGCGGCCGCCTGCCCGGTCAGACCCCGAGCGGCGGCGGTGAGACCCCGCACCGCCGCCAGCAACCCGCCGGACCGCAGGGGGTTGTCCGGGTGACGCTCGTGGAGGGCCGCCAGTCCGCGCTCGGCCTCGTCCCAGTGCCCGGACTGCCAGTCGAGCACCACCCGGAAGGTGTCCAGGTAGGGGTCCAGCATGGGCAGGTGGGTGCGCGGTGCCATGGCCCGCAACTCCTCGACGGCGCCTGCGGACCGTGTGTCGTGCCCGACGCAGAGCCAGGTCTCGGCGATGCTGCAGACGCTGAAGGCCGTGGCCTGGAGCACGGGCACCTCGCCGTCGCGGGGCAGCGCCGCCAGGACCTCCGGAAGGGCCGGGTCCGCCACCACGCCCCGCAGGAAGATGCCGGCGACGTCCATGATCGGCCGGGCGTTGCGGGTCTCGGCTCCGGCCAGCAGGTCGTAGCCGCGCCGGACGAGGTCCCGCTGCTCGGCGAGCGTGAAACGGTCGGTCTGCGACAGGCCCAGGTAGCTCAGGATCCGGGCCGAGGTGACCGGGGTGCTGTCGCCCACCTCCGCCAGGGCGGTCACGATCTCCTGCTCGCCCGCCAGGTCTCCGACCTGGTAGATCAGCAGCCCGCCGAGGCTCGTCCTGATCCGGCCGCGCACCTCCTCGGGCAGACCGGCCACGGTCAGGATCCTGCGCAGGATCCTGACCGTGGTGGCGGCCTCGGTGCCGACCGAGGCCGTGTACGAGAGCGCCCAGGCGGCATGGGCGAGCTCCCGCGGGGTGAGGTCGGGCTGGTCGATGATCTCGTTCAGCAGCGTGGCGGCGGTACCCGTGTCACCGACCGCGGTGGCCTGGTCGGCGGCGGCCCGGGCGCGGGGCAGCCAGGCCTTCCGGTCCCCCAGCGCACGGGTGTGGTGGGCGATCTGCACCAGCGGCGGCGGGTCCTGGGCCAGCAGCACCTCCAGGACCCGCCGATGGGTCCGGTTGCGCACCGGCCCCGGGAGGGCGGCGTAGACCGCCTCCTGGGCCAGGACGTGCGCGAATCCGTAGGTGTCCGGACCGACCTGCCGCAGCACCGCGGCGTCGAGCGCCTCCACGAGTGCCGCGTCGCCCCGCTCCTCGTCCAGCCCGGCGGCTTCGGCGAGCAGCCCGGTCCCTGCCGGGACGGACAGCACGGCCGCGGCGTCGACCAGGGCCGCCGCGTCGGGGCCCAGCCGTCCGGTCCGGTCCGCCAGCACCTCGCCGAGGCTGCGGGGCACCCGCAGGACCGCCGTGTCCGCCCCGTCCGGTGACCGTGCGAGGGTGATCAGGTCCTCCTCGATCACCAGCGGCAGACCACCGCTGCGTTCCAGCAGGGTCCGCACCAGGGCCGGTGCCGGATCGCCGCCCAGCACCTCCCGCGCCATCGTCCGCAGCTCCGCCTCACCCAGCGGACCGAGCCGGACCTCCGCCCCGCCCGTGCCCGGCGGACGCCTGAACGGCACCCCCAGCACCGGCCGCCCGCCCGGCAGCTCCTCCCCCCGGTAGGTGAGCACCAGCGCGACGTCGCCCGGCATGTCCCGGGCCAGCAACAGCAGCAGCTCCCGGGTCGCCTCGTCCGCCCAGTGCACGTCCTCCACCACGAGGACCGCCGGCGCCACCGCCTCCAGCACCGTCCGCACCGCCGAGACCACCCAGAACCGTCCGGCTCCGGACACCGAGACCTCCGGCGGCAGGTCGGGCGGCGGCTCGGGCAGCGCGCCGGCGAGGTCCGGCAGCAGCGGCGCCAGCACGCCCGCCGAGGCACCCAGCCGCCCGGCCGGCGGCAGCCACGGCCCGATGCGGCGCAGCGCGTCGATCACCGGGCCGTACGCCAGCGGCTCCCGCAACGGATGACACCCGCCCGCCAGCACCCGCAGACCCTGCGCGCGCAGCACCGCCGACGCCTCCGCGACCAGCCGCGACTTGCCGATCCCCGCCTCGCCCTCCACCAGCACCACCGCCGGACGCACCCCGGACACCGCGGAGAGCAGCGTCCGCAGCTCAGCCTCCCGGCCCGCGAACGCGACGCCGTGCACGCCGAGGAAGGCCCTGCCGTCACCGCGGTCGTCCACAACCGGCTCCCGTCCTGCCCGCGGCCTTCCCGGGCGGGAAGGATCTCGGTCTCTGCGTCCACGGTAGCCATCCCGGCGCAGGTCGGCGGAGCGGGGGGCACGGCCGCACGGGGGACGCCCGGTCCGCGGGTGTACCGGCGGCCGGGCGTCGAGGCCGGGCCCGGCCGAGGGGCCGCGCCCGGGTAGGGGTCCGGTCAGGAGGGGGTGTGCGAGTGGGAGGTGCTGGGTGTGGTGCGGCCGCCGGCAGGTGCGTCGGTGCTGGGCGGGGGGATGGCCGGGGCGGTGGTTTCCGGGGCGGTGTGGGCCGTGGGGGCGGTCTGGGAAATGTCTGCGGGGGTGTCCGGTGCGGGGTCGGGCGGGGTGTCCTCGTGCAGGGCCCTGGTCTCGGCCTTCAGGATGCGCAGGGACTTGCCGAGCCCGCGCGCGGCCTCGGGGAGCTTCTTCGAGCCGAAGAGCAGCACGATCACGGCGAGCACGACGATGAGGTGCCAGGGTTCCAGGCCGTTGCGGAGCATGGGCGTCTCTCCTTGACTGTCGATCCGGAGGGGCCGGGTGGTCGGCGCGGGACCGTGGTCGCCCCGCGGGCCCACGCCGACCGGGGTGTCAGGGGCGGGTGAGGTCGGTGATGGTGCACGTCTGCGTGTGCAGCACCGCACCGTCCCGGTTGATCCACTTGGCGGTGAGCGTGGCCGGCGTCACGGTGGTGTCGGCCGTCAGCTTGAGGAAGGTGTACGGCGCGTCCTTGCTCCACTTCACCGGGTCCGCCGGGTGCGCCGTCCACCGCGTCTTCTCCGGGAGCCCGGTTGCCGCGGAGGTGGTCACGTCGAACTGGTCACCGATGGTCCAGTCGTGGACGGGGCTGACGACGTACTCCCACATGTCGTAGCCGGCCGGCTTCGGGTCGGCCGGGGTCCCGTCGAAGTTCTTCACCGCACGGGAGACGTGGATGTCTCCGCTGAGCATGACGCAGCCGGAGATCCTCTCGGTCTTGATGAGGTCGAGGAGCTGGAGCTTCTCGTTCTTGTAGGTGTTCCAGTCGTCCTTCTCGGCGGTGATCTTGTCGTACCAGACCATCCCCGAGGCGAGGACCTTGAAGGTGGCCGTGCTCGCCTTCAGGGCGTCCTTCAGCCACTTCGACTGGACGGTCTCCATGCAGACCCCGGTGGAGGTGTTGGAGAACCACCGCGGGTCGATGAGGAACACCTCGATCGGGCCGCGCCGGAACGACGTGTAGATGCCCTCACCGGGGCCCCGGCCGGTCAGGAGGCCGGTGCCCCCGGTGACGTGGCCGAAGTTCGCGTTGGCGCGGTAGTCGACGAACGCCTCCCGGTACATGGTCTTCAGCGTCGATCGGCCGTCGGTGTCGTTTCCCGCGAAGTCGTGGTCGTCCCACGTCCCCCAGATCGGCATCGACGAGACCATTCTCGCGATCTCGGGTACGGCCAGGAAGTCCCGGTGGTGCCTGCGCACCCTGTCCAGCTCACTGGAGGCGCCGGAGAGGCCCATGTCGGCGTAGGGAGTGTCACCGAGCATGACGAAGCCCTCGCAGCCCTCCGTCATGACCTGCTTCCACAGGTGGTTCGGCACGTTGTGCGCGCAGGAGCCCACACCCAGCGAGACCTTGGCAGCCGCGCCCGCCGCTGGTGCGGTCCTGAACGAACCCTTCATCGGGACAGCCGGGGCGGCGGCCGTCGCGGACGTGATGTCGAAGGTGTACTCCGTGTTCGCCTGCAGACCCGACACGTCCATCAGGAGGGTGCTGTCGTTGGCGGTCGAGAGGGTCGCGGTGACGGTCTTCACCACGACCCCGCCGGCCTTCACCTCGCACTTCCAGGTCGGGTAGGTCCCCGGGTCCACGCCCGGCCGTGCCCAGAGCCGGGCGGTGGTCTCGCTCACGTGGCCGACGAGCGGGCCCGCCTGGAGCGACGGCGTGACCGTCAGACTGGGCGCGCTGCCGGCCTTCGCCGACTTGACGTACCCGGTCAGGGCGTTGAAGAACCTGCGGCTGTCGTCGATGGCGGCCTCGCTCTGGGTCGGCGCGCCGGCCGTGTTGTAGCACTTGTCGATGGTGAGGCTGGAGACCAGGTATCTGCCCTTGCCGTCCACGGAGGACTTGCCGTCCGCGGCGACGATCTTGTCCTTGCCCTCCAACAGGGCCGCCGGGTAGCCCGACGTCCCCGAGACGCAGGCCAGGAGCACCCGCATCTCCTTCCAGGCGCCGAGCGACTCCCAGCTGGCGGTGACGGAGCGGCCGGCGAACACCTGACCGGAGGCGTCCGCCGGCAGGACGGAGACCAGCGGGTGGGCGGTGGCCACCCGGTAGACCGTGTTGAAGTCGGCGTCGGTACGCACCGCGAACATCGCGGTCGAGTTGTAGTCCCACTTCCAGATCGGCAGGTAGGGGACACCGACGCCGGGCTCGTCGGACTTGGCGAGGTCGAGCACCACCCCGCCGGCCCTGACGAATCTCCGCAGCGAGTCGGTGTGTGCCTTCACGTAGGTGCCGTAGGGGTTGGTGTTGTTGGTGCTGTCGTTGGTGAAACTGCCGAAGGCGATCAGGTCCACGGCCTGGGCCTGGGCGTCCGGTGCCTTGGTCAGGTCGAGATCGATCACGGTGAAACCGGCGTGCTCCAACAGCGTTCGGAGCCCGACGGCGTTCGTCCACCGGTCCGCGTACTCCAGCACCGCCGCACGCAGCCCCGACGAGGGGAGCGGGGCCACCGCCGCCGCGGCGGTGCCCGTCATGGCGCTGCCGGCGGCGACCGCCGCCGCGCCGACGCCCAGCAGCTGCACCGCCCTGCGGCGGCTGATCTCGGCGCGAACGCTGTCGGACAGGGTGGGGGAAGAGGCGTCCATGACTTCTCCTGTGTGGGGGTGTCGACCGATGCCGTCGGACCACGGCCCGCAAGCGGGCGTGGTCGAACGGGGGTGGGGTGGGTGCGCGCAGCCCGGTCGGCGGGGGTGGGTTGCGCGTGACACGTGTGGACGTTGCCCGCACCCGGACGGGGGTGTCTCAGGTCAGCCGGATGCGGCTCTGCAGCAGCTTCGACGGGCCGGTGGAGAAGGGGGCCGTCATCGGCGAATCGGGGTGGGGTGGATACCTGGAACTACATCGGCAGCGCAACAGCGCTGTCAATAGTCGTGCACCGGATATCCGTTCGCGGAATCGGGTGAGGTCCATTCGCCTCGTACGGCCGGGACCTGACGGAACAAGCCCGGTTCCGGCCATACGATTTCGTTATCCGCCCCATCAGGAATTCGGGCCTTCCCGGGACTCGCGCTTTCGCCGAGCATCGGACCCGGGCTCCCGGGAGGGGCGTGTCGCGGTGCTGCCGTCGTACCTGAGGTGCGGGCCGGGGGGGGCGCCCCGGCCCCCCCCCCGCGGGCGGCCGCCGTAGGCCGGGTTGGGGGGGGGGGGGTCGCGGGGGGGCGGGTGAGGGCTTACT